>CAYULN010000182.1:0-12425 GCA_964445605.1 uncultured Caulobacteraceae bacterium | reverse complement strand
CAGTTCGTCGCTGAGTTCGTCGGGTTGATCCTCGCCGTGGCCCAACAGGACAAAGCCATGCCACGTTTCCAAATAGGCAGAAATAGTTGCCGGCGTATGTTTGAATTCCGGTTGTCCGGAAATCTTGTCCACCGCCGGATTAACCATCTGGTTCGAGCGGCCGCTCGGTGCGAACACCCGCGTCCAGTGCATCGGCACGCTCAAATTGCCCTCGCGCACGTCGGTCGTCACCGCGGCGCGTAGGATCGCCTCACCATAGGCCGTGGTCACCCGCGCCAACCGCCCGTCGTGGATACCGAGCCGCACCGCGTCCTTCGGATGGATGTCGACCATCGGCTCGGCGATATGGCGATTTAGTTCCGGCGCCAGGGCGGTACGGGTCAGGGTGTGCCAGTGGTCTCGCACGCGTGCCGTGTTCAGGCTGAACGGCAATTCCGGCGTAGTCGGTTCGGCCGGGCCTGTCGGCTTGACCGGATGCAGCCGGGCGCGCTGCGTCGGCGTGTTGAACCGGCCGTCAGCGAACAATCGCCCGGCCGGCGCGGCGTCTCTGAGGCAAGGCCAGCGCGTCGGGCTCATCTTGTCGTAGTCGGCGCGCGCCATGCCCGACAGGCCGCCGAGGTCGAGGAAGCGCTTACCGTCGTTGTCGAAGGCCGTCAGGCGGGCATGTTCGTCGAATACCTCGTTCGGCCCTTGCCAGCGGAAGGCGGCATCCCAGGAGCTGTTCATCCGGCGAGCGACATCGGCGATGATCGCCCAGTCCGGCCGCGTCTGGCCGGGCAGGGGCGCCAATGGCCTCTGACGGGAGATGACGCGCTCGGAATTGGTCACCGTGCCGTTCTTCTCGCCCCAGGCCGCCGCCGGCAGCTGGATATGCGCCAAGGCCATGGTGTCGGTGCGTTCGACCACGTCGGACACGACCACCAGCTCACACGCTTCTAGGGCTTCGCGTACCTTGTTGGTGTCCGGCAAAGAGACCATCGGGTTGGTCGCCATGATCCAGATTGCCTTGATCTTGCCCTGGCGAGCGGCTTCGAACATGTCGACGGCCTTCAGGCCCGGCTTGGGCGCGATCACCGGCGAGTCCCAGAAACGTTGCACGCGGGCACGCGACACTTCGTCGAAATCCATATGCGCCGCCAGCATGTTGGCCAGCCCGCCGACCTCGCGGCCGCCCATGGCGTTGGGCTGGCCGGTGATCGAGAACGGCGCGGCGCCCGGCTTGCCGATCTTGCCCGACAACAGGTGGGCGTTGATCAGGCTTAGGCCCTTGGCGACCCCCTGCGACGATTGGTTGGAACCCTGGCTGAACAGGCTGACCGTCTTCGGTGTCTTGCGGAAAGCCTCGTAGAACCGCGTCAGGTCGGCGATCGTGATGCCGCAATCGGCGGCGATGGCTTCCAGGCTCTGGTCGTCCTCGCTCAAGGACGCGAACAGCCGCGAAAAGCCCTCGGTATGCCGGTCGATAAAGTCGTGATCCAGCGCATTGCGGCCGATCAGATAGGCGCATAGCCCGTTCCACAGCCGTACGTCGGTCTGCGGCTTGATCATCAGGTGCAGGTCGCACGCCTTGGCCGTGTCGGTGCGCTTGGGGTCGATGCAGACGCGCATCTGGCCTTCGCGGTTATCCAGCCGCCGATACAGCACCGGATGCGTCCAGGCGGCGTTGTGGCCGGAAAAGACCAGCAGGTCGGCGTCGGTGACGTCGTCATAGACCGCTGGCACCAGGTCGGCGCCGAACGCCAGCTTATGCGCCGCCACCGCCGAAGACATGCACAGGCGCGAATTGGTGTCGACATTGGCCGTGCCGATATAGCCCTTGGCCAGCTTATTGACGGCGTAATAGTCCTCGGTCAGCAACTGGCCGGAGACATAAAAGGCGACGGCGTCCGGGCCGTACTCGGCGATGATGGCGTTGAATTTCTGGGCGACCGTATCGACCGCTTCGTCCCAGGTCACGGTTTCAAGGATGCCATGCCGGCGCATCTTCGGCTGCAATAACCGCCCTTGCAGGCCGAAGGTATTGCCGAGTGCCGTGCCCTTGGAGCACAGCCGCCCGGTATTGGCCGGGTGTTCGCCGTCACCCTTGACCGCCAGGCCGCGCGCGCCCGACCGCGTCGCCTCGACCCCACAACCGACCCCGCAATAGGGGCAGGTGGTCTTGATGATCTCGGTATCGGGGGCGGCGTCGCGGGGCATCAACAATCGTTCCAACTCTGGCTTTCCTTCGCTTCCCGTGTGGGGGCGAGCGGGGCTAGATCGGCAGGCCGAGGAAAATGCGGCCGTCCTTGGTCTGGACCGGGACGGTCGGCGTACAGCCCTTACCGGCGTCGGCGCCCAGGGCTTCGCCGCTTTCCAGCGAGATGGCCCAGTTGTGCAGCGGACAGGCAATGGCGCGGCCGTGGACGATGCCTTCAGACAGAGGCCCGCCCTTGTGCGGACACTTGTCGAAAACGGCATAATATTCGTCCGCTACGGTGCGGAAGACGGCGATGGCGCCCAGCGCGGTTTCAACGCGGCGGGCGCTTTGCCGCGCCACTTCGGCCATGGCGCCGACATCCACCCAGTTGATCGTCACATTGGCATTCATTCTGCAGGTTCCTTGAGACTATCTTGGCTGACGCCCTCGCGCAGGTCGGCGAGCGGCGAGAACACCTTGGCGGGTTCGGATTTCGGCGCGTGTTCGGCCCACGGATCGACCTGGTAGACCGACTGGCTTTCCAGGAAGCGTTCGATGAAGCCCTTGCGGGCCTCTTCCTCAGCCAGGGCATCCTTGACGGCTTGCAGGCCGATGCGTTCGATCCACGGCGCGGTGCGTTCCAGGTAGAACGCGTCTTCGCGATAGAACTGGACAAAGGCCATGGTCCAATCGAGCGCCTCGGCTTCAGTCGCCACCTTGACCAGCAACTCGGTGCCGCGCAGGTGGATGCCGCCGTTGCCGCCGACCTGGATCTCATAGCCGCTGTCGACGCAGATGACGCCGACGTCCTTGATGGTCGCCTCGGCGCAGTTGCGCGGGCAACCGGACACCGCCATCTTGAACTTGTGCGGCATGTAGCTGCCCCACGTCGCCTGCTCCAATTTCACACCCAGGCCGGTCGAGTCCTGGGTGCCGAAGCGGCACCATTCCGAACCGACGCAGGTCTTCACCGTGCGCAGGGCCTTGGCATAGGCGTGGCCCGACACCATGCCGGCAGCGTTGAGATCGGCCCACACGGCGGGCAGGTCTTCCTTCTTGACGCCGAACAGGTCGAGGCGCTGGCCGCCGGTCACCTTGACCATCGGCACGTTGAACTTGTCGACCACGTCGGCGATGGCGCGCAGTTCCTTGGCCGAGGTGATGCCGCCCCACATGCGCGGTACGACGGAGTAGGTGCCGTCCTTCTGGATATTGGCGTGGTTGCGCTCATTGACGAAGCGCGAACGCGGATCGTCCTTGTAGTCGCGCGGCCAGGCGCACAGCAGGTAGTAGTTGAGCGCCGGCCGGCACGACGAACAGCCGTCGGGCGTCGTCCATTTCAACGCCTGCATGACGTCCGGAATGGTCTTGAGGTCCCATTCGACAATCGTCTTGCGCACGTGCTGGTGGCCGTGCTCGGTGCATTTGCACATCGCCTTCGGGCCGGTCTGGGCCTTGAAGCCGTCGCCCAGAGTACATTTCAGCAGGCTTTCGACGATGCCGGTGCACGACCCGCACGACGCCGACGCCTTGCAATGGCCGCGCACCTTGTCGAGATTGTCGTTGCCCGCCTGGATCGAGGCGACGACCTGGCCCTTGGATACGCCATTGCAGCCGCACACTTCGGTGTCGTCGGGCCATGCTGCAACGGCGCTAGAAGGGTCCTGGCCGGCCAGGGCATGCGTGACGGCCTGGCCGAAGATCAGGGTATCGCGGATCGGCGCGATATCCTCGCCCTTCTTCATCAGGTCGAAATACCAGCCGCCGTCGGCCGCCTCGCCGAACAGCACGGTGCCGACCAGCTTGTCGTCCTTGATGACGATGCGTTTATAGACGCCGCGTCCGGGGTCGCGGAAGACAATGTCTTCGCAGCCTTCGCCACCCGAGAATTGTCCGGCCGAATAGAGATCGACGCCGGAAACCTTCAGGCGGGTGGCCAGCGACGAGCCATGATACTCGCTGTCGATATTCTTTTCGGTCAGCACGTCGGCCAGGGTCCGGCACATCTCCCAGATCGGCGCCACCAGGCCGTAGCACTGACCGCGGTGCTGGGCGCATTCGCCGACCGCGAAAATGTCCGGATCGGAGGTGCGCATCTGGTCGTCGACCACGATGCCGCGCTCGACCAGCAGACCCGACGACTTGGCCGGCTCGACATGCGGCCGAATACCGACGGCCATGACCAGCAGCGACGCCGGGATGACGCGCCCGTCCTTGAGCTTCAGGCCTTCGACGCGGGTTTCACCGACGATGGCCTCGGACTGGGCGTTCAAAATCGATTGGACGCCGCGTTCCTGCAGCGCCTTTTCCAGCAGGCGCCCGGCCGCTTCGTCCAACTGCCGTTCCATCAGCACGTCGACCAGGTGAATGACGGTCGCCTTCATGCCGCGCTTGGCCAGGCCGTAGGCGGCTTCGAGTCCGAGCAGGCCGCCGCCGATGACCACGGCGTCGCCGCCGCGCTCCGCCGCCGTCTGCATCATGTCGACGTCCTGCAGGTCGCGGAAGGCGACCACGCCCGGCAGATCGGCGCCGGGCAGGGGCAGGCGGATCGGATCCGAACCCATGGCCAGGATCAGCTTGTCGTAAGCAATGGTCTGACCGTCGTGGAGGGTGACGAACTTCGCGCCAGCATCGATCGACTGCACCCAGTAACCGAAGTGCGTCTTGACGCCGTTGCTGTCGTACCAGTCCTGGCTGTGGGTGACGATCTGGTCGAAGCTCTTTTCGCCCGCCAGCACCGGCGACAGCTGGATGCGGTCATAGGTCGGCAGGGTTTCGGCGCCGATGATCGAGATGTCGAAGCGGCTGTCGTCACGCTTCAGTATCTCTTCGACGATCCGGCCGCCGGCCATGCCGGCACCGATGACGACGATCTTTTCCTTGGAAGATGAAGATTCGAACATATGCGTACTCCTCAGATCTTGACCGAGTTGCCGGACAGGGCGCCCCAGGTGGTCCGCCATTTCTTCTTGATGAAGGTCAGGCCGACGAGGGCGACGAGGGCGAGAAAGGCAAAACCGATCAGGCCGAACTGGTAGGAACCGGTGGTCTGCTTGGACAGGCCGAGCGACGCGGCGAGATAGAAACCGCCGACCCCGCCGAAGGCGCCGACCAGGCCGGTCATGATGCCCATCTCATGGCGGAAGCGTTGCGGCACCAGTTGGAAGACCGCGCCATTGCCCATGCCGAGCGCGCCCATGCCGACGATCAGGATGGCGACGGCCCCCCAGACGGACGGCATCTTGAAGCTCAGGACGATCAGGGCCAGGCCGGCGACGCTGTACATGACGCTCAGGGTACGGATGCCGCCGATGCGGTCGGCGATGGTGCCGCCTACCGGCCGGACCAGCGAGCCGACGAAGACGCAGGCCGCGGTGAAAAAACCGGCGACGATCGGGTCCAGGCCATATTCGCTGTTGAAATAGACGTTGAGCGACGACGACAGGCCGACGAAACCGCCGAAGGTGACGCCGTAGAACAGCATGAACCACCAGGCATCGGGCTCCTTGAGGATGCGGGCATACTGCGCGGCGGTCTTGGCCGGCGGCTGCTCGGGCGAATCCTTGGCCAGGAGCAAATAGACGACAAAAACGGCGATCAGCGGCAGGGCGACCAGGCCGAACACCGCCTGCCAGCCGAACATCTTGGCCAGGGTTGGCGCAAACAAGGACGCGAACACGGTGCCGGAATTGCCGGCGCCGGCGATGCCGAGCGCGATGCCTTGATATTTCGGCGGATACCAGCGTGAAGCGAGGGGGAGGGCGACGGCGAACGACGCGCCGGCCATGCCCAGCACGATGCCCATGGCCAGGACGGCCGGGAAGCTGTTGATATGCAGAGCCCAGGCCAGCAGCAGGCCGCAGATGACGATCGACTGGGCGACCAGGCCGGTCTTTTTCGGGCCGATATGATCGACCATCACTCCGTAGACGATGCGTAAGCCCGCGCCGGCCAGGATCGGCAAGGCGACCATCAATCCTATTTCAGCGAGGGAGAGACCGAGGTCCTTGGCGATCTGGACGCTGAGCGCCCCGAGGATCACCCAGACCATGAAACTCATATCGAAATAGAGGAAGGCGGAAAGCAGGGTGGGTGCGTGTCCGGCCTTGAAAAAATCCTTACTGATCATCGTACTGTCCGTGGCGCGGGGCCAAAAAAAACGTCCCAAGATGCCCGCTCCGCAATGGGAACAGAAACCTTGAGACGTCATTGTCTTCAGTGGCCCGCCGCGCCTTCACTGGCGCGGCTGAGGCCGGGGGAGGACGATCGCCATTGACCGCTTGAGTCAGAGGATACCCCGGACCCGAAGTACGTCAATAAAAGCGATGCGGTAACCGAAGGCTTTGCGGCGCTGCACAAAATTGGTGTGGCAAAAAGGACGCAAATGGCCCCGGTTCGGACCTGTTTTCGGCCATTAACCCTGTTCGCTCAAAAACATGCAGATAGTTTCAAATGAAATAATATGACTCGTCGAGTTGAGACTAAATTCTCCTCCCCACTTGTGGGGAGGAGAATGATTATGCTTCCGCCATGTCCGGCTTGGCGACACGGTCGTGCGCTTCCAGGAAGCTGACGATTTCGTGCCGGCAACGGATGAATTCCGGGTCCTCGAAGCAGGTGAGTCGGCTGCGCGGGCGCGGACATTTGACGTCGACGATCTTGCCGATAGTCGCCTTGGGACCGTTGGTCATCATCACCACCCGGTCGGCCAGCAGCACGGCTTCATCGACATCGTGGGTGATCATCAGCACGGTGGCGTTGATGCGGCTGTGCAGGGACATGACCGTATCCTGCAGATGCCCGCGCGTCAGGGCGTCCAGTGCGCCGAACGGTTCATCGAGCAGCAGCACCTTCGGCTCCATGGCCAGGGCCCGGGCAATGCCGACGCGCTGCTTCATGCCGCCGGAGATTTCGCCGGGCCGCTTGTCGGCGGCATGGGTCATCTTGACCAGCTCGAGATTGCGCATGACCCGGGCATGCAGTTTGCTCATCGGCTCCTGGCGGCCGAAGATCTTGTCGACGGCCAGGCGGACATTTTCATAGACCGTCATCCACGGCAGCAGCGAGTGGTTCTGGAAGACCACCGCGCGGTCGGGGCCCGGACCGGCGATCTCCTTGTTGTCCACCAGGGCGGCGCCGAGCGTCAGAGGCACCAGGCCCGCCACCACATTGAGCAGAGTGGACTTGCCGCAGCCGGAATGGCCGATGATCGAGATATATTCGCCTTCCTTGACGCTCAGCGAGACATTGTCGAGGACGGAGGAGATGACGCCGTCGCGCTCGAAGTCGACATAGACGTTTTCCAGGGACAAAGCGGTTTTCATTACCATTACTCCTTAATCCGCCGCAGTTCCACGCGAGACCCAGTTACCAATGCCCGCCACGATCCGGTCGAGCGCGAACCCGACCAGCCCGACATAGGCCAGGGCGACGATGATGTCCGACATGCGCGACGAATTGTATTGATCCCAGATGAAGAAGCCGATGCCGACCCCGCCCAGCAGCATCTCCGAGGCGACGATGGCCAGCCAGCTCATGCCGACACCGATGCGCAGGCCGGTGAAGATATGCGGCGTGGCGGCCGGCAGCATGATCTTGAAGAAATATTCGACCGGATGCAGCCGCAGCACGCGCGCCACATTGATGTAGTCCTGTGGGATATTGCGTACGCCCACCGCCGTGTTGATGACGATCGGCCAGATCGAAGTGACGAAGATGACGAACAGTGCCGATGGCTGGGCCTCGCGCAGCATGGCCAGCGAGATCGGCAGCCAGGCCAGCGGCGGCACGGTGCGCAGCACCTGGATCATCGGGTCGAACCCCTTGCGCGCCCAGCCGACCGTACCGATGAAGGCGCCGACCAGCACGCCGACAATCGCCGCCGCCGAAAAGCCGATGCCGACGCGGCTTAAAGACGTCAAGACGTGCCAGAACAGGCCCTTGTCGACGCCGCCGCGGTCGAAGAACGGATTGGTGATCAGTTCCTGCGAGTCGCTCCACACCTGGGTCGGACCGGGCAGGCCGCCGGGAAAGGTGCGCGCCGACGCTTCCCAGACGCCGAGCACGGCGGCGATGGTCAGCACCGGCAGCAGGACGGTCGAAACGCGGTCCATGCCTTTTTTCAGCCGGGCCGCCTCGATCTGTTTCTTCTGTGCGGCGTTCAGCAGGGCCGAACGGTCAATCTCAGGCGGAGGCGAGGACTGGGCCACGGGTTTTCTCATAAAATCGAAGGGCATGAAGGAGCCTTTGAAAAAGAAGTCCCTTCCTTGCCGGGCGGTAGGAAGGGACCAGAGTATTTAAGCGAGCTTCTTGATCGGCTGGCTGGCCAGATAGGCGTCCGGATTGGCCGGATCGAACACCTTGCCGTCGAAGAACTTCTCGACGCCGCGCGAGTCGCTGGCCGGCATCGGGATGCCGTACTGCTTGGCCACTTCGCGCCACATGTCGGCCCGGTTGACCTTGTTGACCAAAGCCATGGTGTCGAGGCCGCTGTCGAAATTGCCCCAGCGCTTGTTCTCGGTGATGAACCAGGCGTCGTGCGACTTGAACGGAAACGCCGCGAAGTCCGACCAGAACTTCATGATGTGCGGGCTGTTGGTGACTTTGCGGCCGTCGCCGTAATCGATGGTCCCCTGCAGGCGCGGCACGATGTCGTTGATCGGTACGTTGATATATTGCCGGCCGGCCGAGATGGCGCACATGGCGGCGCGGTTCTTCTCGCACCACATTTGCGCCTCCATGGTGGCGGCGATCAGCGCCTTGGCGGCGTTCGGGTGCTTGTCGACCCAGTCGGCGCGCATGCCCAGAGCCTTTTCCGGATGGTTCATCCAGATTTCCGACGTCGTGGTGGCGGTGTAACCGATCTTCTGATCGACGGTCTGGCCGCCCCAGGGTTCGCCAACACAGAAGGCGTCCTGCGTGCCGGACTTCAGGTTGGCGACCATCTGCGCCGGCGGGATGACGATGGTCGAACAGTCGGTGTCGGGATTGACCCCGCCCGCCGCCAGCCAGTAGCGGATCCACAGGTCGTGCGTGCCACCGCGGAAGGTCATGGCCACCTTGGCCAGGTTTCCGGCCGCCTTCATCTGGGCGAACTTGGCCTTGAGCGGCGCGGCGTTGAGCCCGACCTGGACGTTCTTCAGGTCGTTGCCGACGCTGATCGCCTGGCCGTTGAGGTTGAGGCGGGCCAGGATATACATCGGGGTGGCCTTGGCCGCCTGGCCGGTGGTGATCAGGTAGGGCAGGGGCGTCAGGATGTGGCTGCCGTCGATGCCGCCGCCCTGGGAGCCGAGCACCAGATTGTCGCGCACGGCGCCCCACGAGGCCTGCTTGAGCACCTCGACGTCCGGCATGCCGTACTTGGCGAACAGGCCGCGCTCCTTGGCGATGATCAGCGGCGACGAGTCGGTAAGGGCAATGAAGCCGAGTTTGGCGGCCGAGGTTTCCGGGCCCTTGCCCGCCGCGAACGCCCCACCTGGAAGAAGAGCGTGGGCGGCGGCCAAGGTGCCGGCGGCGCCGAACAGGGCCTGGCGGCGGCTGAGACCGGAGGGTTTCTGGGAGTCAGTCATGGTCATTAAATCCTTTTCCGATCAAAGCTTGTACTGGAACATCAGCCAGGTCTTGGTGCGCGACGCCGGCATGGTGGCGGCGGCCCGCTCGAAGTCGGCATATTTCAACATGCAGGTCAGGTTCTTGGTGATGCCGAACAGCAGGACGCCGTCCCACTCCTTGCCGATGGCTTGATCCAGCCGGTCGGTCGACAGGTCGTGATAGACCACGGTCACGGTCGGATTCATGAAATAGGGTGCCCACGGCTTGGTGTGCCCGGCGATGACGAACGAATAGCTCAGGTCGTCGATGCCGTTGACGAAGGTCTTGTTGCCGCCGGTCGCCGAAAACACGTCGGCGAAGCCCTGGAAGCCGTGCACCGTGCCGAGCGGCGTGACGAAACCGACCGTGCCGTTGCCCTGCAACGCCTCGAAATTGAGTTTGAAGGTATAGATGTCGTAGGTGGCGTTGCCTTCCCACATGATCTCGCTGAGCTTGAACTTGGCCGGGTTGGCGCCGAAGTTCTTCTCCGAGGCATACTGGGCGACATAGCCGAGCTTGAAGGCGCCGACCCAGTCGCTGCCGTAGGTGCGCAGGCCGGTGATATTGACTGACGACGCGGCCGCGTTGACGGCGTCGGCGGCGACCGGCGCCGTGGCGGCGGTCGAGAACTTCAGGGCATAATCGAAGGCTGTGAATTTCAGGGCTTCCGACACGCTGTAGCTGGCATTGAACAGGTACGAATTGGAATGCCAGTCCTTGGCGTCGGCGACGACTCGGTTGACGCGCCCGAGATAGGCGGCGGTCAGCTTGACCCGCCACAGGGTCGTATCCAGCCGCACCGCGTCGAAGGTCTGCTCGTCCTGCCGCCAGCCGACATTGCCGATAAAGCGGGCATCGTCGAGGATGATCCGCTGCCGCCCGAGCGTCAGGGTTGTCGTCTCGTTCGGCGTCCAGGCGATCTGGGCGCGGTTGATCTCGGTCACCTTCGGGTCGGTGACGGTCGGGAAGGTTGTCTTGCCGTTCAGGGTCGAATTGTAATTGGCTTCGAGGGCCTGGACGTTTTCCAGTTCGACCAGCGCCGTGAGATTCTTGAATGTGCCGGTCTGGAAGCCGACCCGATTGCGCCAGGTGAGAGCATCCGCATCGACGGTGAAACCCTGTTGCTGCACATGCTCATAGCGCAGGCTCGATTCCACGATCGGCTTCGAAGCCGCCAGGGCATCGCTGACCGTATCCTCGGCGTGCGCACCGGCCGCCGCTGTCATCATGGCGCAGGCCGCCGCGCCCGATAACCAAACTCTGTGTTTTACTGCCACCGTCTATCCCCTTGCAAATAAACCAAAAAAAAGACGCCCCAAGCAGCCGCGGGAGAGGCGGCGAACCTGAGACGTCGTTGTCCATGTGAAAGCCCCGGCAACGCCGCCATTGGCGCAGTCAAGGCTGAATTCCGGCGGCCATTCATGACCGCATATGCGAAAGGTTTGATCAGGCCGGAATTTTCGTCAATCCAGAAAGTCCGAAATTTCAAGGCATTTTCGCGTTGCGTAAATGCGGCGCTGCAAAATTGTCACAAAAGTTTCGTGTTTGACGGCATTTACGGGCACAAAGCATCTTAATTGGCAACCCTGCCAACACGTTTCAAATGAAATTACATGGCCTGGGCATTTTGTCCGCAACGGAACAGCCCGCCGTCGAAGAAAGCGTTGGCCGGCATCGCGATGGCTTCCGGCTTGGCGGGCAGGGGCCACGGTCCGGTGTGGCCGCCTTCATCCTTTTCGTCCTGCGCCGGCAGATTGAGGCCCAACGGGGCAGCCGCTTCCCGCCACAGGTCCGGCCGATAGACGTGTCGCGCCAACTGGTCGAAATCGTGGTCGGGCGTCAGCCAGCCCCACTTGACCATCTGGCCGAGGAACCACTTGGCATGGCTGATCCACGGGAAGGTGGCGGTCTGCGGATCGAGGGTGAAGCCCGACCCGGCCAAACCGGGACCATGCTCGCCCAGGGCGGTTTCGATGGCCCGCCACGGGGCGTTGACGTAGGAACGCCGCGCCAGGATGCGGATCAGGTCCTCGAGATTGGCCTCGTCCGCCGCCCAAATCCCGGCCCGCAACAGAGCGCGGGTCAGGCCGACGCCGGCCTCCGGATTGGCCTCGGCCCAGGCGGCGCGCACGCCGAGTACCTTTTCCGGTTTCAGGCTCCAATATTCGGGGTCGGCGAACAGGATCTGGCCTTCGCCGTTCAACTGCGCCGTCTGCGGCCAGGGCGAACCCGAGCAGAAGCCGTCGATGACCCGGTCCTTGAGCATGTCGGCCATGCGCGACGGCGGCACGACGATCCACTGGATCTGATGCTCGGGATCGAGGCCCGCCGATTCCACCCAGTGACGCAGCACGAAATGGTGCGGCGACCAGGTGAACGGCACGGCGAAGACGAGACGGCCGATGCCGGCCTTGCGCCGCCGCTCGACCTCGCGCGCCAGCATGCGCGCCGAGCCTCTCAGGCCCGGTGGCGCGCCGTGTTCGTCGAGCCGTGCCTTCAGGGCCGCCGACACCACGACGGCATTGCCGTTGGCGCCCATGGCCATCGGCGCGATGATCCGGCCCATCGAGGGCCCAAGGCCGAGTGCTGCGGCAAATGGCATCGGCGCCAGGATATGGGCCGCGTCGATCAGGCCATAGGCCAGCTTGTCGCGGATATT
>CAYULN010000181.1:0-8079 GCA_964445605.1 uncultured Caulobacteraceae bacterium | reverse complement strand
GGGGGCGATCCGGTCGTCGGCCTGACGCGGACCGCCTATGGTCCGGCCGTGGTCGGTCTCAACCTGATCCGGCCCTCAACCGGCACGTTCACGCCCAAGGGCGCCGAGCGCCGCTACCTGATCATGACGCGGCATATCTCGCCGTCGGCGGTTGCCGGGATGACGCGTACTTTCCGCATCAAGGGGTTGGCGTTAAATAATCTCAAACCCGCCAAGGGGCCGAATCTGTCGCTAACCGGCGCCGACGGGCAGGCGGTGGCCTGGCTAAGCTGGACGCCGCGCCTCCCGGGTGTCGAGGCGGCCCGTGCGGCGGCGCCACGTATCCAGCGCATTACCGTGGTCGGCGGCCTGTTGATCCTGATGTTCGTCGGCGTGAGTGGTTACAGTCTGCACAAGCTGGGCAAGAGCGAGAAGCTGGCCCACACCACGGCCCTGACCGACGGCCTGAGCGGGCTGCCCAACCGGCGCGCTTTGTACGAACGGCTGGAAAAAGCCGGAAAAGGCAAGTCCAGCCCGCAGAGGACCGTAGTGTTTATCGACCTCGACGGCTTTAAGGACGTCAATGACATCTATGGCCACGACACCGGCGATAAGCTCATCTGCATCGTCGCCGACGCCCTGAAAGCACGCATTCCGGAACGCGGTATGCTGGCGCGGCTCGGCGGCGATGAATTCGCCCTGCTGGTCGGTGGCCAGGACGCCGACGCGGCTTGCAATGCCTTCGCCAAGTCGGCGCTGAATTTCCTGCACGCGCCGATCCGCATCGGCGAGCGCACCATCCAGATCGGCGCCTCGATTGGCATCGCCTCAGCCGACCTGAACGAAGTGTCGAGCCAGGAACTGTTCCGTCGCGCCGATATGGCGATGTACCATTCCAAATCGACCGGCAAGGGGCGGATCACCCGTTACGACGCCAAACTTGACGCCGTGCGGCTGCACAACCAGGATATCGAGACCGGTATCCGCGAAGGCCTGTTACGCAGCGAATTCGACGTGCTGTACCAACCGATCCTCGATGCGCGCAGCCAGGCGGTCGTGGCGGTCGAGGCGCTGGTGCGTTGGCCGGGCCGGCCGGGCGGGCCTCTGGGGCCCGACCAGTTCATTTCCATCGCCGAGACCAGCGGCCTGATTCATCCGCTTGGCCAGTTCGTGTTGAAAAAGGCATGCGCCGATCTGAAGGCGGTGCCGGACCTGAAGCTGAGCGTCAATATCTCGCCGGCTCAGTTCCGCGATCCCGATTTCGAGCACAAGGTCGGCAGTATTCTCAAGGCCACCGGCTTCCCGGTCGAGCGGCTGGAGCTGGAAGTCACAGAGGGCTATCTGATTGAAAATCCGGACCGGGCCATCGCGGCGATCAAAACGTTGAAGGGACTCGGCGTGTCGATGGCGCTGGATGATTTCGGCACTGGCTATTCGAGCATCGGTTACCTGCGCCGCTACGACTTCGACAAGATCAAGATCGACAAGTCGCTGGCCGGGCTGGTCGACCGCGATCCGCAGGCGGCCGCTTTGGTGGCCGGGACGGTCAGCATTGCCAATGCGCTGTCGATTGAAGTGACGGCCGAAGGCGTCGAGACCGAAGAGCATGTCCGCCTGCTGCGCCTGGCCGGCTGCCAGCACCTGCAGGGCTTCTATTTCAGCAAGCCGCGCCCGCTGGCCGAGGTGGTTGGGATGCGCGGCGAATGGGAAACGTCGGTGGCATGAAAAACGGCGCCTCGATTGAGGCGCCGTTTTCCGTTTCTTCAGTCTTTAATCAGAGCGCCATCTGATAGGCGGTCTTGACGATGGTGTAGAACTCCTTGGCGTAGGCGCCCTGTTCGCGCGGGCCGAAGCTCGAGCCCTTCCGGCCGCCGAACGGGACGTGGTAGTCGACGCCCGCCGTCGGCAGGTTGACCATCACCATGCCGGCTTCCGAGCGGCGCTTGAAGGTCTCTGCGGCCTTAAGCGATTTGGTGCAGATGCCCGCCGACAGGCCGAATTCGGTGTCGTTGGCCACCTTGATGGCTTCTTCCAGGTCCTTGACGCGGATGACGGCGGCGACGGGGCCGAAGACTTCCTCGGTGTTGATGGTCATGGCCGAGGTGGTCTTGTCGATCAGGGTCGGGGCGTAATAGTAGCCCGGCGTGCCGAAGGTCAGGTCCTCGCCGCCGGTCAGCACCACGCCGCCTTCCGACTTGGCCTTGGCGACGGCGTCGCGGGCGATGTCGAGCTGTTCCTGGCTGGCGATCGGGCCCATCTGGACACCTTCGGCGCGGCTGTCGCCGACCTTGATCGCCTTGGTGGCGGCGGCCAGGGCTGCGACGAACTTATCGGCGATGCCTTCGGTGACGATGATGCGCGACGACGCCGTGCAGCGGTGGCCGGTCGAGAAGAAGGACGAGTTCAGCACCGAGTTGACGGCGTTGTCCAGATCGGCGTCATCGAGCACGACGACCGGGTTCTTGCCGCCCATTTCGCACTGGACGCGCTTGCCCTTGGCGACGGCGGCGTTGCGCACGCTCTGGCCGGTGGCGACCGAGCCGGTGAACGAGATGGCGTCGCAGCCGTCGATCATCAGCGGACCGGCGGCCGAACCGCGGGCGAAGACGACATTGAGCACGCCCTTGGGCAGGCCGGCGCGGTTGAGGATGTCGGCCAGTTCCCAGGCGCAGCCCGGCGTCAGGTCGGCCGGCTTGCACACCACCGTATTGCCGAAAGCGATGGCCGGGGCGATCTTCCACGCCGGGATAGCGATGGGGAAGTTCCACGGACAGATCAGGCCGATCACGCCGACCGGTTCGCGGGTGATCTCGACCTTGACGTTGGGACGGACGGAATCCAGCACTTCACCGTGGGCGCGCAGGGCTTCTCCGGCAAAGAACTTCATGATGTGGCCGGCGCGGGTGACTTCGCCGATGCCTTCCGGCAGGGTCTTGCCTTCCTCGCGCGACAGCAGCGCGCCGAGTTCGGCCTTGCGGGCCAGGATTTCGGAACCGGCGGCGTCGAGGATGTCGAAGCGTTGTTGCGGCGTCGAAAACTGCCAGGTCTTGAAGGCCTCGCGGGCGGCGGCGATGGCGGCCTTGACCTCGGCTTCACCGGCGCGGGCATAGACGCCGATCACGTCATTGGTGTCGGACGGGTTGATGTCGTTGAAAGTGGCGCTGGTGGTGACCCACTCCCCGTTGATCAGATTGCCTTTGACCGTCATGACGTCGTCTCCTTGAATATCTGGCAGCTGGCGGGCTCTATAGACCGCAATGTTAGCGGTCACAAGACGCCTGTGATGGCGTTTATATACTCAGACAAATAGGCAAAGTCATCCGAAAAAGCGAATTAACCTAAGCCTTAGAAACTTTGGGTAATGCCATTTGAGATGCATTGCGGGTGCGAGATGCCTAAAGGCAAACCACGACCCATTTTTGAAGCCCTCATTTTCAGCGAGCTCCTCCCATGGCTATTCCGTTTATCGACCTCGGCACCCAGCGTCAACGCATCGGCGGCGCCATCCAGAGCGCGGTCATCAAGGTGCTGGAACACGGCGCCTATATCATGGGTCCGGAGGTCAAGACATTCGAAGCTAATATGACGGGCTTCGCCAAGTCGAAGCATTGCCTGTCGTGCGCCAACGGCACCGACGCCATCGAGCTGATCCTGCTCGGCCTGGGTGTCGGTAAAGGCGATGCCGTATTCGTCCCGGCCTTTACCTTCGTCGCCACGGCCGAAGTGGTGCCGATGACCGGCGCCGAGCCGGTGTTTGTCGATATCGACGCCCAAACCTACAATCTCGATCCGGCCAAGCTCGATGCCGCCATCGAGGCGGTGAAGAAAGAGGGCCGGCTGAAGCCCGCCGCCATCGTCGCCGTCGACCTGTTCGGCCAGCCGGCCGACTATCCGGCCTTGTCGGAAATCGCCAAGAAGCACAGCCTGCACCTGATCTGCGATTCGGCGCAGGGCTTCGGCTGCACCGTCGACGGCAAGCATCCGCTCGAATGGTGCGTGGCGACGGCGACCAGCTTCTATCCGGCCAAGCCGCTCGGCTGCTACGGCGACGGTGGGGCTGTCGTCACGAACGACGATGCGCTGATGGAACGCATGGTGTCGTTCCGCGTGCACGGCGGCGCCACGCCGACCGATGCGGCGACCATGAACTATACGCACGAGGCCAAGTATCTCAATGTCCGTGTCGGCATGAACTCGCGCCTGGACACCATCCAGGCGGCGGTGCTGATCGAGAAGCTGAACATTTTCGGCGAGGAAATTGCCATGCGTCAGAAGGTGGCGGCGCGCTACAACGACAAGCTCAAGGAGGTCGTGGCGTCGGTGCCCTACGTCAAGCCGGGCTATATCTCGACCTGGGCGCAATATACCATCGAGCACGACAACCGCGACGGCTTGCAGGCCTATCTGCGCCAGCAGGGCATTCCGACGGCCGTCTATTATCCGATCCCTCTGCACCAGCAACCGGGCTATGCAATGTTCAAGTCAGGCACGGGCGATCTCAAGGTGTCCGAAGCCAAGGCGGCCAAGGTGATCAGCCTGCCGTTCAGCCCGTACCTGAACGCCGAGACCCAGGACCTGATCATTTCAGCAGTTTCCAGCTTCAAGGGGTAGGCAATAAGACACCGGATCGGCTATAACCCTCCGCAAACCGAGGAGGGTGTCATGATCCGTATATCGAGCGTTACATTGGCTTGTGTCCTGGCTCTGACCGCTCCTGCGGCCATGGCCGCCGAAGTGCTGATCCATGACGCCAAGTCGTCGCCGGAAAGCCTGACCGCCGCGCCCAACGGCGACGTGCTGGTCGGCAGCGCCAGCTCACCCTTCATCTACAAGATCAAGGCTGGCGGCAACACTGCCGAGGTGTTCGTCGACGTCTCGAGCGAAGCGCCAACCAGCTCTTTCCTCGGGCAGCTGGCCGACGGGGCGAGCAATACCCTGTGGGCCTGCCAACTGACGCCGGTGCCCGATACCAAGCCGGCCCAGAGGCATTCGACCCTGCGCGGCTTCGACCTGAGCACGGGGAAGGAAAAGCTGCGCTGGAACCTGCCGGGCGACAATTCGACCTGCAACGACATGGCCGTCGGCCCGGATAAAGCGCTCTACGTCACAGATACGGCCAACAGCAAGATCTACCGCCTGGCGGCGGGGGCGACGACGGCCGACCTCTATCTCGAGAACCGTGTGCTGGCCGGCATCGACGGCATTACCTTCCTGAACGGTGTGCTGTACGTCAACAATGTCTGGTTCAACAAGCTGTACCGCATTCCGGTCGACGCAACGGGCAAGCCGGGGACGCCGGTCGATATCTGGATGGATGCGCCGGTCAAAGGGCCGGACGGCATGCGCGCCGCCAATGGCGTGTTGTATCTCGCCGAAAACGCGACCGGCAAGATCGACGCGTTGACGATTGACGGCGATATCGCCCATGTGAAGGCGCTCAAGGACGGCCTTACTACGCCGACCGCGGTCGAGCCGTCGGGCAACATCTTGTGGATCGCCGAACGCGGCGCCGGCAAGGTTTGGTCCGTACCGGCCAAGTGAAACGCGGCGGCGCAACCGCCAAAAACCGCAAGTCTTCGGAAAACTTCCGAAAGTTAATTGCCGTCGCGCAAAAAACCCGCTTTCAAAACAGAACATTTCCGGTTATGTGAGGTCTTGAAAGCGTCACATTTCGCGTCTGCGATATGGGGCGCGGGCGCACACCCCTTTCAGACAATAAGGACTTGCAGACAGCCATGACGGTTGCCCCAGTCAGTGCCATTGCCAGCAGCAGCGCTCAGGCCGTCGCCGCAGTGCCGGCGGCGCCGCATCTGCTGGCGCATCAGGCGCCGCTCGCCCTGAACAGCGGCGACACGGCGTGGATGATCGTGGCCACGGCGTTGGTTCTGTTCATGACTTTGCCGGGCGTGGCATTGTTCTATGGCGGCATGGTCCGCCGCAAGAACCTGCTGTCGACCCTGGCCCAGTCGGTCGCCGTCACCGTGGTGGCGTCGGTGATGTGGATCCTGATCGACTATTCGCTGGCCTTCGGGGTCGGTGGCGGAACGAGCAACGCGTTTATCGGCGGCTTCGATGCCGCCCTGCTGCATGGCGTGCGGCTGGACACGGCCTATTCCGCCGCGCCGCAATTGCCGGAATATCTGTGGGTTGCCTACCAGATGACGTTCGCCATCATCACGCCGGCCCTGATCGCCGGGTCGATCGTCGAACGGATCAAGTTCTCTGCCTTTATCCTGTTCATGGCGTTGTGGAGCCTTCTGGTCTACGCGCCGGTCTGCCATTGGGTGTGGGGTGGCGGGTTCCTTGGCAAATGGGGCGTCCTCGATTTCGCCGGCGGCGCCGTGGTCCACGTCAATTCCGGTGTCGCCGGCCTGGTGGCCTGTCTGGTCGTCGGCAAGCGCAAGGGCTTCGGCCGCGACAACATGGCGCCGCACAACCTCAGCCTGACCTTGATGGGCGCGTCGATGCTGCTGGTCGGCTGGCTGGGCTTCAACGCCGGCTCCGAATGGAAGGCCGACGCCTTGGCTTCGGTGGCCGCGCTGAACACCATCATCGCCACCATGACCGGGGCGATCGGCTGGATCGTGCCGGAATGGGTCGAGCGTAAGCAGCCGACCCTGCTCGGCATGGTGTCGGGCATGGTTGCCGGTCTGGTCGCCATCACCCCGGCGGCGGGCTTTGTGAACCCGACGGGTGCGTTGCTGATCGGCCTGATCACCGGCCCGATCTGCTACATCTCCACGACCTACGTGAAGAACATGTTCAAGTACGATGACAGTCTCGACGCCTTCGGCGTCCATGCCGTCGGCGGTTTCTTCGGCGCCCTGCTGACCGCCGTGTTCGCCGACCCGGCGATCAATTCGGCCGGCGCTGGCGCCTCGCTGCTCAAACAGTTCGGCGGCCTGGTGGCCGTCATTGCCTGGAGCGCGGTGGTCACCTTCGTCATCCTGATGATCTGCAAGTACACAACAGGCCTGCGGGTAACAGAGGAAGAGGAGATCGAAGGCCTCGATATGTCGCAACATGGGGAGAGCCTGCACGGATAGCTTAGCAGGCCCTACACAGGACGGAAAACGGTCTCCCCCTCGCGCTTCCAAGCGTCCGAGGGGGTTCGTGCGTTAAGAGGTCTACACATTTGGTAACGCAAATTGGCAGGTGCGTTACGATCAAAGGCTGAAAATCCAAGGCTATCCGTGCTAAAACGGCGGCGTTGGCGACAATTTGACTTTCCCCGCGCGGGCTTTTGCCTTTTAAAGCCGGCGCGGAACCCGGCCGGGGGTTCCGGCATGAGTGCGCAGAGATGCGATGCAGAAGGTAGTAAAGGTATGACGGGCGAAACCAACCGTTTTGTGGTCGAGGTCAAGAAAACGCCGAAGAAGTCGGACGCGAAGACACGCGTCGGCAACTTCAACGAAATCTATGCCGACTTCAAACCGCTCGATGCTTCGCACCAGGCATCGCGCTGCGCGCAATGCGGCGTCCCCTTCTGCCAGCATGGCTGCCCGCTGCAGAACAACATCCCCGACTGGCTGCGCCTGACCGCCGAAGGCCGCCTCGAGGAAGCCTATCGCCTGTCGTCGGAGACCTCGACCCTGCCGGAAATCTGCGGCCGCATTTGCCCGCAGGACCGCCTGTGCGAAGGCTCGTGCGTGCTTGAGCAGTCGGGCTGGGAAAACGTCACCATCGGCGCCGTCGAACGCTACATCAACGACACCGCGTTTGAGAATGGTTGGATCGAACCGATCGTGCCGGAAGTCGAACGCGCCCAGAGCATCGGCATCATCGGCGCCGGCCCGGCCGGCATCGCCGCCGCCGACCGCCTGCGCACGCTGGGTTACAAGGTGACCATCTACGACCGTTACGACCGCGCTGGCGGCCTGCTGGTCTACGGCATCCCGTCCTTCAAGCTGGAAAAGCACGTCGTCGCCCGCCGTACCGACCGCCTGGCGCAATCGGGCGTCGAATACGTGCTAAACACCGATATCGGCAACGACATCTCCTTCGAGGAGCTGCGTGAAAAGCACGACGCCATCCTGATCGCCACGGGCGTCTACAAGGGGCGTGCCCTGAGCGTGCCGGGCTGTGGCTCGAAGGGCGTGG
>CAYULN010000180.1:0-19667 GCA_964445605.1 uncultured Caulobacteraceae bacterium | reverse complement strand
GTGCAGACTCAGCGCGCACAAATCGGCGCGCGAGGCCACAAAGCCGTTGGAGGTGAACAAAAGGTGTCCTAAATTACGGAGATGGAATCTCTGGACACCTCCCACCCGACCCCGAAAATCAGCGACCTGGCGTCGCCGCGCGGCCCGGCGCCCGAACTGTTTACCGGTCTGAACCCTGAGCAGGAAGCTGCTGTCCGCGCCACCGAAGGGCCCGTGCTGGTCCTCGCGGGAGCCGGCACCGGCAAGACGCGCGTCCTGACCACGCGCATTGCCCATATCCTGCGCTCCGGCCTGGCGCGGCCGTGGGAAATCCTGTGCGTCACCTTTACCAACAAGGCGGCGCGCGAAATGCGCGAACGCACCGAGCGGCTGATCGGCCCGTCGGCCGAAGGGCTGAATAATCTCGGCACCTTTCACTCGATCGCGGCGCAAATCCTGCGTCGCCATGCCGAGCTGGTCGGGTTGAAATCGAGCTTCACCATTCTCGACGACGACGACCAGGTCCGGCTGCTTAAGGGGATTTTCGAAGGCGAGAATATCGATCAGAAGCGCTGGACGCCAAAATCCTTCGCCTGGCATATCGATCAGTGGAAAAACAAGGGCCTGTCGCCGGACAAGGTCAAGGGTGGGGAAGGTTCGGAATTCGCCGGTGGCAAGGGTGCGAAACTGTACGCCATGTACCAGGACCGCTTGCGTATCCTCAATGCCTGCGATTTCGGCGATCTGCTGCTGCATAATCTCAAGCTGCTGACTGAAAATTCCGACATCCTGGAACGCTATCACCAGCGCTTCAAATACATCCTGGTCGACGAGTACCAGGACACCAATATCGCCCAGTATTTGTGGCTGCGGTTGCTGACCAACGCCACGCGTAACCTGTGCTGCGTCGGCGACGACGACCAGTCAATCTTTGGCTGGCGCGGCGCCGAGGTCGACAATATCCTCAAGTTCGAGCGCGATTTCCCCGGCGCCAAGATCGTCCGCCTGGAGCGCAACTACCGCTCGACCAAGCATATCCTGGCGGCGGCGTCGGGCCTGATCAAGGCCAACAGCGCCCGCTTGGGCAAGACCCTGTTCACCGATCAGGAAGGCGGCTCGAAGGTCCGCGTCCAGGGCATCTGGGACGGCGCCGCCGAAGCGCAGTTCGTCGCCGAGGATATTGAAAAGTTTAAAAAATCCGGACGCCAGTACGCCGACATCGCCATCCTGGTCCGGGCGTCGTTTCAGATGCGGGCGTTCGAAGAGCGCTTCGTCATGCTGCAGATTCCCTATGTCGTGGTCGGCGGGCCACGCTTCTTCGAACGCGCCGAAATCCGCGACGCCATCGCCTATCTGCGCCTGATCCAGTCCGAGGACGACGACCTGGCCTTTGAGCGCATCATCAATGTCCCCAAGCGTGGCATCGGCGACGCCACCGTGCAAAAGCTGCTGCAACAGGCGCGGCTGGCGGGCGTGTCGGTGATGCGGGCGGTGCGCGACCTGGTCGATACCGACGAATTGCCCAGCCGCACCCGGACGCCGCTGATTGCCTTTTTGCGCGACTACGACCGCTGGGTGGCCTTGTCGAAGACGGTCAAGGCCGAGGTCGTGCTCGACAATCTGCTGACCGACAGCGGCTATTACGACATGCAACGCGCCGACAAGACGTCCGGCCAGACGCGCCTCGACAACCTCAAGGAACTGGGGGATTCGATGGCGGCGTTCGATAACCTCGAGGCCTTCCTGGAGCACGTCGCGTTGGTCATGGACCTGGATCGCGACAACGGCGGCAATGCGGTACGTCTGATGACCCTGCATGCCGCCAAGGGCCTGGAGTTTCCGGTGGTCTACCTGCCGGGCTGGGAGGAGGGCATCTTCCCGTCGCAACGGTCGCTGGACGAGGGCGGCCTGAAGTCGCTCGAGGAAGAGCGGCGGCTGGCCTATGTCGGCCTGACCCGGGCGCGTGAGGAGGCCAAGGTCAGTTTCGTCGCCAATCGTCAGGTTTATGGCCGCTGGACCAATCAGATTCCGTCGCGCTTTGTCGATGAAATGCCGATCGACAATGTCGAGGCATCGTCGCAGACCGGTTACGCCTCGGCGGGTTGGACGTCGCAGCAGAGCCGGTGGGATCGGGCGGGCTATGAGCCCAACTACACCAAGCGTGAGCCGGTTCGCGATGTGGCTGGGCAGGGGAACCCAGCGCGTTCGAACCTGTTGAATCCCGGGCGGGCGCCTGAGTATCCGCGGCCGACGCCGCAGCGCCAGCCGGTCGCCGCCAAGGTCGAGAGCAAGAACCTCAAGCTCGGCGAGCGGGTGTTCCACGTCAAGTTCGGCTATGGTTTGGTGACCGAGGTCGAGGGTAACAAGCTGGTGGTCGATTTCGAGACCAGCGGTGAGAAGAAGGTCATCGACAGCTTTGTCGATCGCGCCTGATGGATGGGGGCTGGGTTACGTCCGGCAAGGTGCGGGCGCGGGAGACGGCCGAGGGGCTGGAGATCCTGATCGACGGCCTGACCACTCAGGCCAAGTATTACAAGCCGCTCGTCTATGAGTTCTTCCGCAAGGAATGGAAGGGTGCGCGGGCGGCCTGGGGGGATTATGCCGTCGAGATCCGCATGGAGCATATCGGCGATCCGCCGTGGATGGATCTGGACAATCTCGCCAAGGCCTTGCTTGATGCCATTAAGGGGTTTGTCTTTCATGACGACAGCCAGGTGGCGCGTTTGCTGGTCGAGCGCTTTCCGGGCGAGCGAGAGCAGATTGCGATCCGGGTGTACGCGCTGAAAAAGTGACGGGGTTTGGGGCCTGCGGCCCCAAGACTTCCTTGTTTCCTTTCTTTCCCCCGCCCCCTCTTCGGGGCGAGGGGAAGGAAAGGAATTAAGCGAGGCTTTGGCGCGGGTTCCGGACCCCGTCACTTTTCAAGGTCGTCTGGATTATGGGCCGAAACAAACGGGGTTCAGGACCGCGCTCGCAAAATCTTTCTTAGTCCGATAAAAAAGCCCTCGCCCAAAGAGGGGCGGGGCTTTTTTATCGGAGCAAGGAAGTCTTGGGGCCGCAGGCCCCAAACCCCGTTTGTTTAACCCCAGAATTCCAGGCCACCCCAAAGCTCGATCACCACGGCATAGAAAACCCAATAGGCCAGCAGAGCACCATGGGCGTACTTCTGCCACTGCGGCCAGCCCTCGTGATACCGCATGTTCTCGCTGTAGACGAAGTAATAGGTCGCCACCTGGTAACCCGTCCCCAGCGTCGCCAAAGCCGCCAGCATCGAAGCGAAGTCGAGCTGCCGGCTCGGCCAATGCGTGAACAGGTCCGTCGCATCGTCCGACAGGTTGTTGTACCAGTGATTGAACAGCAGGATCGCCACCAGCCACAACACCGACAACCCACACGAAATGATCGTGGCCCGCGCCTGCTCCTCGGTCGGCCGCTCATGCTTGGCCGTCCCCTTGGCGAGGAAGCCCAGGGTCGCCAGGCAGGTGATGACCATGATCCAGGTCAGCGTCTTGACCACATCCGGACTGTGCACCCAGCCGATCCGCTCATACCGCGCCATGTTGGCGGCGGTCTCGAACGACTTGACCCGGCCACCGTTGGCGTCGCTCAGGAAATGCAGGCCGCCGGTCGCCGACGACGGACCGGAATCCTCGCTGTCCTGCGGATTGAAGAAGCCCTGGGCGCTGGCCGGAACATAGGCCGACAAGCCGTTGCGCGTGGTCAGGATCAGCCGCCCGTCAGTATCGACCCCGACCTCGACCGTGTTGAGCAGGCGTGTGATAGCGCCTTCCAGCCCGCCATAGGCCCGGCGCGTCGATACATACTGCCCCTTCAGCCCATCATAATAGTCGCGGTGCTGGGCATAGGCCTGCTCCGGCGTCGGCATCAGAGGTGGCCGGACGATATCGCCGGACAGGTGGTCGAGTAGCAGGTTGGGGAAACTGTCGGCCAGCGGACCGCCGGTCTGGGTATTGGTGCTGATGAAGATGCCGAGATTGAGGTCCGGCACCAGCACCAGGTTGGAATTGAACCACAGGGTAGAACCGCCGTGGCCGTAGGTGACATAGCCCGACGGCGCGGTGCGGATCATCAGGCCCGACGCCCAGCCGTTATAGCCTTCGGGCATGTTCAGCATCGGCGTATGAAAGGCGGTGGCCGAGTCGCTGTTGAACAGCTGCACACCGTCCAGTTGCCCGCCGGCCAGCATCAGCGACATCAGCCGCGACATGTCGTGCGCCGTCGATGACCCACCCAATGCGCCCGACAGCGGCAGGGCATGGTCGAACGGCTGCGCCTTGTAGGTGGCGCCATCCCAGACATAGCCATCCGACAGGTCCTGGGTCAGCACTTCCGACAACGGCGCCGGCAGGTCCTCGACGTTCGGATTGGGCACCATATAGGGCTCACGCAGCGAGGTATGGTCCATACCCAGCGGCTGGAAGATGCGCGCCTCCATCAGGCTCGGTACGTCCCTGGCCATGGCGGTGTGCGCCAGGGCCTGGGCGGCCAGGGCCGGACCGAAGTTGGAATAGGAGCTGTACAGGCCCGGCTGGCGTTCGCGGCGCGGCGTATGGCGGCGGAAATAGCTGTCGACGCCGACGATGCGGTTGCTGTTGAGCTGGAACAGGTGACCAAGACCCGTATCCTCGAAGCCAGCGGTGTGATCCATCAGCACACGTAAGGAAAGCGGCTTGTAGCTGCGGTTTTCGGCGAAGATGTCGGTCGGCACCGAATTGGCGATCGGATCGTCGAGCTTGATGCGTCCGGCTTCCAGTTCCTGGCGCGCCACGATCCAGGTGAATACCTTGGTGATCGAGCCGAGGCGGAACAGGCTGTTGTTCGGGTCGACGCGGCGGCCTCGCGACAGGCGGTCATAGCCGTAGCCCTTGAGCAGCAGCGGCGTGTTGCCCTGCACGACGGCGACCGTGACGCCCAGGACGTGATCGCGCTGCATTTCGGCGCGGACCACCGAATCCGTGAAGGTTTCGATGTCGTCGGCATCGATCGGCGTCGAGGTCGGGTGGACCGGGATCGGCATGGGCAACGGTGCGGCCGGGGCGACCGGGCGCAGCGGCACGGCCGGCGTGGCCATGGTTTGCGGGAAGGTGGCGGGCGCGCCGGTCGGCGGCGGTGCCTGGACGGGAGCGGCGACCGGACGAGGCTGTTGAGCCACCACGGGCGTGGCCGGGCGGGGTTGCGCCGGAACGGCAGCGGGGACCGGAGCCGGGGCCGGGGCCGTTGTGGAGGTCGTGGCCCCTGCCGGCGTCGTCGTCGCGGGTTTCGGCTTGGGTTTGGGCTTTGCCGCCTTGGGCGCCTCGACGGACGAACTCGAGGCCGCGCTGCTTGGGGCGGCGGCGCTGCTGGCCGGCGCGCTTGAGGTCGAGGCCGAGGCGGCGGCGCTGTCGGGCTGGAACGGGTGCAGTTCCGTGGTGTCCTGGGCCGGGACCGCCGAGGCCGTGCCGAGCAGAAGCATGGCCAAGCCAGCCGCCAGGCCTTTCCTGCCGGAAGCCGTTACGCCAGCCATTACACGCTGCCACATCATCTGAATCCGTCTGTTTCCCGCTAATGCCTTTGCCCGTTTCGGCTGGGCCTGCCGGTGGAAATCTAGGCGATTCTGCGCGGTTCTGCCCAATTCTTTTTAAGCTATATGGCTTTTTGGGGCTTTCGCGGGCTTGTCCCCGCTTATTTTTTACGGAATTGGTCGAGCGAGACGATTTTCGGCCCATTCGCTTCACCGTCCGCTTCGCCTTCGGCCGTTTCCGGCTTGGGTTCGGTCTTGCCTTTGCGCTTGGTTGGCGCGGCTTCCTCTTCCACTTCTTCCGCTTCGCCCTCGCTGGCTTCCAGGTCCTGGGTCAGGGCGGCCGGGTCCTCGACTTCGAATTCCAGCATGAACTGGGCGTAGGGGTCGTGGAAGCGGGTGATCGCCGCATAGGGCACGGTCAGGATCTTGGGCACGCCGCCGAAGGTCAGGGTGACGCGCACGAAATCATCAGTGACGCGCAGGTCCTTGAACTGGTGCTGCAGGACGATGGTGATGTCGTACGGGTAGCGGGCCAGCAGGTCGTCCGGGATGGACACGCCCTGGGCGCGGGTCAGAAAGGTAATGTAGAAATGGTGTTCGCCCGGGAGGCCGCCGGGGGAGGCGGCGCGTTGCAGGGCCTGACGAATGACGCCGCGCAGGGCGTTCTGGGTCAGGGCGGCGTAATCCATGAGATCGACGGACATCTGATCTTCGGACATGGGGGCGGGCAGACTCAGGGGTTACCGGGTTAGAATGGGTCGAGACTTAACACGGGCTTCGGAAAACGAAACCGTTAATTTCCATT
Source organism: uncultured Caulobacteraceae bacterium (assembly GCA_964445605.1). Taxonomy (GTDB): domain Bacteria; phylum Pseudomonadota; class Alphaproteobacteria; order Caulobacterales; family Caulobacteraceae; genus Asticcacaulis. The sequence goes on along the minus strand of CAYULN010000180.1, from coordinate 13,365 downwards.
GGTTCACAAATTTACGTGAAGTCACGGGGTGTGGGGCCTGAGGCCCCACGTCTTCTTGTTTCTTTTTCTGCCTCCCGCCCTTCTTCGGGCGAGGAGCAGAAAAAGAACCAAAAAGGCGGGTCCTTGGCACATACAATCCGATACTTTTAGGAAGTGGGAAGCTTCTGTTGCAAGGCGGCTTTTATCCGCTCACGGCGCGAAGAAGCGCCTCCGCGAGGGCGGCGAAACGTCGCCGACGCCCGGTCGGGCGTAAGGAAGCGCCAAAAGCTGGGGAAAGCAAGTGGGAAGCTTCTGTTGCAAGGCGCTTCCCGGGCCCCGCCTAGGGGGCTTATTCCCTAGGAGTTTAGGTTGGAGTTACTCCGCTGCATTACGCAGCAAGAGCGTACTCCGGAGCGAAGTTATCGTTCGCAGTTATAAAATGAGGCGATCACAGAGCCTCACACTGAGGGAAAGCTTCACCTTTACACGCCTGTCGATGCTGATCGGCCCCATAAGCTCAAGCTGAGAAATGGTGGAGCCGCCGGGAATCGCACCCGGGTCCAGTTCGCTTATTACGTGGGCGTTTATCCCCATAGTCCGGTTGCCCGGACACCTCCAATATAGCCATTCACGGCGGCCAGGGGAAGGGGGACGCCGATTTTCGTATGAGAAAACAGTTGATTGTCCCAGGTAGCAATATACTGTCGCCGGATAAAAAATCCTGGGGAGGTAGATACTTGCGTAAATTGTTGTGGCTGGGCTGCGTGTTGAGCGCCTGGCCGATGTCGGTAGAGGCGCAAAACTGGATCCCTGCGCCGCCGCAAAACTGGAAACCCGCGCCGTCGCCGCCCGAGCCCGCCCCCCCGCCGCCTGTCATCACTTCCGCCACGCGGACACCGGCTCCGCCGCCGCCGGTCATCGTGTCCGAATTCCGGGTATCGGCAAAGAAAAGACTGTCGGAAATGAACCTGGTTTCCGGCACCGACGCCGCCAGCCTGCAAGGCCTGAAAGCCGAACCTCAGTTCACCGGGGAACTGCTTACTATCGACGGCGATGTGCATGTCTCCGCCACGCCGGTCGAACGCAGACAGGCGGTCCTGAGCTTTCCCGTCCGGTTCGTCGAAACGGTAACTCTGGACGGCGGCATGGACCTCAAGCGGTTCCAGGTCGACGGCGACACGGTCTTTTACAAGGCCCGTTACCGGAAGGAACCCTATGTCGTGACGGGCCGTCTCAACGAAGCCGATGCCTGGTGTGGCATCGCCCGGATGAAGCACCTGCGCTGGGACCAGGCCATGGTCTGCCTAAGCCATACGTTGGAAGGCTATCTCGAAGTGCGCCAGGCGGCGTACCAGGTCGGCACGCCCGGCAGCACCAACAGCTTTTTGGCCCAGGGTTTTGAGCCCCAGACGTTCATCGATTACAACGACAAGGTACCCTTTCCGAAGATGAAGCCGTCGGACAAGAAGACGGACATGAGGCTGGAGCTGGTCTTTTTCGGTGCCGACGAGCAGAACGCCAAATTCCACTGGCGCGTCAGCAATACCGTGGGCGACAAAACTCAGTCCGTTTATCTGGACGGGCTCGCCTTCTTTTCCGAAATCCGGGTGCCGTATGTCGAGGGGCACTATGTCTATGCCCTGGGGCGCACGCTGCTTGTCTTCGATTATGACTCGTCGAACAAGCGGCTCAGCTATGCGGGTTACGTCGACTATTCCAAGGAATAAATCTGACCCGGATCGGGCCACGCATCAATCCAGCAGAATCTCGCGCAGCTTCATCTCGTTCTGGCGTTCGGCTTCGCGCTGTTCGCGCGCCAGCCGCTCCGCCTCGATGGCGTGGTCCTTCAGGATGCGCAACGCCCGCCACACGCCGGCGACCTCGTCCTTGCCTTCGCCCGGGTCGAGCGCCACGCCGTAGTCGCCTTCCGACGTCTTGATGATCGCCGAGGCGATGTCCTTCAATGGCCGGGTGATGAACTGCGCCAGCATCCACAGTGCCAGGAAAACCATCAGCAGCGTGCCGAGCAGGCAGGCCATCAGGAAGTCGGTGGCGCGCTGCTTATTGAATTTGGCGGCTTCGGCCTTGGCGACGTCGCGGGCGTCGAGTGTTTCCTGGACCAGGGCGTCGACCTTGGCCTGGAAGGCGATGCGACTGGCGCGGCTACCGGTCGACAGGGCGCGGGCCTGGTCGACCTGCCCGGCGGTGGCCAGGCGAGCCACTTCGCGGCGCAGGGTGATGAAGCGGGCGGCATCGGCCTCGATCGGCTTCATGCGTTCGACTTCGGCCGGGGTATCGACGGCGCGCCAGGCCGGCAGCAGCTTTTCGATGTCGTCGAGATTGCGGTTGAGCGACAGGGCGAAGGCGTTGCGTTCGATCTGGTCCTCGGCGTTCCACAGGCCGCGCGTTTCCATGACCACATTGGAAATCAGGTGGTTGAGCCGCTCGCCCCGCCAGGCATTTTCATAGGCGTGGTCATTGGCCTGCAGCATGCGGTTATAGTCGATGATGGTCGCCAGGCCCAAACCACTGACGACCAAGGCCATGGCGGCGAAACAGCCGACCAGGGCCAACATTCTTGCGCGTATCGACACGGGTCCAACTCCCTATGCGTCGTAATCCTATGAAAGTACCCGCAAAAGTTAAGCAATCGATGAATGGAAAAAGCCTCCCCGCGCGGGGCGGGGAGGCTTCGGTTCGATAGCAGTTGCGCTGTGACTTTTGCAAAAGCCTCATGTTGTCCAAAAAGTGCGCGCGTATCCGTCAGGCACTTTTTGGCATGAGGCTTTAGGCCTTGCGGTCCTTGAAGTCGAGCGTCACCACGGCCGGCTTCAGGTGCGGGCTCATGAAGTGGATCCAGGCGAAGGCCACCAGGTAGGTAAAGGAGGCGATGGCGAAGATCAGGTTGTAGGAGTGGGTGGTTTGCAGCACCCAGCCGACGAACTTGGCCATGAACATGCCGCCGATACCGCCGCAGAAGCCGCCGATACCGATGACCGAACCGACCGCCGAGCGCGGGAACAGGTCCGACGGCAGGGTGTAGACGTTGGCTGAGAAGGCCTGGTGCGCCGCCGTGGCCAGACCGACGACCAGGACCGCCGTCCACAGGCCGGAAATGTTCTGGGCGAAGAAGATCGGCAGCACGCAGATGGCGGCGACGAACAGGGTGGTCTTGCGGGCGACATTGACCGACAGGCCGGCCTTGATCAGGGTCGAGGACAGCCAGCCGCCGACCACTGAACCGACGTCGGACAGCAGGTAGATGGCGACCACCGGCAGGCCGAACGAGGTGATGTCCAGGCCGTAGTTCTTGTGCAGGAAGTCCGGCAGCCAGAACAGCCACAGCCACCAGATCGGGTCGATCAGGAACTTGGCGATGGCGAACACCCAGGTTTCCTTGATGGTCAGCAGCTTCAGCCAGCCGACCTTCTCGACGACGTCGGGCGGATCGCTTTCGATCAGGGCGATTTCAGCGGCGTTGGCCTTGGTGTGCTGACGCGGCGAGCGGTAGACGGCGAACCACAGGACCGCCCACACCAGGCTGACGGCGCCGATGATGTAGAAGGCGTAGCGCCAGCCCAGGTTCAGGCCGGGAATGTGCACGATATTGGTGCCGCCGAGCGGAATGTTCAGCATGCCGACCGCGATCAGCGGCACGGCGAACGGCGCGATCAGGGCGCCGACGTTCGAGCCGGCGTTGAAGATGCCGGTGGCCAGCGCGCGTTCGCGCTGCGGGAACCATTCGGTGATAGCCTTGATCGACGACGGGAAGGCGCCGGCTTCGCCGAGACCCAGGGCGACCCGGGCATAGGTGAACTGGATGGCCGAGGTCACGCCGCCGGTCAGGGTATGGGCCACCGTCCAGATGGTGAAGGCGACGGTGTAACCGACGCGGGCGCCGATCTTGTCGAGGATCTTGCCCCAGGCCAGGTAGGCGATCGCGTAGGCGCCCTGGAACCAGAAGACGACGTCGGCATAGCCGTTTTCGTCCCAGCCCAGCTCCTTCGACAGGGTTTCCTTGAGCACGCTCAGGGTCTGGCGGTGGGTGTAGTTGATGACAATGGCCAGCAGCAGAAGGCCGACGATCACCCATCGGTAATTGCTCGGTTTCTGCCCTGCCGGGACGGCATTCTGATCCTGCGACATACGGTTTTTCCCTGTACGTGAACTGTTTTTTGCGTTCAGTCTTAGCCTGAATTCTGCTTGCTGCCTACATAGGCAAGAAATGACACCGGTGACAAGCTGGAAATTGTTTTGGGGTGGCGCAGGAGAACCATACGCCTGCCAAACGAATTTCCATGAAACGCAAGGATTTGCTTAACGCCTGCGCGCTTCCCGTCCTCCCGGCAACCGGAAGACGCAGGGTTAAACGGTTAGCCCCGGTTCGACCTGTCGGTCAATCGCAATCGGCAAAAATTATGCCAGGGCGGGAGAAATAACCCTGATATCTCAATCGGTTCTGAATAAGGACGGTCATGATGCGCCCCGCACAAGTCAAAAGGGCGGACCTTGCGGCCCGCCCTTCTGTCCGGATCGTTGGATATCTAGTGGTTGTCGCGCGGTACGCCGTTGCCGACCTGGGCGATGCGCTGGTACTTGACGGCGTTTTCCAGCACCATGCCGGTGCCCATCTGGCCGACCACGGCGCGCTGCATTTCCTGCCACGGCGTCTGGCTGGCCGGATACTTGTAGCCGCCGGCCGCTTCCAGCGCCTGGCGCCGGTCGGCGATTTCGACGTCGGAGATCAACACGTTGACGGTCGATGTGTTAAGATCGACGCGCACCCGGTCGCCGGTCTTCAGGATGGCCAGGTTGCCGCCCGCCGCCGCTTCCGGGGAAGCGTTGAGGATCGACGGCGAGCCCGACGTGCCCGACTGGCGGCCGTCGCCGATGCAGGCCAGGCTGGTGACGCCGCGCTTGATCAGGTAGTTTGGCGCCCGCATGTTGACCACCTCGGCGGCGCCCGGATAGCCGATGGGCCCGGCGCCGCGCATGAACAGGATGCAGTGCTCATCGATGCCCATCGCCTCGTCGTCGATGCGGTGGTGGTAGTCCTCCGGTCCGTCGAAGACGATGGCGCGGCCTTCGAAGGCCTCCGGATCGTTCGGGTTGGACAGGTAGCGCTCGCGGAATTCCGGCGAGATCACCGACACCTTCATGACGGCCGAGTCAAACAGGTTGCCCGACAGCACGCGGAAACCGGCCCGTTCCTTGAGCGGCTTGTCGAAGGGACGGATGACGTTCTCGTCTTCGATGACCGCGGTCTTGCAGTTCTCGCCCATCGTCTTGCCGTTGACCGTCAGGGCGTTTTCCTTGATCAGCTTGTGCTTCATCAGTTGGTTGACCACGGCCGGCACGCCGCCGGCATGGTGGTAATCCTCGCCGAGATATTCGCCGGCCGGCATCAGGTTGACCAGCAGCGGAACTTCCTCGCCATAGGTCTGCCATTCCTCGACCTTCAGATCGACGCCGATATGGCGGGCCAGGGCGTTGAGGTGGATCGGCGCATTGGTCGACCCGCCGATCGCCGAATTGACGCGGATGGCGTTGATGAAGGCGTCCTTGGTCAGGATGTCCGACGGCTTCAGGTCCTCATAGACCATGTCGACGATGCGCTTGCCGGTCAGGTAGGAAATTTCCTGACGGTCGCGGTGCGGAGCCGGGATAGCAGCCGAATAGGGGAGCTGCATGCCCAGCGCTTCGGCCAGGCTGTTCATGGTCGTCGCCGTGCCCATGGTGTTGCAATAGCCGGTCGACGGCGCCGACGACGCCACCAGCTTGATGAAGCCCTGGTAGTCGATCTCGCCGGCGGCGAACAGCTCGCGCGCCTTCCAGACGATGGTGCCCGAACCGGTACGTTGGCCCTTGTACCAGCCGTTGAGCATCGGCCCGACGCTCAGCGCAATGGCCGGGATATTGACGGTTGCCGCCGCCATCAGGCAGGCCGGCGTGGTCTTGTCGCAGCCGATGGTCAGCACCACGCCGTCGAGCGGATAGCCGTACAGGATCTCGACCAGGCCGAGATAGGACAGGTTGCGGTCGAGGCCCGCCGTCGGGCGCTTGCCGGTTTCCTGGATCGGGTGGACCGGGAATTCGATGGCGATGCCGCCGGCCTCGCGGATGCCCTCGCGGATGCGTTCGGCCAGCACCAGGTGGTGGCGGTTGCACGGCGACAGGTCCGAGCCGGTCTGGGCGATGCCGATGATCGGCTTGCCGGATTGCAGCTCTTCGAGCGACAGACCGAAATTCATGTAGCGCTCCAGGTAGAGCGCGGTCATGTCGGCGTTGTCGGGATTGTCGAACCAGGCGCGGGAACGAAGCGGAACCTTGGGCGTGCGAGAGGTCAAAGACATGAAATCTTGTTCTTATAAGTGAAAGAGTGAGGCAAGGCTGGGGCTTACACCAGCCTTGCCGCCTACGCACTACTTAATCGTATAAAAATGTTCGACCGTGGTCTGGGTATAGGTCTGACCCGGGTCGAGGCGGGTGGTCGGGAAGTCCGGATGGTTCGGGCTGTCCGGGTAACGCTGGGCCTCGAAGGCGATCGCCTGGTATTTCACCAGCGATTGGCCGCCCTTGCCGACGATGGTGCCGTCGAGGAAATTGCCGGTGTACATCTGGATGCCCGGCTCGGTCGTCGAGATGGTCATGCCGCGGCCCGAGGTCTTGTCTTCGATGGTGACGGCCAGTTTGGGCTGCGCCGTCAGGCCGCCCTTGATGTCGTAGTTATGGTCGATGCCCTGGTTGCCGATGACGATCTGCGGGTCCTTCGAGGTGACGCGTTCGGCGATGTGCGACATGGTGGTGAAGTCGAACGGCGTGCCCTTGACGGCCAGTTCCTTGCCCGTCGGGATCAGGGTCTTGTCGACCGGCAGGATGGCGTCCGATTCGATCTTCAGGTCGGCGTCCAAAGCCGAACGGGTGGCTGGAATACCGCCCAGGTTATACAGGCCGTGATTGGTCATGTTGACCACGGTCGGCTTGTCGGTGGTGGCCTTGTAGGTGAACGACAGGTCGTTGTTGTCGGTCAGGGTGTAGGTCACTTCGGCCTGGACAGTCCCAGGATACCCCTGGTCGCCGTCCGGCGAGGTCAGGGCAAAGGTCACGCTGGCCTGGTCGCCGCCGGTCTTCACTTCCTTGATCGTCCAGTTGAGCTTGTCCCAGCCCTTGGTGCCGCCGTGCAGGCTGTTCGGCGCGTTGTTGATCGGCAGGGTGTATTCCTTGCCGTCCAGACTGAACTTGCCCTTGGCGATGCGGTTGGCATAGCGCCCGACCGTGACGTTGGTGTAGTTCGGCGTCTTTTCGTAGCCTTCGATGCTGTCGTAGCCGATGATGATGTCGGCGGCCTTGCCGTCGCGGTCCGGGACCATCAGGTTCTGCATGGCGGCGCCGTAAGTGATCAGCTTCACCGACAGGCCCTTGGAATTCTTCAGCTCGACCGATTCGACCTTGGTGCCGTCCGACAGCGCGCCGAAGTCGCCGCGCGTCGCCGTCACCGAACCGGCCGCTTCGCCTTTGTCGGCCGGCTTGGCGCAGCCGCTCAGCATCCCGCTTGCGGCGGCGAGCGCGCCCAGCGCGACGGCGAGTCCGAGATGTTTCATCGATATCATGCGTGTCCTCTCCTGATACGTGGATGCGGGATCATGTCCCGGCACCGGTTTTTTCAGCGCGGAGAAGTCTTAGCCCGAAGGTTAATGTCAGACAATATCAAATCCCCCGGATGGGGTATCGGGCGGCGGATATTTTAGGCCGGCCCGTTGCCCGGCAAGGCGCGCAGGGTATCGTCATGCGCCATGCGGATCAGCGATTCCATGCACCAGCGCGCCGCCCCGCCGTCGCCGGCGGCAATCGCCTCCATCACCCGCTCATGGTCGGGGATCGGATCGCGGGTCAGGCCGCCGTGCTGCGCCTTGTAGCGCGTCGTCCACGACACCGCCGCCTCGATGGAACTGCTCAAGGACGCCAGGGCTTCGTTCTGCGTGGCGTGGATCAGGGTGTGGTGGAAATCGAGATCGGCCCGCCGCCCGGCCTCGGTCTGCAGGCTCTCGCGCTTCATGATGGCCAGCGAGGCGCGCATCGATTCGACGTCTTCCTCCGTCCGGCGTAGCGCCGCCAGTTCGGCCGCCGCCGGCTCGGTGATCAGCCGCAGCTCGAACAGCGCCTTGATGAAGCTCGGCTCCGGCTCGGTCTCGAACATCCAGCCGAGCACCTCCGGGTCGAGCAGGTTCCACCGGTTGCGCGGCGTGACGCGCGTTCCGGTCTTCGGGCGGCTTTCGACCATGCCCTTGGCGGCCAGGATGCGGATGGCCTCGCGATAGGCCGAGCGCGAGATGTCGAACGACGAACTCGAATCGATTTCGTTGGGCAGGGTCTCGCCCGATGCATAGACGCCCTTCAGGATATCGACGCCGAGGCGGTAGGCGAGGGCGCCGTGCAGCCGGCCCTGGTACATCGGGCCCGACGGCCCGAACGACTGCGGATCATCCGCCGCCGCCGAAGAGTCGGCCAGACGCGGCGGGCCGCTGCGCGGTTTAGCGGAACGGGGCGAACGGGAAGAAAATGTAACGGCGTTTCTCATGCCGCTTGTCATGACACCGAATCCGGTGTTTGACAAAGGCAAATTGCAGCCGGTGTTTTTGGCGGTGTCAAAAGCGATCCCTTTGATTTGCCAAATCTTATCGCTTTAATTGTCAGAGTAATATTGGAAAAGGTGTGTCATGGCCCTGCGTTTGATCCAGATCGTCACGCCGCACGGCGCCCGCCAGCTGGCCGCCGTCAAGGACGGCGCCGAGGCGCGTGCCGTCCTCGGCGTCACCTCGACCTATGAGCTGGCGCAGGCGGCCATCAAGGCCCAGGTGCCGATCGACGCCCAGGTCGATGCCTTCGGGCTCGGCGAGGAGATCGACATCGAACTGGCCCTGGCCGAGGAGCGGGTGCTGGCGCCGATCGACCATCCCGATCCCGCCCATCTGCACGTCACCGGCACCGGCCTGACCCACCTCGGTTCGGCGGAAGGCCGCGACCAGATGCACAAGGCGGCCGCCGCGGCCGAAACCCAGACCGACTCCATGCGCATGTTCCTGATGGGCCTGAAGGGCGGCAAGCCGGAAAAGGGCCAGGTCGGCGCCCAGCCGGAATGGTTCTACAAGGGCAACGGCAACACCCTGGTCGGGCCGGGCGGCGACCTGCAATCGCCCGCTTTCGCCGGCGACGGCGGCGAGGAGCCGGAAATCGCCGGCATCTACATCATCGGCGGCAAGGGCTCGGCCTACCGTATCGGCTTCGCCATCGCCAACGAGTTTTCCGACCATGTCGTCGAGAAGCAGAACTATCTGTGGCTGGCACACTCGAAACTGCGCCCGGCGGCCATCGGCGTCGAGATCCTGACCGGCGAGTTGCCCAAGCATATCCAGGGCACGTCGCGCATCTGGCGCGGCAACGAAGTCGTCTGGGAAAAGCCGTTCATCTCGGGCGAGGACAACATGTCCCACACCATCGCCAATCTCGAGCACCACCATTTCAAGTATGACATATTCCGGAAGCCGTGGGACGTGCACGTCCACTGCTTCGGCACAGCGACGGCGTCGTTCGCCGACGGCGTGCGCACCCAGGACGGCGATATCTTTGAGATAACCGCCGACGCCTTCGATTACGGCCTGCGCAACAGCCTGCGCATCCAGGCGCCTGAACGTGTGGCGGTGAAAGTGCTGTAAAAGGACGGGTCCAAAAACGTTTCGACCAAATTCGTTCTGGAAATTGCCGTAAACAGGGAATACATCGCGCCCTGAAACCCCCCGGCCGTGCGTTTTGGCGGCCCCGGGGCGATCCGGGAAACAACGCATACAATGCAAAAACCTATCTTCTACGACCCGTCGGGCAAGCGCAAGAAGGCCTCCCTGGTTGGCCTGATGCTGCTCGTCGCCCTCGGCGTCGCCCTGTTCGCGGCGCTGATGGTGTCGATCCTCTACGTGCCGAAGCCGCATGACCTCGACCTGCACATGGAATATCCGCGCCGCGGCGCGTCCAAGGTCAAGCTGATCCACTCGGCGCCGCACCACATGCCGCTGACCGTGCATCGCGGCTTTTCGGGCGTCAATCAGCAGGTCATGGGCTTCTATGTCTCCTGGTCGGACCCGAGCCTCGCCTCGCTGGAAAAGCACGTCAACAATATCGACGTCGTTCTGCCGGTGTTCGCCATGGTCGGCGGCCCGGACCACAAGTTCGAATACAAGCCCGATCCCAAGTTCGACCAGTTGATCGCCAACGCCCAGCACAAGCCGGCCGTCTATGTCGTCATCCAGAACATGGGCCGGGACAAGGACAACGCCACCTACTGGGACAGTACGGACACGCCACGGCTGCTCAACGATCCGGCCGCGCGCAAGGTCCTGATCGCGCAAATCGCCGACATGCTGCGTAAGCAGAAGGCCCAGGGCGTGGTCTTCGACTTCGAAACCATGCAGGAAAGTTCGCTGCCGGCCTATCTCAGCTTCATGCGCCAAGCGCATGCCGCCCTGGGCGCGCAAGGGTTCCAGACCACCCTGACCGCGCCGGTCGATGCGCCGGAATGGAACCTCAGGGCCTTTTCCCAGGCGTCGGATCGTCTCTTCCTGATGATCTACGACCAGCATTCCCTGGTTGATCCGGCCGGGCCGATCGCCGCTCAGTCCTGGTTCAACGACCGTCTGGCCTACGCGCTTAAGGTGGTCGATCCGGCCAAGACCGTGGTCTGTATCGGCAACTACGCCTACGACTGGTACACCACCAAGGAGGGCAAGCACGCCACCGACAACTGGACGGTCGGCGAAGCCTGGCTGATCGCCCACGATTCCGGCGCCCAGGTCCAGTTCGACCCGGCCTCGGGCAATCCCTATTTCTTTTATGAGGAGGACGGCATCCGCCACGAGGTGTGGATGCTCGACGCCGTCTCCGCCTGGAACCAGCTGCGCTCCGTCAACGACACCAGTGTCAGCGGCGTCGCCCTGTGGCGTATCGGCTCGGAAGACCCCGCCATCTGGCGCGCCTTCCGCGCCTTCCAGGGCGACAAGGCGCCGGACCTGAACAAGCTGAGTACGCTCGGCGACGCCCCGGTCTTCGGCAACGGCGAGGTCGTCCATATCGACGAAACGCCCAAGGACGGCGGCCGCACGGTGGCCTTCGACAAGAACCTGGTCGCCCAGAACGAAGTCTATGGCGTCATGCCGACGCCGTTCGTCGTCCGCCGCACCGGCTATACGCCCAAGACGGTCGCCCTGACCTTCGACGACGGCCCGGACGCGCGCTGGACGCCGGAAATTCTTAAAATCCTGAAACAGGAGAATGTCCCGGCCACCTTCTTCGTCATCGGCGAAAAGGCCCTGGTTCACCGCGACCTGCTCAAGCAGATGGTCCGCGAAGGCCACGACATCGGCAACCACTCCTACACCCACCCCGACATGTCGAAAGTGCCGGACTGGGAGATCCGCGTCGAGCTCAACTCGACCCAGCGCGTCGTCGAGGCCTATACCGGCCGCGCCATGCGGCTGGCCCGGCCGCCCTTGTTCGGTGACGCCGAGCCGACCGAGAACAGCGAACTCATCCCCGCCCTGATCGCCCAGAACCTGGGCTACACCGTCGTCGGCCTGCACGTCGATTCCGAGGACTGGCAGAAGCCCGGCGTCGAGGCGATCATCGACAATGTCATGGACGGCGTCCGCAAGGGCGAGGAAAACGAAGCGACGCAGAAGTGCAAGGACGAGCCCGACGATTACTGCCGGTCGGGCAACATTGTCCTGATGCACGATTCCGGCGGCATCCGTACCGAGACCATCGCCGCCCTGCCGGCCATCATCCACCGGCTCAAGGCCGAGGGCTACCGCTTCGTCACGGTCGGCCAGCTGGTCGGCCTGAGCCAGGACGAGGTCATGCCCAAGCTGACCGGCCGCCAGTTGTTCGAGGCGCAGCTCGAGGTCGGCGTCTTCGAAGCCCTGGCCCTGTCCTCCGAGGCGCTGAAGTGGCTGTTCATCGTCGCCATCGTGCTCGGCATCACGCGCGCCCTGACCCTGTCGGCGCTGGCCATCTACGCGGAATACTCCGGCCATATGGAGCCGCCCGAGGGGGCGCGCGGCAACGACCCGGCCGCCTTCGTCAAATCGACCTTCGTCAGCGTCATCATCCCGGCCTTCAACGAGGCCCGCGTCATCGAGGCCTCGGTCAAGCGCGTGCTGAAAAGCCGCGGCGTCGATCTGGAAATCATCGTCGTCGACGACGGCTCCAAAGACGAGACCTCGGCCATCGTCATCCGCGCCTTCAAGAAGGACGCCCGCGTCCACCTGATCACCCAGGCCAACGGCGGCAAGGCCAACGCCGTCAACAACGGCATCCAGGCGGCGAAGGGCGAGATCATCATCGCGCTCGACGCCGACACCCAGTTCGAGCCCGAAACCATCGCCCGCCTGGTGCGCTGGTTCGTCAAGCCGGAAATCGCCGCCGTCGCCGGCAACGCCAAGGTCGGCAACCGCTTCAACTTCGTCACCAAGTGGCAGTCGGTCGAATACATCACCGCCCAGAACCTGGAACGCTCGGCGCTGGCCATGTTCGGCGCCATGATGGTGGTGCCGGGGGCGGTCGGCGCCTGGCGCCGGGCGGCTCTGGACGAAGTCGGCCGCTATCCGCACAACACCCTGGCCGAAGATCAGGACCTGACCATCGCCGTGCAGCGCCTTGGCTGGCAGGTCGCCTACGACCAGGAGGCCGTGGCCTGGACCGAAGCGCCGGAAAGCTTCAAGGCCCTGATGAAGCAGCGCTTCCGCTGGGCCTACGGCACACTGCAATGCCTGTGGAAGCACCAGCGCATCTTCAAGACCGGCAAGCCCCGGGGTCTGGCGCGGATCGGCCTGCCCCAGGCCTGGATCTTCCAGATCGGCTTCTCGATCATCTCGCCGTTGATCGACTTCGCCCTGGTGGTCAACATCGTTTCGACCATCGTGCGCGTCTACGAACACGGCTGGGCGCAGAACGACACCGACATCACGCGCATGCTGATCTACTGGGTGGCCTTCCTGACCATCGACGCGCTGTGTGGCGCCATCGCCTACTGGCTGGAGCCGCGCGAGAAGCGCTATCCGGTGTTCTGGCTGCTGTCGCAGCGCTTCGTCTACCGCCAGATCATGTACTATGTCGTGCTCAAGGCGCTGATGGCGGCGTGGCGCGGCCTGTGGGTCGGCTGGGGCAAGCTCGAGCGCTCGGGCCGCATCGAAGCGCCGCGCGTCGAGGAGATGCCTGGGCCCGAGGACATCGAAGCCACCCACGGCGCGGCGGAATAGAGCCCTTAAGCAGGATTGTGCTTGGCCAGGAAATCGACAGCGGCCTGTATCATGGCGACGCGGATCGACGGAATGGTTTCCC
>CAYULN010000179.1:0-4598 GCA_964445605.1 uncultured Caulobacteraceae bacterium | reverse complement strand
CTTGGCCGGGTCGATGACGCCGTCGGCGACCAGGTCGACGTACTTTTCGGTTTGCGCATTGAAGCCGAAGCTGGCGTTCTTGTCGGCCAGGACGGCATTGACCACCACCGAGCCTTCGACGCCGGCGTTTTCGGCGATCTGACGGATCGGCGCCTGCAGGGCGCGACGGACGATGTTGATGCCGGCCGTCTGGTCGTCATTGGCGCCGGTCAGCGATTCCAGAGCCTTCGACGCCTTGAGCAGGGCCGTGCCGCCGCCGGGAACGATGCCTTCGTCAACCGCGGCGCGCGTGGCGTTGAGGGCGTCGTCGACGCGGTCCTTCTTTTCCTTGACTTCGACTTCGGTCGAGCCGCCGACGCGGATGACCGCGACGCCGCCGGCCAGCTTGGCCAGACGTTCCTGCAGCTTTTCCTTGTCGTAGTCCGAGGTGGTTTCCTCGATCTGCGCCTTGATCTGCTTGATGCGGGCTTCGATGTCGGCCTTGTCGCCGACGCCGTCGACGATGGTGGTGTTTTCCTTCGATACCGTGACCTTCTTGGCGCGGCCGAGCATGTCGACGGTGACCGACTCAAGCTTGATGCCGAGATCTTCGGAGATCACTTCGCCCTTGGTCAGGACGGCGATGTCTTCCAGCATGGCCTTGCGGCGATCGCCGAAGCCCGGCGCCTTGACGGCGCAGACCTTGAGGCCGCCACGGAGGCGGTTGACGACGAGCGTGGCCAGGGCCTCGCCTTCGACGTCCTCGGCGATGATCAGCAGCGGACGGCCCGATTGCACGACGGCTTCGAGGATCGGCAGCATCGGTTGCAGGGACGAGATCTTCTTGTCGAAGATCAGGATGTAAGGCTCTTCGAAGACCACTTCCATCTTGTCCGGGTTGGTGATGAAGTACGGGTTCAGGTAGCCGCGGTCGAACTGCATGCCTTCGACGACGTCGAGTTCGGTTTCGACGGTCTTGGCTTCCTCGACGGTGATGACGCCTTCGTTGCCGACCTTTTCCATGGCCTTGGCGATCATTTCACCGACTTCGGTGTCGCCGTTGGACGAGATGGTGCCGACCTGGGCGATTTCCGAGTTGGAGGTCACTGGCTTGGCGGTCTTCTTGATTTCCTCGACGATGACGCCGACGGCCTTGTCGATGCCGCGCTTCAGGTCCATCGGGTTGCGGCCGGAAGCGACCGACTTCAGGCCTTCGACGGCGATGGCCTGGGCCAGGACCGTGGCGGTGGTGGTGCCGTCGCCGGCCTTGTCGTTGGTCTTGGAGGCGACTTCGCGGATCAGCTGGGCGCCGAGGTTCTCGAACTTGTCAGCCAGTTCGATTTCCTTGGCGACGGAGACGCCGTCCTTGGTCGAGCGCGGGGCGCCGAACGACTTTTCCAGGATGACGTTGCGGCCCTTGGGGCCGAGGGTGACCTTCACCGCGTTGGCGAGGATGTTGACGCCGCGCAGGATCTTGTCGCGCGCGTCCGACGAAAACATTACGTCTTTGGCAGCCATTGTTTTGTGTCCTTTGGTTGCTGGTTGTTTTTTGACGCCTCATTTTATCCAAAAAGTGCGATCGACATTTCGCGCCACTTTTTGGAATGAGGCTGTGGGATTAGGCGAGAACGCCAAGAATATCGGATTCTTTCAGGATCAGCAGGTCTTCGCCGTTCAGCTTGACCTCGGTGCCGCCCCACTTGCCGAACAGGACGCGGTCGCCGGCCTTGACGTCGAGGGCGACGGATTCGCCCTTTTCGTTGCGGGTGCCCGGGCCGACGGCGATGACTTCGCCTTCCTGCGGCTTTTCCTTGGCGGTGTCCGGAATGATGATGCCGCCCTTGGTCTTGGCTTCTTCTTCGACGCGCTTGACCAGGACACGGTCGCCTAACGGGCGAAAGCTCATGGGATGTCTCCGTGATAGGATGTTGGAGTGTTAGCAGTCTCTATGGGTGAGTGCTAAGACGTGGCCGATTTAGGCGTGGGGGAGGGGGGAGTCAAGGGAATCCGGCGGAAATTTTGCCGCGCGCCACCGGACGGCGTATAAGCCGGTTTGGGAACCTTAACAGAGGATGGGGCATGCCTACCGTACGCGAACCGCGGCTACGCACCGTGGCCATTGCCGAGTTGCGGCCGACCCAGATGACGGTCGGCTTCCGCGAGGTCGCCGCCAAGCAGGCGCAATGGCGGCAGGATCGAGCCGGCCATCAGGCCGCCTATCTCGGCGAGCACATGATCCCGGCTGTGCTCGGGCCGAAGGGGCGCTATTACGTTCTCGATCACCACCATCTGTGCAGGGCCCTGCTCGAAGAAGGCCAGACGGAGATCGCCGTCACGCGCCTGGCCGACCTGTCGCGGCTGGCGAAGGAGTCGTTCTTCGTCTACATGGACAATCGCGGCTGGCTGCATCCCTACGACGCCGAGGGCAAACGGCACGGCTGGGAAGAGCTGCCGAAGACCATCGCCGATATGGCCGATGATCCGTACCGCAGCCTGGCCGGAGCGCTGCGGCGCATGGGCGGGTTCGCCAAGGACGTGACGCCGTTCAGCGAATTCATCTGGGCGGATTTCCTGCGCCAGAACATCCGGCGGAGCCGCGTCGAAAAGCGGTTCGAAACGGCGCTCGACGAGGCGTTCAAGCTGGCCAAGAGCCACGATGCCGATTTCTTGCCGGGGTGGTGCGGGCCGTCGGAAGGGTGAGGGGGCTCACATCGCCGGGACGGTGATGTCGGCGCCCTGGGCGCGCAGCCTGTCGAGCGCGCCGTTCGGTTGCAGCAGCACGGTCAGCGGGAAGACCGCCACGCTCTTGCCCGGCCTGGCCAGGGCGTCGTCGACGGCGGCGACCGTGTCGTCGACCGCCTTGTCGACCAGGCTCTGCGTCGACCCCGAACCTTCCAGGCAGGCCAGCATGGCCGATGGCGGTGAATTGGCCTGGGCCTTGCCGAGGTCGGCCACCGCCCAGGCCTGGGTCGCGGTCGCGGCGTGGCCGGTGGCAAACTGGATCTCGTCCAGCGTGGCGGTGACGCAGGCGGTGCGTTCCGGCTTGCTCATGCCGTTGAGCTTGCCGAGCGCCGAGGCTGCCGAATAGCGGGTGACCGGCTGCATCGGCGTCTTGCGATCGCGGGCCATGAAGATCAGCATCTTTTCCGGATCGTTGGTGCTGAGGCCGCGTTTCTCGTAGATGTCGTCGCGCAGCCGCATGGCGGCGTATACCGGCGTGTCGTGGGCGTATTTGTCCGGATCGACGCCGTTCAGGACGGCCAGGTTGCGGAAGCGCGAGGCCACGTCGGCGGGCAGGAGAGACCAAAGCGTGCGGAACGGCCCGGAACCCTTGCTCATCTCCCAGGTGGCGAAGGAGATCGGCCCGCCCTTGGCCTTGGGCGCGACCAGCAGCACATTGGCCTTGTCGAGGATGCGGCCGATGCGGCCGCGGTCCCAGTCGAAGCGCTTGACCATGACCGGCAGGCCGCCGACAATATAGACTTCGGATGTACCCTTGCGCACCCGCCACAGGGCCGGGCCGGGGAAATGGCCGGTGACGGTGATCTGGCCGGCGGCCCAGTTCTGGTCGACGGTGGCGGGAATGCCGGAATCGGCATCGGGCGGAGGCGGCGCCGGTTGGGCCAGGGCCGGAGCCGCTAAAAAGGCGGCCAAAAGGAGGGCGCGCATCCGAGGCATGACGATCTCCTGACAAACGTGACGGCGTTCTACGCCAATCCCCCGGCCGCCGCCAGTCAAGCGCGCAAAAACGGCGGGAGTGGGGCCGGGAAGTTAGGAGGTTGTCGGAAGGCTCGGCGCCGATATCCATCGCGGCGGGCACGGCAGGCCAAGTTACGGTGATTTAATGTTTCGGCCTGCATCCAACCGCGGCTTTCGTGTCCTCTCATCTTCGGGTCCGCGGTCATCCAGACGCGCCGACGCCGTGGAGACGTGCATGACCAAATCTTCCTTAGGCGCCTGTTTCCTCGCCGTTGCGCTGTGTCTTTCCGTAGGCGGCGCTTCAGCTCAAACGCCGGACGCTTCGCCGTGGCAACCTCGTGCGATCGAATATGCTTTTGCTGAAAAGAAGGACATCCCGGTGACCATGGACGACGGGACTGTGTTGTCGGCCGATGAATATTTCCCGACCGACCCGGTAACCGGGGCCAAGGCCGCCGGCCGGTTTCCGGTGCTTTTGTTGCAGACGCCTTACGGCAAGACCGGCGCGGTCCAGAAGTTCGCCGACTATCTGGTGCGCCGGGGCTATGTCCTGGTCATCGCCGATCTGCGCGGTTTCGGCAAATCCCAGGGACAGGCCGCCTGGTTCGGCGCGCGGATGGGACGGGACGGCGCGGCGCTTGTCGGCTGGGCGGCGAAACTCGACGAGGCGGACGGCCAGGTCGGGCTCCTGGGCTGTTCCTATGCCGGCCTGGTACAGTTTTTCACCGCCAATAGCCTGCGCCCCGGATCGCCGGTCAAGGCGATGGCGCCGTTCTGCGTCGACTCGAACTTCTATCGCGACCTCACCGCCTTCGGCGGCATCCCGACCCAGCTCGTCCTGGCCGATCGGATCGTGACCAAGCCCGGTGTCGAAGACGATCCGGCGACGGATCCCTTTCAGCAGACGGTCATCTCCGAGG
>CAYULN010000178.1:0-3835 GCA_964445605.1 uncultured Caulobacteraceae bacterium | reverse complement strand
CAGCTTTGATGCCTTCAGGCCGGTGTCGAAATGCGCCGACTGCGAACAGTAGCCGCAGTTTTCGGCGCAACCACCTGTTTTTACGGAAAGAAGCTGCGATAACTGCACTTCCGACGGGTCGAAGGTCTGGCGATGGACGCTGGCCGCCTGGAACACCAGTTCCATGAACGGCAACTCGAACAGGGCGGCGACTTCGGCCTTCGTCCAGTCGTGGCGCCCAACGGCTGTCTCGCCCGCGCCCAGCGGGCTGGTTTTCAGAAGGGTAGCGTCGTCGCCCATGGTATCTCTCGCAAAAACTCACCCATTTCTTAGGGTCAGCCGCGCCCAGGGTCAATCGCACAATCTTTTGAGGGCGTTACAAACCGGGCAGGCCTAAATACCTGAAAGAAACGGCTGACCATGCAGTGCCTGGACGAAGACAAACACGGTCACGCCGACACTGCCGACGACGCCTGCCGCCAGTACGCCCCAGCGCAAACCCTTCGGCAAGGGCGCGACGACCGCCATCAGAATCGGCAGGAACTGCATGATATGCATGCCGAAGAAATGCGCCACGCGCAGGTCGCCGCCCTGCCGGTTCCAGCCGAAGATCGGGAAATGTCCGCTATCGGCGCCGACCGAATGGAAGTGTTGCTGCGACATGTAGCCGCCCAGTCCCCCGCCGAGCACAAAGGTCAGGACCAGCCCCAGAACCACCGCCGCCTGATAGTCCGGCCGCAGGCCGTCGACCGGCCGACGGGCGATTTCCCAGGCCAGGACCAGCAGGCCGATGATGGTGACAATGATGGCTGCGCCCATCGCGCCATACATGGCGATGGCGAAGGTCGAGGTGGTATTGAAATGCGACCGCACCGCGTGACCGGCCTGCCAGGTGATCCAGAAGTTCTCGAATGCTGTCAACAGCACCGTCGCCCAGACGATGAAGCGCATATTGGCCTTGCCACGCCGCTCCTCGCGCACATAGCCGAAGAACCAGGCCAGCGTCAGGGCATAGACCCCGACCGACAGGAAGAACTTGGCCGGTTTGACCCAGACCTCGACGCCGTCGAGCTGACGCGGATCGACAGTTTGCAGGATGAGCATGACGGCCAGGCCGATGAGATTCAGGCAGCCGAAAGCAGCCAGCACCGGCTGGCGGGAAAATAATTTGCGCAGCATGGCTCAGGCCTTTCGCGGCATCAAGGTGAGGAGCAGGAACAGCAGATAGCCGGCGGGACCGAACAGGAAGGTCAGGACCAGGCAGGGCAACAGCAGCAGGCCATGCACACCCCGCTCGGTGCCGCGTTCGACGATCCAGGCGCCGACAAACAGGTCGAAGGCGAGATAGTGCAGCCACCCGGCCGTCAGGGCATTGTCATTGGCGAACAGGGCGCGGACCTGGGTAATCGAATTGAACCCGCCATCGCGGAACGCGTCATGACCCGCTGCCAGCAGGGCGATATAGGCGACCGCCAGCACCGCCGGGATAACAAACCGCGCCAGCATCACCAACTGCGCTCGGGGCTTGGCCCAGAAGGCGGCCACCATCAGGGCCAGCCAGCCCGGCACCACGATCAAACTTCCCAACTGAAACAGGATAGCGGCCATATGTCCCTCCATATCGGCTTGTGCTCTGACAACTGAACAGTGTATAGATGCGGTATGCGGCACTATCTGAACAGTGTCAAGTTAAATCTGAGCAGCGTTTATATGCCCGATACCAAGTCCAGCTATCATCATGGCGATCTGCGCCACGCCCTGATTGCCGCCGCCGAAGCCATCCTGCTTGAACGCGGCGTTGAAGGTTTTTCCCTGCGCGAGGCCGCCCGCCGGGCCGGGGTGTCACCCGGCGCCCCGGCGCACCATTTCGGCGATGCGCGCGGCCTGCTGACCGCGGTCGCCACGCTTGGCTTCGAAAACCTGTGCGCCGTGCTCGAAGCCGCCAATGCCGAAACCGAAGGTCAGGGGCGTCGCAGCCGCATCGTCTCGCAAGGCAAGGCCTATGTTCGCTTTGCCCTGGCCCAGCCGGCGCACTTCGACCTGATGTGGCGGCGGGAAATTCTCGACCGCGACAACCCGGACTATGCGATGGCGGGATTGAAGGCGTTTCAGCTCTTGTACGAGGCCGTGACCGGCGTGCCTCTGGCGGTCGATTGCCTGAGCTGCGATGGACCCCCGCACATGGATCCGCGCGTCATTGCCGCCTGGTCGATCGTCCACGGCTTCGCCCAATTGGCGCGGCAGGGCACGTTTGACGCCGAAACGCCGGGCCTGCTGGACGGCGTTCTGGCCAGCCTGAGCGTTTAAAGCGTCATGGCGCGCGGTCCGACGCGCCGGTCGCGCGCGATGGCGCCTTCGCCACGCAGAAACCGCGTCAGCGACCGCCCGTCAATATTGTTCGGCGTCGGCACATTGAGCAGTTCAAGCACCGTCGGGCCGATATCCAGCACGTCGCCGTCGCTGTACTGCGCGCCGGCCGGAAGCGGCCCGCCCAGCATCCACAGGCGCGAATGCGGCGTGTGGTCGCCGGTGCGCGGTAGCCAGTCCTTGTAGACCGTGCGCTTGATCCGGCCCAGGCGCTTCGACCAGGCCTCGTCAAGCACGCCGAGATCGTCGCGGAAGACGACCATGATATCCGGCACGTCCGGATGATGATCCGGCCCGAACGCCTCGGCGGCGGTGCGCACCTCGCGCACGATGGCCTCGCCAGTATTGAGGTCCTGCAGTTCCAGCAGCGCCTCGCGGATCAGGCCGGTAAGCGCCTCGGCCTCGGCGCCCGGCGCCACCTCGCCGAACGGTTCGCGGCCCTTCAGGTTGAGCCGGATGCCGCCGCAGCGGTTGTTGCGCAGTTCGGCCGCCCGGGTCTCCGACTGGGTGAACGGCTCGTGCAAGCTGCCGCTGCCGGCCTGGATCGATTGGATGACGCGCTTGCCGATGAATTTTTTCAGGGTCGCCCGTAAGTTGGTGATCAGCGGCCCGGAATTGAACTGCATCTCGCGCCAGAACCGGCCGGTGACGGTGTCGCCGCCTTCCGAGGTCACACCCAGGCGGCACAGCGCTTCATTGAGCAGGTTCGGCCCGCCGGAATAGAGCGCCATGCCGTGGCTGGCGACCAGGATCACCTTGACGTCGGGCCCGGCGGCTTCGATCAGGGCGCCGACGCTGCGGTCGATCGCAGCATAGACGTCGCGCATGGCGGTCTTCAGGTCGTCGGGCGCGTTGGGGTCGTGCTTCGGATGGTGCGGGTCCTGGAAGTGCCAGAACTGGTGCCCAACACAATGGCACTCGCTGAAGCATACCGCGAACAGGTCCCAGGCCTCGCGGTTCATGTAATCGCTGTACAGTTCGCCTTTCAGCGCCGCGCCGCGCTTCAGGTCGTCGACCAGCTTGCGATAGCCCGCCTCGGTCTCGCCGTGCCAGTCGCAGGAAATGATCGGATGATCGCCGTGCTTGGCCTTGATCTCCTCGAGCAGCGACGGCGGCTCGCTGGTGATGGCGAAGTTGCGGTCGTGCGAGCCGTATTCGAACAGTTGCAAGCCGTTGAAGTTCGGCGCCGGCACGGTCTGCGGCATGTCAGAGACGAAGACACGATTGCCGGCGCGGCTGGCCCGCACCCAGAAATATTCCTCGACATCGACGTCGGCGGCGTCGATCGGCCGCTTTTCCGCCTCGCCGGTGTGCAACTGCTGGCCGTGATAGAATTCGGCCTTGCGCCCGCAGCCGAGCGACGAGGCGATCTCCGGCCAGATGGCGCCAGGCAGGGTCTCGAGCGAATTGCCCATATTGACTGCCGCGCCGGTCTGCATCGCCTTGAGGATACTGGGACAATGGCCTTCGCGCGCCCAGCGCTCGAACA
>CAYULN010000177.1:0-2728 GCA_964445605.1 uncultured Caulobacteraceae bacterium | reverse complement strand
TTTCCGGGCTGGTCTTTGAAATGGTTCACTGGACGCGTTAAACGCCCCTTTGAGGAAAACGAGCGATATGGATCGTCAAAATATCCGCATCAGGCTCAAGGCCTTCGATCACCGCGTCCTGGATCATTCCACGCGCGAAATCGTCAATACGGCCAAGCGCACTGGTGCCACCGTCCGGGGCCCGATTCCCCTGCCCACGCTTATCGAGCGTTTCACCGTCAACCGTTCGCCGCACGTCGACAAGAAGTCGCGCGAGCAGTTCGAAATCCGCACGCACAAGCGCGTGCTCGATATCGTCGATCCGACCCCGCAGACCGTGGACGCGCTGATGAAGCTCGACCTGTCGGCCGGTGTCGACGTCGAGATCAAGATTTAAGGGGCGGGTCAGATGCGTACAGGTTTGATCGCCAAGAAACTGGGCATGACGCGCTTCTTCGATGAAGCCGGCCAGCACGTGCCGGTGACGGTGCTGTCGCTCGACGGCTGCCAGGTCGTCGCCCAGAAGACCAAGGACAAGGACGGCTACGTTGCCCTGCAGCTCGGCGCCGGTTCCCGCAAGGCCAAGAACACCTCGAACGCCGAGCGCGTTCGTTTCGCCAAGGCTCAGGTCGAGCCCAAGGCCATCCTCACGGAATTCCGTGTTTCCGAGAAGAACCTGATCGAAGTCGGTGCCGAGTTCACCGCCGATCACTTCGTTGTCGGTCAGCGCGTCGACATCCAGGGCACGACCATTGGTAAGGGTTTTGCCGGCGGCATGAAGCGCTGGAATTTCGGCGGCCTGCGCGCCACCCACGGCGTGTCGGTGTCGCACCGTTCGCTTGGTTCGACCGGCAACCGTCAGGATCCGGGTCGTACCTTCCCGGGCAAGAAGATGGCCGGTCACCTCGGCGTCGAAACCGTCACCACTCTGAGCCTGGAAATCGCCCGCATCGATGCCGAGCGCGGCCTGGTCTTCATCCGCGGCGCCGTCCCGGGTGCGGAGGGTTCCTACGTCAAGATCCGCGACGCGGTGAAGAAGGCGGCGCCGAAGGGCCTGCCGATGCCGGGCGCGATCAAGAAGCCGGCCGCTGCTGCTGTCGAAGCGGCTCCGGCTGAAGTAACGCCTGAAGCTCCGGCTGCTGAAGAAGGGGCGGAATAATCATGAAACTCGACGTTCTCAAACTCGACGCCTCCAAGGCTGGTTCGGTCGATGTCTCCGATCTCGTTTTCGGGATCACGGAGATTCGCGCCGACATCCTGTCGCGCGTCGTCAACTGGCAGTTGGCCAAGCGCCGCGCCGGTACGCACAAGGTGCAGACCCGTAACGAAAACTCGCGTACGGGCAAGAAGATGTACAAGCAGAAGGGCTCCGGCGGCGCCCGTCACGGTTCGCGCCGTGCGCCGCAATTCGTCGGTGGCTCGCGCGCCTTCGGTCCGGTCGTCCGCGATCACGGCTTCGACCTGCAGAAGAAGGTGCGTGCCCTCGGCCTGCGTCATGCTCTGTCGTCGAAGGTCAAGGACGGTTCGCTGATCGTGCTCGATCAAGCCGTCATCGACTCGCCGAAGACATCCACGCTCAAGGCTTCGTTCGAGAAGCTGGGCCTCAACAACGCCCTGTTCATCACGGGCGCCGAGGTCGACACCAATTTCGCTCTGGCTTCGCGCAACATCCCGAACATCGACGTCCTGCCGACGGCCGGTCTGAATGTCTACGACATTCTGCGCCGCCAGAAGCTGGTGCTGACGAAGGCGGCGATCGAAGCGATCGAAGCCCGCTTTAAGGTGGAGGCGTAATCATGGCTGCTACCATCCGCAACTACGACGTCCTGCTGGCGCCGCACATCACGGAAAAGTCGACGATCCTGGCCGAGCAGAACAAGACGGTCTTCAAGGTCGCGCTCGACGCCTCCAAGGACGAAGTCGCCGCCGCCGTCGAAGCCATCTACGGCGTCAAGGTCACCAAGGTGAACACCATTGTCACCAAGGGCAAGACCAAGCGCTTCAAGGGCATCAAGGGCCGCCGCTCCGACATGAAGAAGGCGATCGTCACGCTGGCCGAAGGCCAGACCATCGACATCGCGTCGGCGCTGTAAGGAAAGATTGAACCATGGCTTTGAAGCAATTTAATCCGACCTCGCCGGGCCGCCGCCAGCTGGTGCTGGTGGACCGTTCCGAACTGCACAAGGGCAAGCCGGAAAAGTCGCTGGTCGAGGGCAAGACCAAGACCGGCGGCCGCGGGGCCGGCGGCCGCGTCGCCGTCCGCTTCCGTGGCGGCGGGGCGAAGACCCTTTATCGCATCATCGATTTCAAGCGCCGCAAGTTCGACGTGCCGGGCACGGTCGAGCGCCTGGAATACGATCCGAACCGCACCGCGTTCATCGCCTTGATCAACTACAAGGATGGCGAACAGGCCTACATCATTGCGCCGCAGCGTCTCGATGTTGGTGATACGGTCGTCGCCGGCGACAACGTTGACATCAAGCCGGGCAACGCCGCGCCGCTGCGTTCGCTGCCGATCGGCACCATCATCCACAACGTGGAAATGAAGCCGGCCAAGGGCGGCCAGCTGGCTCGTTCGGCGGGTGCCTACGCCCAGCTGGTCGGCCGTGACGCCGGCTATGCCCAGATCCGCCTCGGCTCGGGCGAGCTGCGCATGGTGCTCGACACCTGCATGGCCACGGTCGGCGCGGTGTCGAACCAGGACCACATGTACCAGAACCTCGGCAAGGCCGGTCGTTCGCGTCACCTG
>CAYULN010000176.1:0-3379 GCA_964445605.1 uncultured Caulobacteraceae bacterium | reverse complement strand
CGAGCGATCAGTTGCTGTTCACCTTGCAATATATCGACACCAAGGCGTCGCCGCGCAGCATCGAAAACACCACGGGCATGGGCGATGGCAACATCAACACGCCGAACGCGACCTATACCTACAACTCCAACGGCCAGTTCATTAAGGGTGTCGTCGATGACATGCAGATCCTTAATGACACCCGTACCGGTGACGACCACAAGGAAACCAGCGATACCTCGCTGTCGTTCAAATATACCCCCAGTGAAAAGCTGACGATCAGCGGCCAAGCGCAATATGTCCGCTCGCACGCCCACATCATCAGCTTCACGGTCGGTTCGCAGGCGTTCGGCTCCGCCGGCATTTCAGACCTGGCCATCGACCTGACCGGCAAGCTGCCGACCTTCAACTACTATAAGAGCAACTACCTGGTCGGCGGCGTGGTCAACAGCGCCAATGCTGTCACCAACCCAGGCCTGGCCAGCGCGGACAACTATTACTACGCGTTCGCCATGGACCACCTGGAGGAAAACAGCGCCACCGACAAGACCGCCCGCCTGGACGCCGAATACAGCTTCGACTCCAGCTGGCTGAAGTCCCTGAAGGTCGGCGTCCGCTCGACCGACAAGCACGCCATCACGCGCCAGAACGGCTACAACTGGGGCGGCGTGTCGCAGGATGCGCAATGGAACGGCAATACCATCAACAAGGATGGCACCGTCGCCAAGGGCGAATACTTCAGCTTTAACGACTTCTTCGGCGGCGACGCGCCCGAGCCGAGCAGCTGGTTCCCGACCGAAGCGCTGGCGACCTATTCGCCGGCCAGTGTGGCCTCCCTGGCCAAGGCGGCGGAAGGTCTCGGCGGCTGGGGCTGGGTACCGTTCAACGGCGACTTCAGCAATGTCGGCTTCGGCCGCGCCGACAATGTGTCGTCGGGCATCATTGACCAAACGGAAAAGACCACGGCCGGATACAGCGTTCTGCGTTTCGGAGCCGAAAGCTTCCTCGGTTCCGGCAAGGCGTGGGATGGCAATATCGGCGTCCGCGTCGTCAAGACGGAGCTGAATAACGGCACCGGTCAGACAATCTTCCCGAGTTCGATTGATACCAGCACGACCCATGTCGATCCGTCGCTGTCCGCATCGGCCGCCAAGCCGTATAACGACGCGATCACGATCTCGAACACAGGCGGCGGGCTCAAGGGTGTGAAGTTCTCCAACACCTATACGGACACGCTGCCGAGCCTCAACGTTCGCCTGCATTGGACGGATCAACTGCAGTTCCGCTTCGCGGCGTCCAAGGCGATCGTCCGTCCGGACTTCAGTCAGATGTCGCCGTTCACGACGCTGAGCATCTCGACGACCAGCGTCAACAGCAGCCCGCCGGTAACGATCACGCCGCCGGGCGGCACGCCGACGACCCTGAAGTACTTCAACTCGGTCTCCTACACCGGCACCGGTGGCAACCCCAACCTGAAGCCGATGCGCGCCACCGCCTACGATTTCTCGGCGGAATGGTACTTTGCTCCGACCGGCAGTCTGACTTTTGCCGCGTTCGACAAGGAACTGACCAACTACTTCATGGGGGCGACCGCGCCTGAACAGTTCACCATCGGCGGCATCACGGAGACCTACCAGGTCTTCAGGACCCGCAACGGCAGCAAGGGCAGGATCAACGGCTTCGAACTGGCCTACCAGCAGTTCTACGACTTCCTGCCCAGCTTCTGGTCCGGCTTCGGCGTCCAGGCCAACTACACCCTGGTCAACAACAAGGGCGGCACCAACACGGCCGTCAACCTCAACGACCCGGTGCAGGCCGCCAACGCGACGACGACCGTGCTGCCGCTCGAAGGCCTGTCGAAGAACTCGTACAACCTGGCTCTGATGTACGAAAAGTACGGTATCTCGGCTCGCCTTGCTTACAACTGGCGATCCAATTATCTGCTGACGACGTCGGCGGCCAACGTCGCCGCGCCCGTCTGGTCGGAAGACTATGGCCAAGCGGACGGCAGCGTACTGTACACCCTGAACCCGCAGGTCAAGGTGGGCATGCAGGTGACCAACCTGTTCAAGACCCGAACCTACCTCAAGGTCGGCTTCCCCGGCTTCGAGAACCGGTACAACTGGTTCCAGACCGACCAGCGTGTCGCCTTCGTGGTACGCGGGACGTTCTAATTCCCAGGCCGGCCGCGATTTGGGTCGCGGTCGGCCGACTTTCTGAATATTGGACATCTTATCCTCGCCCCCCTGGTGTCCCCAGGGGGGCATTTTTATTCCGCAATTGTCGCGCTTGACTCGTGACGAACGGCGGTAAACCCGGTACACATCCAAGAAAAAATTCAGGGAAGAGATTATGGAATCGCCAGCGCCCAATCCCATCGGCCGGATCATCGTCGTCGGCGGCGGCACCGCCGGATGGATGTCGGCGGCGACCCTCAGCCAGGCCTTCCAGGGCCGGCTTTCCGAGATCGTCCTGATCGAATCCGACGAGATCGGCATTGTCGGCGTCGGCGAAGCCACCATCCCGCCGATCCGCCAGTTCAACACTTTGAACGGCATCGACGAGGTCGAGTTTGTCAAACGCACCCAGGCGACCTTCAAGCTGGGGATCGAGTTCAGGGATTGGTCGCGTAAAGGCCATACCTACATGCACCCGTTCGGCTCTTACGGCGCGCCGATCGATCTGATTTCCTTCCATCATTATTGGCTGCGACTGCACAAGCTGGGCGACCAGACGCCACTTCAGGACTATTCCCTGCCGATCACGGCCGCCTACGCCGACAAGTTCGTGGTCGGACCCAGCGACCCGAATTCGGTCTTCTCCACCTATTCGTACGCCTTCCACTTCGACGCCGGGCTATATGCCAAGTTCCTGCGCGACCACTGCGAAAAAAACGGCGTCAAGCGTATCGAAGGCAAGATCACCGGCGTCAATCTGAACAGCGAGGACGGCTATATCGACAGCGTCACCCTGGCCAGCGGCCAGGTGATCACAGGCGACTTTTTCATCGACTGTTCCGGCTTCCGCGGCCTGCTGATCGGCGACGCATTGAAGGTCGGCTATGAAGACTGGACGAACTTCCTGCCCTGCAACCGAGCCTGGGCGGTGCCGTGCGAGCGGGTCGACCCGCTCATCCCTTACACGCGTTCGACGGCGCGCAAGGCGGGCTGGCAATGGCGTATTCCCTTGCAGAGCCGTACCGGCAACGGCCACGTCTTTTCGAGCAATTTTATCGCCGAGCAGGAAGCCGCCGATATCCTGATGCAGAACCTTGACGGCAAGGCCCTGGCCGAGCCGCGCCTGCTGAAGTTCACGACCGGCAAGCGCGCCAAGATGTGGGAAAAGAACTGTATCGCCGTCGGCCTGGCCAGCGGGTTCCTGGAACCCTTGGAATCGACCT
>CAYULN010000175.1:0-10507 GCA_964445605.1 uncultured Caulobacteraceae bacterium | reverse complement strand
CGATAGCCATTTCGGGCGCGCTGAAATGGGCGATGGCGGCCAGGTAGTTCAGGTGTTCGTTGAGCGTCATATCGCGGGTCAGCGAGCGTTCCAGCGCGTCCTCGTCGCCGTCGAAGCTGCCCCCGCCCTTGCTGGCCTTGGACCAGTCGACCATCGGGCCGTCGCCGGCCTCGGCAGCCGTAGCGCTTTCGCGTTCACGGGCAACCGGGCCGTCCTCGCCGTCGCCATAGACGTCGGCGGACGAAGCATCGATATCGTGGTTGGCCGTCAGGGTGTCGCGCTCGCCCATGTCGAGCTCACGGGTCTCGCCGGAGTCGCGGTCGGTGTTTTCGCGATCTCTGGGGGCGTCAACTTCGTGGGTATTGTCGGCGGGCCCTTCGCCGTCCTCGCGCTGCAGCAGCGGATTGCGTTCCAGCTCGGTCTCGATGACCGCCTCAAGTTCGAGGTTGGACAGCTGCAGCAGCTTGATCGCCTGCTGCAGCTGGGGCGTGATGACCAGCCCCTGTCCCTGCCTGATTTCGAGCCTTTGTCCGAGCGCCATTCTTGTCCCTTGGCCCACACCTTGGATCAACCGCAGGCACTATGCCCGAAATAGATCACCAATTTCTTGACCGAGAGGTCTTTTCTCGAACTTGCGGGCAGAAGGTGAACAGGCGGTTAAAGGTTAATGGATCGGCTGGGGATGGCGGATAAGAAGTGACCCCTCCGTCGGCTTACGCCGCCACCTCCCCATGGAATGGGAGGAGAGGATTATTGATGGAAGCTTTCGCCCAGATAGACGCGGCGGACTTCCGGGTCCTGGGTGATCTGGTCCGCCGTGCCTTCGAACAGCACCTCGCCCGAGTGGATGATCGAGGCGCGATCGACGATCTCCAGCGTTTCGCGGACATTGTGGTCGGTGATCAGGATGCCGATGCCGCGCCCCTTCAGGTAGGTGATCACGTCGCGGATGTCGGTGATGGCCAGCGGGTCGATGCCGGCGAACGGTTCGTCGAGCAGCATGAACGACGGCTTCGAGGCCAGGGCGCGGGCGATTTCCACCCGGCGGCGCTCCCCGCCCGACAGGGCCGAGGCCGGCGAATGGCGGATGTGAGTAATGCGCAGGTCCTCGAGCAGCCGGTCGACATCGGCCTTGATCTTGGATTGGCTCTTTTCGTTGAGTTCGAGCACGGCGGTCAGGTTCTGCTCGACGTTCATGCCACGAAAGATCGACGCTTCCTGCGGCAAGTAGCCGATGCCGAGACGGGCGCGCTGATACATCGGCTGGCGGGTGATGTCCTGGCCGTCGAGCAGGATGGTGCCGTAGTCGGCTTCGATCAGGCCGGTGATCATGTAGAAACAGGTGGTCTTGCCGGCGCCGTTGGGGCCGAGCAGGCCGACGACCTCGCCCCGGCCCAGGTGCAGGCTGACGCTCTTGACGACGGCGCGGTCCTTGTAGGTCTTGCCGATGCCTTCGACGGTGATGCCGTCCATCAGGGAGGTCTTCGGCGTGGACAGGCTCGGTTCGGGTGCGTTCACTTTATTGTCCAGAAGGCTTGACGGACGGCGGCACTTGGATCGCCTGCGGATTCTGGCCGTTCTTCTGCGGATAGAAGACGCCGCGCACGCGGCCCTTGCCGGCGTCGGTGGGGGCGGCGTCGAGCGTCGTGTCGCCCGCCTTGACATGCGAGACCAGGCGCGTGCCGGTCATGACGTTCTGGCCCTGCTGAAGGACGACCTGGCCGGTAACGATCATGGTGTCGTCGGACTGGGTATAGACGGTGTTGTCGCCTTTTACGATGCTTTCCTGGCCTTTGACGTCCTTGGTGACATAATAGACGTTGCCGGTGGCTTCGATATTGATGATCTCGCCGTCGACGGTCGACAGGATCTTGGCGTGGTCGGCGCGCAGGCGAGCGCCGTTCTGCTGGATCTCGACGCGACCGTCGAGATAGGTGGTGTGGGTGTTGTTGTCGGTCTTCCAGGTATCGGCCGTGACCTGGACCGGGCCGCCGTCGGGCGAGACCTGGGCCAGAGCGGCACCACTTGCCAGAATCAAGGGCACTGCGGCCGCGGCCGCCAAAGTCCGATAGCTCATAGCCTTGATCTCTCTCATCTCGATCATGCCCCCTGCGGCTTATTTCTTCTTGGTGCGATTGAAGGTGCCGTGCACCTGATTGTCGCCGCGGCCGTGGAAGACGATATTGTCGCCATTGTTGGAAATAACGAAGGATTCACCCTCTATATGACCCATGGAGCCGTTTCCTTCAATGTGTTTGTCGCCGGACATGCTGGAATCATTCATGTTGATGACGGCTTCTTCGGTGCGGAAGGCCATGTCGGACCCGCCGGCGCTCATGATGACGTTGCCGTTCAGCCGGAACGTCTTGTGGTCGATGTCATAGACGCCGTTCGCGGCGGAAATGTGGGTGACGTGCTGGGTGCTGCTGCGGAACTCGAGGCTGGGCGCCTTGAGGGTGACGACGGTGGCTTCGCGCGTCTTGCGCACCGCTTCCAGGCCCGACACGGTGTACGGATTGCCGTCGCTGCCCAGGCCGGAGAAGCGCGGATTGGTCATGCGGATTTCGGTCGAGGCGGCGCCGTAGACGTTGAGCGAGCTGATGATGCTGGTCACCGCGATCCAGCCGAAATTGAACACCAGCATGCCGATCATCACCGCCGGCAGGATGCCGCGCAACTGGCGGATGAAGCGCGAACGGCGGCGAACGGCGGCGACCTGAGTGGCCAGCCGGGCGTGGCGTTCGGCGGCTTCGGCCTCGGCATCGAGCTTCGGATCGAAGCGGGCCGTGATATCGGTGATGAACGGAGGAGACATTCTGTCCTTTAATGTTGGTCGCGCAATTTAACCCAAAAGTGCACGATAGCAGAAGTACACTTTTTGGATTGCGCTCCGCGACCGTACGTTTAAGCCCAGCTATGCGCGAAAATATCGCAATCTTCCCATCCTGCCAAATCCAGTTTGACGCGGTGCGGCAAAAAGTCGAAACAGGCCCGAGCCAGGTCGGTGCGGCCTTCGCGCGCCAGCATGGCGTCAAGCCGGTCGCGAAGCGCGTGCAGATGCAACACATCCGAGGCCGCGTAGGCGAGTTGTTCGGCGGATAGCGTTGCCGCGCCCCAGTCGGAGCTTTGCTGAACCTTGCTGAGGTCGATCTGCAGCAGCTCGCGGACCAGGTCCTTCAAGCCGTGACGGTCGGTATAGGTGCGGCAGAGCTTCGAGGCGATCTTGGTGCAGTAGACCGGCGCGGTGACCACGCCCAGGTGCAGCAGGAACATGCCGATGTCGAAACGGCCGTAATGGAACAGCTTCAGCACCTTCGGATCGATCAGGAGCTTTTTCAGGTTGGGACAGTCATAGGTTTTCCGGTCGAGGCGCACCACGTGCGCGGTGCCGTCACCGGCCGACAGCTGGACGACGCACAGGCCGTCGCGGCGGAAGCGCAGGCCCATGGTCTCGGAATCAATCGCCACCGAAGCGCCGAAATCGAGGCCGGCCGGCAGATCGCCTTCATGGTAGGATAGGGTCAAGGGTCAGGGCCTTCCGTAAAGCGAATTTGTCCGTGCCCGCCCTAAGCCTAAAAGGCTGAAAGGTCAATCACGGGGCTTCAGGCACGGGGCTTCAGACGTCGCGCCGCCAGCGGCCACTGAACAGCCTGGCCAGAACGCCCACGAGTTCCGTCCCGCCGATGATCAGGACCAAAGCAAAAAGAATCTGGGCGGTGCTGCCGACCTGATACATCAGGGGAAAGCCGTCGATGAGCTCGACCAAGCCCTGCATGCAAAGCAAGCCCCCGGCAAACATCAGGCCGACCCGCTGCCAGGAGGCATATTCGGGACCTGCGTTCGTGCCGGCGCCCAGCGGCAGCAAGCGCCGGGCCAGGTTCTCAGCGCGAAACCACAGGAACGCGGCGACGGCCGCCAGTACGACGCCCTGAGCGAGCTGCGGTACCGGGTCGGGCAGAACCCGGCCGATGTCCTGAATCTTTTCCCAAAAAATCTGCGAGGCCGACACGCATTGACGAAACGCCACGAACAGGACGTACAGCGACAGCAACCGTAACCCGAGCTTGGCGAAACCGGCGGGCGTCATTGGTCTTCCGCTGCGATAAGCGGCTTGCGGCCCCAGGCGCGGAATCGTTCCAGGCCGCGCACCACCGACCGCGAAAACAGGGTGAAGCCCCCGCCCAGGGTCAGCAAGACCAGGCACTGCACGACATTTGGCGATAAGCCAGTCGAACCATCAGTCTGAATAAACGCGCTGATCAAGCGGCCCGACTGGCCCGCCGCCAGCATCAGGGTCAGCCAGCCGACGGCGGAAAGCGCCACGGCCTGCCAGCGGTCGCCGGCGGGTTTGTCCTCGAACTTTTCCGGCACCGGCGCGCTGACGGTCCGGGAAATCCAGCTGGCCCCAGTCCACAGGCCGAAGGCAAGCAGCATATAGAGCGCGGTCGCCACGCCTGCCGTCAGGATATATTGGCCGATAACGCCTTCGCTGTCCTCCGGTCGCGGCGCCAGACTGGCGATCACCAGCTGAATGACGAAACTCACGCCATACATGATCAGCAGGTAGACCGCGAAAAGCCGGCAAGCCACGAAGGCCACAATGCGTGCGTTCAATTTATCCTCCCCCCTCCGCCAGAACCCTTGCGGGTCCGGCATTTTTTCTTAGCGGCAGGATTTCTCCTTTGGCTAATTTTGTCAAGGGGTTACACCGTAAAGGCAGCCGCCCGCCACAGGTCCCGTTCGGCGGCCAGGTTGCTGCGGGCCCGGGATTCCAGTGACTGGAACGGTTCGGTCAGGAATATCCGCGCATGGTTTAAGGTCGGCTCCAGAAACAGCGCCGGCCGGCCCGCCGCATAGGCTTCGGCGCCGTAGACCGGCAGATATTCCAGCGCCACGCCCCGGGCGTAGGTCAGGTAATCCTCCCACGGCGCGCCCACGATCGACATGTCGAGATCGAGGAACAGGTCGGTATCGGCGTCGCCCGTAGCTTTGTGCCCTTTGCTTTCCAGGATGCAGAAACAGGCCTCATCCAGCACCGCGCGCTCAATGTCGGGCAGGCGTTCGCACAGCAGACCGGCGCTCTGCGCCTCGTTGTCCTGGCGGGTCGGATCGTAGACGATGTCGTGGAAGAACAGGGCCAATAGAACCGAATCCGGTCTGTCGAACCGGCCGCGCAAGGCGTCGAACTTGGTCACGATATCAGCGATATGGGTCAAGGTGTGATAATGCCGATGCGGTTCCGAATAGGCCGCTTCGATAAGCCGCCAGTTGTCCTCACGCGCTGCCTCGCTCAGCCGCAAGGCTGCCGCCAACCCGTTCCAATGTGCTTGCAATCCGGTCATGCCGCCGGTCTAGCACCCCGGGTCGCTTTTTTCTATCCGCCGGGTTTGCAAATTGCCTGACAATGCGTCAGAACTCCCCGGCCGGACATCCGTATTTTTTGTTGCCGCGCTTTTTAATCCGAAAACCGCGATACACTTTTCGGAAAGCGCTTAAAGGAGCCCTTCCATGGAACATCGTCTGCTCGGCCGGTCGGGCATCAAGGTCCCGGTCTTGAGTTTCGGCTGCGCCACCTTCGGCGGCAAGGGCGACTTCTTCGAGAAATGGGGCGCCACCGACGTCGCCGAAGCCACCCGCATGGTCGACCTGTGCCTCGACCACGGCGTCACCTTCTTCGACACCGCCGACGTCTATAGCCAGGGCGTGTCGGAGGAAATCCTCGGCGCCGCACTGAAGGGCCGCCGCGACAAGGCGATCATCTCGACCAAGGGCGGCTTTTCGATGGGCGACGGCCGCAACGACCGCGGCTCGTCGCGCTATCACATCTCGCGCGCCTGCGAGGCGTCGCTGAAGCGGCTCGGGACCGATCATATCGACCTGTATTTCCTGCACGGCTTCGACGCCCTGACCCATATGGACGAGATTCTCTACGGTCTCGACATGCTGGTGCGCGACGGCAAGGTCGGCTCGATCGGCGTGTCCAACTATTCCGGCTGGCATCTGATGAAGGCGTTGGCCACGTCAGATAAATACGGCTGGGCGCGATTTACCTCGTATCAGGGCTGCTATTCGCTGATCAGCCGCGACTACGAATGGGAATTGATGCCGCTGATGCTCGACCAGAACATCGGCACCATGGTGTGGTCGCCGCTCGGCTGGGGTCGCCTGACCGGCAAGATCGATCGCAACCATCCGCCCAAGGAAGGCCGTATCGCCGAGGGTGGCGAAGGCGGCGGTCCGCCGGTCGATGACGAGCATCTGTTCAATGTCGTCGACGTGTTGAAGCAGGTGGCGGAAGAAACAGGCAAGACCGTTGCCCAGGTGGCGCTCAACTGGCTGCTGCAACGGCCGAGCGTCAGCAATGTCGTCATCGGCGCGCGCAACGAGGCGCAGCTGAAGCAAAACCTGGGCGCAATCGGCTGGAACCTGACAAAAGAACAGGTAGCCAAGCTGGATGCGGTCAGCCGCCGCCATCCGGTCTATCCGTACTGGCACCAGATCGGCACGGCCGAACGCAACCCCAAACCGACGGAGTGGGGCCTTACGGAAACCGGCAAGTAACTTCGATTGGGCCGACGATTGCCTTATTGAAAGCCGTCAGGTCCTCGGCGGGAATCCAGTATTCGCGATGCTCGCGGCCGCCGGCTTCCTGGACGTCGTAGGCATCGAGGAAGGCTTTCTCCACCTCGAAGCGCGTCACGAAGCCCGAACCGCTTTCCGGCACGTTCCAGTCGCGGGCGATCTTGATCGCATAGGCTTCGGTCGTCACCGGATAGAAGATCGGCTGCTCCGGCAGGCGCGGCGGAAACGCCGTCATGCCGCTGGCCTCGATCAACGCCAGTTCCTTCGGCCCCACAGGCCGCCACAAGGTTACGGTTTCAGTCATCGCGAAGGCCACTCCCATGGCGGCGGATCATTGTCGACTATGTGCGTTTCGCCAAGCTGTTTTTCCAGAGTAACGCGCTTGGTGGCCTTGGCCGCCTCGATGGCCGCCACCAGTTCATGCGAATGTGACACCACGACGATCTGGCTGGTTTCCGACGCCTTGGCGATCAGCCGGCCAAGCGCCGGCAGCAGGTCGGGATGCAGGCTCATCTCCGGTTCGTTGAGCACCATGAAGGCCGGCGGACGCGGCGACAACAAGGCGGTCATCAGCAGCAGATAGCGCAAGGTGCCGTCGGACAGTTCCGCCGCCTTCAGGGGTCTCAGCAAACCGTGCTGCCGCATCTGGAATTGGAAGAAGCCGTTCTCGCCTTCGATCTCGACCGATGAATTCGGAAAAGCGTCGGAAACGGCGTCGTTGAAGTCCTCGACCTGCCCGACTTCTATAATGGTCTGCATGGCGGCGGCCATGTCGCTGCCGTCGCTGGCCAGGACCGGCGTATAGGTGCCGATCTGCGGGCGGCGGGATGCGGCCTCACGGTCGGTGGCAAAATGGTCGTAGAAGCGCCAGCCGCGCATGGCGTCGCGCAGGCGCAGCAGTTCGACCGCGTTATGCGGATCGCTGGCATGGGTCATCATGCTGTCGAAGGCTGACAGGCTGGTCAGGGCCTGGGTCCAGGTGCCGCCGTCGGCGCGAACGCGGACCGACGGCCCGCGCCGGGCGGCGATCTCGTTGCGCGGCCGCAAAACCTGCCCGACCCATAAGCTTTCCACCTTGATCTGCGGGTCTTTGGTGAACTTCGAGCCCATCGGCGGTGGACGCGAATCCGGCGGCGGCAGGCCCAGGTCGATGGCATAGCCATAGTCATCCGTGGCGAAGCCAAGCTTGAGGCTGACCCCTTCGGCGCGGATCGTGCCCTGCACCGGCCGATCGCCGGCCTTCATGGCGCGCGAGACCTTTTCCGGGCCGGCCCACAAGGTGGAATCGAGACCACCCTCGTGCGCCAGGGCCCGCACCACCTGGCCCTGAGCGATATCGGCCAGCAAGCGAAGCGCCCTATATAGGCTCGATTTGCCGGTTCCGTTGGCGCCGGTGACGACATTGAGCGGCTCCAGCGCCACGGTGACATCCCGCAGCGAGCGATAGCCGGAAATAGCCAGAGTGGTGATCATGCGCCCCCCGGCTGCGATCAGGTGAGAAGATCGTGATATTCGCCGTGACGGCGCAACCACGCCGCCGCATAACCACAGATCGGCACGATGCGCCAGTTATTCTGTCTGGCCAGTTCGGCGACGGCCTCCATCAGCCGGCCGGCGGCGCCTTTACCGCGCAGGTCCGGCGCGGCTTCGACATAGTGGATGCGGAGAGTGTCGCCGTCGCGGCTGTAATCGGCGAAGGCCAGCTTGCCGTCTTCCTCAAGCTCAAAGCGCTTGGCGTCGGCATTGTCGGTAATCGGAACGGGCATCGTCATGCCTCCTCGAATGAGGCATGTAGGCTATCCGGCGTAAAATCTAAATAAGGTGTTTTTCGCCTGCTAGCGCTTTTTATCCGAAAAGTGCGGTACACTTTTCGGAAAGCGCTAGTTCGCCGCTTCCCGATAGGCTTCCGCCTTGCTGACCGACATGGCGATCCGCGGACGCGCCATGGCCGACAGGGCCGGAACAAAGGGAACAACTTGAGGCGCCACGGAACGGGCCGCCGAAATCCAGTTCGAAGCTTGGATCTTCTTCATTGCCACACTCACCATACAGACGGTGTATTCCCATCGGAATACATCCGGTTCTTTTTCTAGGATGACAGGTTATCAAGATTCGATAAGGAATGTATTAAAGCCCGCGAAGATTGTTTTTCCGGAGCAAAACAAACCGCCGGGCCCAGCTTTGCGGGCACGGCCTCCAACCTGTAAGGATAAGGAAAACCCTGGTCCGCCAGCGGGGAAACGTGAATGCCGCAGTCTATGTCTCCAACCCTTCCGCCGGCGCAGCAGGCGTTGTTGCAGCAGGCCATCAACTGGCACCGGGGCGGACGGCCCGACCAGGCCCGGAGTCTCTACCGGCAAATTCTCGCCACCATACCCGCCGATGCTCAGGTCCTTTATTTGCTCGGCTCAGCCGAAGGCGACCTCGGCAATCCGGACGAAAGTGTCCGATTGCTGACGGAATCCCTGAACATCGCGCCTCGCCAGCCGGGCGCGCTGTTCAACCGTGGCAATGCATTGGCGGCGCTGGGACGATTCGAGGCGGCGGCCGACAGCTACGGCCAGGCGGTGGCGCTTCATCCAAGCTATGTCGAGGCATACTGCAACCAGGGCGCGGCGTTGCAACATGTCGGGCGGTTGGAGGAAGCGCTGGCCAGCTATGACAAAGCCTTGGCGATTCGGCCCGACCTGGCCGAGGCGCACAACAATCGCGGCAGCATTCTGCACGCGCTGAACAGGTTCGAAGAGGCGCTCGCCGACTACGACAAGGCGCTGGCGATCAATGCAGGCCACGCCGGGGCGTTAAATAATCGCGGTAACGCCTTAGTGGCCCTGGGGCGACCCGAAGAAGCCCTGGCCGCCTATGACCGGATATTGGCGTTTCAGCCCGGGTCGGCCGAGGCCCTTGTCAATCGCAGCGGCCTCCTCAACAGCCTGGGGCGCTTCGAAGAGGCGCTGGCCGGTTTCGACAAGGCCCTGGCGATCCGGGAGGGGACGGCCGAGGTCCACCACAACCGCGGCATCGCCTTGCAGGCGCTGGATAGGTTCGAGGAAGCCGCCGCCAGCTATGACAGGGCCCTGGCGCTCGACCCCGGTTTCGCCTGGCTGCGGGGCCAGGCCCTCCACATGCGGATGCAGCTGGCCCAGTGGGCGCAGTTTGACGAATGGCGGGCCGGCATCGTTACCGGTATCGCCCGCCAGGAAAAGGCGGCTGTGCCGTTCGTGATCCAGGCTCTGGTCGACGCGCCGGACATCGAGCGGCAGTGCGCCGCTTTATTTTCCGCCGACATGCCCTCTCAGTTTCCGGCCATGCCAGCGGTGCGAACGTCCCGTCACGACCGCATCCACATCGGCTATTTTTCATCGGACTTCAAAGACCATCCGGTCAGCCACCTGTTGGCCGGCATGCTGGAACGGCACGACCGGTCGCGGTTCGAAGTCACCGCTTTCGCCACGGCGCCGGGTGACGACCCATGGCGGGCGCGAATCCACCGCGCTGTCGACCGGTTCGTCGATGTTTCGGGCCAGGCGGATCCAGCCATTGTCGCGCAATCGCGCGCCTTGGGCGTCGACATCGCCATCGACCTCAACGGCCACACCAGGGACGGGCGCACGGGCGTGTTCGCCGAACGGGCCGCGCCGGTGCAGGCCAGTTATCTCGGCTATCTCGGCACCATGGGCGCCGGCTATTACGACTACCTCATCGCCGACCCGGAGCTTATCCCCGACGCTGCCCGGTCGTGCTATACCGAACAGATCGCCTATGTTACGTCGTATCAGGTCAATGACGACCGGCGCGCCGCCATCCCGCCAACGCCGCCGCGTGCCGCATTGGGCCTGCCCGACGACGGATTTGTCTTTTGCGCCTTCAACCAGACGCAAAAGATCACGCCGCATGTCTTCGCCGGCTGGATGCGTATCCTGGC
>CAYULN010000174.1:0-10128 GCA_964445605.1 uncultured Caulobacteraceae bacterium | reverse complement strand
CAGATCGCCGAAAACGCCGGCGTCGAAGGCTCGGTGGTGGTCAATGCCGTCCTGGCCGACAAGAACGCCAGCTTCGGCTTCAATGCGCAAACCGAAAAGTACGTCGACCTGGTCGCCGACGGCGTCATCGACCCGGCCAAGGTCGTGCGCACGGCGCTTCAGGACGCGGCTTCGGTCTCGGGCCTGCTGATCACGACGGAAGCCGCCGTGGTCGAATCCCCGAAGAAGGACGCAGCCCCGGCGATGCCGGGCGGCGGCATGGGCGGCATGGGCGGCATGGATTTCTAATCCATTCAACCTACTGACTGAAAATGGAAAGAGCGGGTCTCAAGACCCGCTCTTTTTGTTTGCCGATTAAACATCCAACGCGGACATTGGGTGCCACCGACTGATCCTCAAAAGGAGACATCCAGTGTCGGCCGCCGGACATCAAAGCGGACATTCGTGCGCACTTAGGAATGCCGGCACTCCACAATGAGAATGCGCATTTTGAAACCCTGATGTAAAAGCCAATTTCCACCAATCAATCGAAACCCGGCTGCGCGCCAAATAAGTGCAACCACACAGCAAAATCTGACCTAATGCTTCTAGTACTAGACAATTCGGTAAAAAGTGTGATCGATTGGCTTGAATCGCGTTGTATTTTTGGGAGCAATTACTTCCCACGCAAATGCTTGATACTGATACGCTTGGCAAACGGGAGGATATACAGAAGGTGTCGAAGTTGTGATCCGTGAGGCAAAAGACAGCGATTGGTAATCACCCAGCAATCTCTTGTACACCGCAAGTCTGTCTGGCGGAGGATTGTCAACACGGAGCCGCGCGTTGCGTCGCTCATCCAACTTCAGAAGCCTTCGATATCGACCGTCTGCAGTCATTTTCCCTAGAAACGCATAAGACTGAAAAAACGAGTCGAGGTGCTTTTTCCTCCCAGCCAATATGAAGTAAGCTTTCGCGTTTTCGTAATGCGCTATTAATTCCAGTCTAAGCAAATCCCAGATTATGTCCTCGGCATCCAATCCATTTTTCCCCACCCATTTAGACTCAATCGCACAAACTAAGGTCGGATGATTTTGCACGACGGCAAAATCAACTTCAGGACGGCGTCCAGGCTTTCCCGCCTTAAATGGCGCCAATACCGGGTGAAGATATTCCGAATGAACTCGATGGGGGTATAGGTGCCCAAGAACAGCTCCTATCGGTGTGCTTAAATATCGTTCATTAAAAAGATTGGACTTACCCAAGGCGAATTCATATTGTAAATACGCGCCAGTCGCCTGGCACATTTTATGTAATGCGTCCACACTCCCTCCCATAAGCAAAATACCGGTCGATGGTAGATCTTTTTATACTTTCGCTTCTGCTTCTGAATTGCATTTTAGGCCGCCAAGTAGCTAGCTTATGGGTATAGCTTAAGAAGGACCGCCATCCTCTAATATTATGGAATTTCCAAACTCGCGCCTTGAACGGAGCGCTTGCAAAGCCTTGCCATAGCCAGTGTTGGAAAGGCGATACTTCCGAAGTGTCTTCCCAGGTTCTCCAGAAATTTCGTAATATGCGTAAAAGTCTTGGTTAAAGTAACGACTGACGTTATCTTTATGTTTTTTCTTGGTTAGCCCTTTAAACTTGTCGTTAATAAGCTTGCTGATCTGGGTTGTTGTATAAAATTGGCGAGACTCGGTATCTTCCCATACGGTTAGCAACGCAACTAAAATGGCCTCCTCTAGCTTTAAATCAGATATACGATCAAGACCGGCCGTCTCCTTAGCAATACTTATCTCGTCACGTTGCTCAGCCTCAACAAAAATCTCAATATTCTGAAAATATTGCAGCAGAGTGCCCGAATTTGCCATATGATTAGTCGCAGGTAAGTCTCGAATGGTGTCGAGTCCCATCCGCTTTTGCTGAAGGTCCCTGTTTGTAAACTTCGCTTTTTCTATATTGTCGCCCGGCCGTTGACGCGCATTCATACGCTGAAAACGGATATCCGCGTCACTGTCGATGAAAACCGTAGAAAAGCTTTTGCCCCGAGTTGCCAAGTGGTCTTCAATATATTTGATTTCTCCAGGTGCCCGAAATCCAGAAATAACAATAGGCCTGTCCCAATTTTGTTTGATGTAGGCCGCAACCCTTTCAGCCGCTATTTCAGGCTTTTCTGCCAGGGCTTGCTCGGCAAAATCACCAATTTTTACATCTCCCTGAAAACCGTGACGGTAATAATAATTGAGATGCATGAAGTCGCTAGCTTCAACATGGACATAACCGTAATGCCTGGAAAGATACTGCGCTGCGGTGGTTTTTCCACAGCAAGTGTATCCACAGAGAATAAAATTCTTGCTGTGATCAAAAGCTAGTTCAAACTGTTCGATATCGAATTGCAGGTATCCCTTCAAAGCTAAAAAATTGAAAAGAGCCTCGAACGACTTCCGCCGAAAATCAACCTTATCCGCTTCGGCGATTTTTAACGCTCCAAGTGGCCTCCCACATCCATCCGGCTGAAACCACTTATTGAACGTCTTATTGTCTAGCCAGGGAAAAATAAGATTGCTTTGGTAATCAAACTCATGTTCGACAATTTTCCCGTACTGCTGCCCGACAAAGACAATATAATCGTCGTCTATACCCCAAAAATTTTTGAAACTCTCAGGAACATGAAGCAGAATATCTGACCGTACGCTGGCCGCCCTACTTCCGCCACGCTTTTTTATTTCAGCGTCTAAATTTTCGAAGGTTTGCTCGCGCATCCAATATTTTATGTCAACGCCAGGTACTTCATCATCGTCAGAGCTTAGCGCAGCAATTCGTACAGACGTGTCCTCGAGTATAAATGGACTATGCTTGACATTAATGCCTGCCTTTTCGCACTGGGCCAAAGCACTCCTATAACTCGCATCCAATATTTCCTTGCGTGAAGTTAGACGGGGCTCCTCATAGTTGGCGTGATATGTCCTTTGCTTGAAACCCTTAATTGTCACAAGCCAGCCCTCTGCAACGTAACGCGCATGAGCCAACTTGGTTGGATTCGAAGTGAAGAAGGTTAGCTCACGCATCCACGGCGCTCTTGATTTCGCGCCCCTCATTGCTGACCGTAGTCAGCGTGATCCGGCAATTAAGCGCTTGCCCATGGTCGCGGATTGCGCGCAAGTTCTCTATCTGCCCAAAACAAAAAAGCATGGG
The DNA here is from genome assembly GCA_964445605.1 of uncultured Caulobacteraceae bacterium. Classification (GTDB taxonomy): domain Bacteria; phylum Pseudomonadota; class Alphaproteobacteria; order Caulobacterales; family Caulobacteraceae; genus Asticcacaulis. The sequence goes on along the minus strand of CAYULN010000174.1, from coordinate 6,951 downwards.
CCCAAGGCTCGACATACCTATGCACTCTGCACCCAATTGCCGCAACGTATCTCGCAAGTCGAATAGCGAAGCTCCATATTCAAGCCACTCCAGTTGCTTCCACCGAACCTGCTGCATGGCTTCAACCGCCAAGCAAAAATTTGAGAAGTTTGCTTCCGCCACCGAAGCATAAACGCCGAACAGAGCGTGATAGCTCGCTTCGAATGAGTCTGGCGCCGCTAGCGGAGTTACTCGTTGAAAAAATTCCAGCTCCTGTTCTTGCGTTTTGGAGGGGAGCCAATTGGGAACGCAAATGCACAAAGGCCACGCGGGCATCGGTAGAGAGGCGATGGTCAACGGATAGTTTGTCGGCACCGTGTGCGACGACGGCACAAAGGTTGCGTCTTCGGCATGAATGCCGAGATCGAAAACCAGCCCTCCAGAAAAATAAGTGTTTATTCCGATACCAGACGTTCCTCCACGGCCCGAATAACGAACCAAATCTGCTTTAGTTAGTGCTCGCCCATTAGCTAGAAAAAGTGCCTCCAGGATTGCAAGTCGGAACGCGGTGCCCGATCCCATTCCGATATGAGTAGCTAAGGGGCCGCGGAGGCGCACTTCGACGAGCGTTGAAAGCCCCTCAGACATTGCAATCTGCTGAATTCTTTCTGTAATGTGCGTTAGCTCGTTTGGAGAGAAGCCATAACTCCGCTCGTCGACTATATTCAAAATGCGAGAGTGATTGACTGAAACGATGCCGCGTGGACCGTCGAGGGCAAAGCCAACCCCACCGTTTTTGCGGTTTGCTCCAGCGTGCATCGAAATTAGGCCGAGGTGAACCCTAGGGCAAACCTCAATAGATAGATTATTGATCGGTGACACTTCGAGCCCAAACCTCATCAAAGTGTTTCCGGTATTTTTTTCCAAATGCTGTCGAGGCGGATACATGGATTGCGGGATCGTATTTGCCCCGATCTGTTTCAAAAATCGGCCCTGTGATCAAATCTTGATCAGACACTACCAAACTATTTCGGGCGTACTCGTCGAAACGCTTTAGCTCGACTCTGCCTGGAAATTCATTTCGAACTTTTTCCAGCTTCCGCTTGGCTGTTGTCAACTTTCCTTGCGCTTCAACAGACAAATGTGCGTCGCTGGGTATCAACAATTTGACTGTTAGCTTAGGGCTTGCTCGAAGAGCGTCAATAAGGGCGTGATCTTCACTGTCTTCATCCAAAAAATCATCGACAAATCGAGAACAAGTCGATCCCATCACGTCGACATGTTCCTTCGCTTTTCGAACGATCTTTTTGTAATATTCCTTGTCATGGCGGTTCGCCAGAAGATTTTTTACCCCAAGAGAAAGAAAAAATTCCAACTGTTGAACAATTTTTATGTAACCAAAAAATGTAAGAATGTAGACCATTAAACCACCGATCACACCGCCGACTAAGCCAAGTGTTTTGACATCACTGTCATCAATTTTATAGTACCAAACAGTAAGAGGAATACACAAAACAACCATTGCTATTGTGACAACCATCCAAAGCGGGACGGACACTTTACCTTTTTCCACGTCCATCTTTCGGCCTCCCCACAAATATTAATTCTCGCTTTTTTGTCTTACTTAGAGCGTGACTATACTCATATGTATGTATAGACACCTGCGAAAATTGCTTTTCAAATTGCGACTTAATTTCATCCTCGGACGGAAAAGCATCACTTACATACGACAAAACCACTATCGATGAACGATATCTTTCAATTAGTTCGAACAGTCTATCTCGGAAAGTCGACTTGTGCCTCCAGTCGAGCATCCAATCTGGTCCTCGATTGACACCAATGCTTGATGAATGGTCGAGAAATCTTGCCCATTGGTCGTAATCTGCAAGTCCCTCCAAAAAATGGTAACGCCTCCAATAATCATCCCTATTGTAACGCTCTTCTACGTTGAGATATGGTGGATCAAGGTAGACAAGATCGTACACACCTTCCAAAGTACTCACATTTGAAGAAGGCAATACTGTGGCAGGCTTTTTATGTTGTCGAATTTGCTGGGACAACTCGCCATGCATCTGGATCATCAGTCCCTCAAAGGGCCGTTCCCACGTGACGTAGTTGCCGAAGGAACGTTCTACGTTGGTCTTCGTCCGGAGATTAAGATTTGCACGATGAAAAAGGTTGAAAGGCCGTTTTTTAAGGCAAGCCTGATACAGCAAGTATTTTAGATTCGATTTGGCGCGGGGAGATAGCGAACATTTTGCAAGCTTGGCCATCACCCCGTCCAGCCAAGCATTTTCGTCAGCAGTATAATACATGCCGTTGAAATGGGTGGAGATCAGCCCCTCAATCTTTTCGATTCCGATTAGAAACTCCGACAGATCTGTAGCCGATAAGGCAAGTTCTGGAGCCAGCAAGGTGCGGCCCACATCCTCGTTGAATTTCAGGCCGTCGTGATAGGTCACGCTTTTGCGCATGGCTTGAAAAAGCATCGACACTGATGCTGTGCCGCCAAAAGCATCAAGGACGGTCTCAAAACCGATGGTGGAAACGCATGAATATATCCAGGGGAGCAGCTTGCGTTTGCTCCCATAATACCTTGTGGTCGGAAACGCCTTGATAACGTCCGAAACTGGACGGATGACCCCAATGTCAGCCGACCGATTGGGAAGGCCCTGAGAGTCGCCGAGGATATTTGGCTTCAGCATTTTTTTTATAGCGGCGACACGTCCCCCCTAAAGGCCACGTATCGCACTTTCTCCCTGGCCAATTTGTCAAAGCCTCTTTTTGAGTGGCCAACTCCCGCTTATATGGCAAATTCTTTGAATTCAACCATTACGTAATTTTGCTTTTCTGCGACAATTTGTGGCTATCAAACCGATGTCGCGAATCGACTGATAATCGCACTACCTTAGCGATTTTATCAAGAATGAATTGGGAGAAATATATTGGACGAAGTGCAGGAAGAGCCACCAGAAACCGCAGCAATTGCAACTATTATTTCCAATTGCAAGCGCCTGATCAGAGATGCCGAGATAATGTTAGCAAGCGGTAGCAATGGCTCTGCTTTGTCATTAGCAATATTAGCCTTTGAGGAAACTGGAAAAGGTCATCGTGAAGAGCTAGGTATTGAAAAGACAAAGCGCACACCCAGTTGGCATCAATTCAGGCAAACTCTTGCAGGGTTCGTACTGCTCAGGTCTGTTTTAGAGAAGTACGAGGTGAAATTCACTGGATTTCCGGCAGAATTGGCTAAGGAATTACAAGCCAGAGCTGAGGGAGCAAAAACGACATCCGAGGTGTTCCGTCGCCCTATTTCTGATGAGCTTCGTAGTTCGATAATAGAATTTATGGCGCCTGCGTCGCAACATTTAAACGGTGATCGCGCAATTCTCGCTCAGTTGGAAATGCGCTACATCCGGCTGCTTGTCGAGGCAGCGGCGAAGGGAGAAGTCGAAGAGGCACGTCAGAAAGGAATGTACGTTGACGTAATTGACGGAAATGTCACTTCGGATCCAGGCGAAATAAAATCGAACTTGGCATTTCGTTGGATTTTCATTGCAAAACGCTCACTTCAGATATTGGAAGAAGGTGACATAATGGCGCCATACAGCCCCTTAGCTTGGCGCTTTGAGGAAAAATTTGGGCTTCCGGAGAATGGAGATGGCAAAGTTTTGGACTTTTACCGCGACCTGGGTCGGCGGGTATTGGCTGGAGAGGAACCTTTAGACGTCTACTTTTCGACTCTGCCGGAAACTGAGCAAAACGAAATGAAGCCGCATTTCCCAACTATCAAGGCCCTTTTCAAAGATGAATTTGAAAGGAAATAGTTCGTCGAATCATCCTGCTTGCCGGCGAAGGGCGTCAAATTGAGTTGAAATCCACGACGACTGCCGTGATCGCTTGTTAGCCACTTCCCGTTGTCTTTGGGCAGCATCTCCAAAGCGGAATAAGGCAATGCCCGCAAAGGGGAATGTTGAAGCGGTTTCTGAGCGGCGTGAATGGCGACATTCCTATCTGCCGTTCCTGCGACACACAAGTTTTAGAGTGTATTGCGCACAAATACCTAAAACAGGGGCAATGACAGTGATTGAGGGGCTTTCCTCCGACGACCGGGATTTTGCTGATATGCTGATTTCCATTTTGGACATCGAGTCTCAGCTATTCGCTATCACAGCATTGCTGTCGCGCAACGACGCCGCAGAAGCCGAGGCGACCGCCCGAATAAAGGAACTGGAAGACTGGGCCAGGACTTCCACCGGCACCCAGGCAGAACGCGCGGTCGACCTGTGGGTCGATGAAATGCACTATTCCGTCTTTACTGACGCTACCTCTAGTATGGCCGCCATCGGGATGTTCATGCCTCTCCTCGAAAGTATTTTCACCCAGACGTTCCGAACGCTTGGTGAAATGTATCAAAAGTCAGGCCGCGCCAATCCTGACCACAAGAGATGGAAACGCCCGAATCCCAATGACCTAAACCGCTGGCATGCCCAGACCTATTTTGGGAGCGACACACCGTCTTCGGATTTATTTCCAGGCATCAAGCAACTTGCCGAGGCGAGCGGGCTCAAATCCTATTTGGATGATGCCGACATGGCTTTGCTCGAAGCCCTGACCTTCTATCGAAATCGGATGTTTCACATGGGCCTCGAGTGGCCGCTGGACAGCCGCAAAAGCTTTTGGGAACACGCTACGAAGAAGGGCTGGTCCGATTACTTCACCATATCGACGACCGGTGGGGAGCCATGGATCATTTATCTCAGCCCAGGCACAATTCGAGCACTTACACCGTTCGTGGATAGGCTAATCGGTCAAATTGGCCGTTTTGCAAAAGATCTGCCTCCAGACCTCTACGCTTCCTGACCCAATAGCGAAATCGTCTCCTTTGGATCCTCCGGTCTCCAATTGTTTTGAGATGGAAGCATTGAAAATTTCGGAAATAAATCGCAAACCAGTAACCATATACACGCCCAGGTTTGCCGGCCTGGAATAGATATCGGGCTGGGGGACCATCATTGCCAAGTTCACAAAATTCCAACTCTGACTCCGATGATAGCGGCAGCGGTTCCCACTCCATAGCTGGTTACGAATACCAGATCGACGTTTCGGTTTGGCTGGCGCTGGACCTGATCCTCGACAACCAATTCACGCAAGAACTCACCCTGGAGCCAGCGTCGGAAGAGGACGTCGAAGGTGACCTGCATGTTGACGAACCAGGTCGCGTCAATGGAACGGTTTCACTCGAGGGATACACGCTTGTTTGCCAGGCCAAACTCAGAACGGGCAACGCGTGGACGGTCGCCGACGTCAGACGGCTGCTACTTCACGGCGGGAAGAAGCGCGTTCCAGCCGCTGAGCGGCTTCAAAATCCCAAGGTCCGCTATCTGCTCGTGACCAGCGCCGGTTTGAACGGTTTAACCCAAGACTTGGGGCGAAAGAAGCCTGGCCTCTGGCCGGACCCAAAGAACATGCCTGCCGAAATCGTCAGTGCTGTGGGCCAATCAGCAGCAGGTCGCGTCGCCATTATCGGAGGCGCAGATGACGACTGGCTTGAAACCCGGATCAAAAATCTCCTCACCGACAGTTTCCGTGTCCCAAACACGCTCTGGAAGGACTGCTGGAAAAGGCTACATGACGAAGCGAGGCAGCGCGTTCGTGGCGCCGCAAAGGGCAAGTGGACTCGCAAAGACATCGAAACCGTCATCCGGGAATATGAGGGATATGTCGCCAGTTCGCCCGAGCTTGAGCATTACGTTCACCCCACGAACTGGTCCGACCTGGTCGCACGCGTAGAGCGAGATCACGCCGTCCTGATTACGGGACAATCGGGGACGGGCAAGACCCTCGCTTCCAGAAAGCTCTTTGACGAACTAAGTGGTCGTATCCCTGGATTGCGGCGCGTACCAATTACGCACGGCCCGAGTCAGCTATCAAGCGATACGAACGCACCCCCGATCTTCTTCGATATCGAAGACCCCTGGGGGAAATACAAGTTCGATCGAAACAGTCATCCGTGGAATGAAGCGATAGCCGACCTTTTCGCGGGTGCCAGAGCCGACCGCATAATCGTCGCGACCTCGCGACTGGATGTCGCGAAGAGCGCCGCCATTTTGAGAGACGTTAAGCCTTGGGTGTTTAGCCTGGAAGCCGAAGACTACGGACCGGCTGAAAGGAAGAAGCTTTACGCAACACGCATCCGCAGCCTGCCCCGTGATCTACAGGAAATCGCGAAGGACTCGTGGCAGTCGGTTCTCAGTCGCCTCTCCACGCCTTACGAAATTCAAAAATTCTTCGACGCGATGACTACTGCGAGTCGCGATGCGAAGCGATTTCCGAGCCTAATCAGCGATTGCATCGCGCGCGCGCATCACGATTCGATCGAACGCACGGTCGTTGAACAAATCGTCGCCCGAAACGAGGTTTCCGCCGCCGCTGTGGTCTGGGGCTTGTTGAAGGTCAGCGATAAGCTATCCTTGGATTTGCTTCGAACTATCGAAGACGAACTCGGAGAACGCAACGCGGCATTGGAAGAAGGCACGCAACCCTTCGTCTCCTTCTTCGTCGCGGCCCGAAATCTTCGCCAAAATGGTAAAGTCATTGGCTATTACCACCCTCGCGTCGAGGCTGGTATTTTGAGCGCATTGAAAGAAAGTCCGGCCGTTGCCCGTAGAGCTCTCAAGAGCCTCGTCGCAACACTGATCGCGCAGGATCAAAACGATACCTGGGGAATCGAAATGGCGTCGAAGCTGGTTGCGGCGGTGGCGCAAATCCGAGAATTGAAGTTTTCGCCGGCCGAAAGCGACCAGGGGAAACTCGACGCATTCCTTCCCAGCCTGCTGTTATCGACTGACGAAAAACTCGATGATAACCTACACATCGCCGCCTTCGCCGGATCCGATGCCTGCAACACGGCCGAACTTGCGCGCCACCTGATGCATCGACCAGACAAGCGATTCGGCTTCTTCCAAAACT
>CAYULN010000173.1:0-4150 GCA_964445605.1 uncultured Caulobacteraceae bacterium | reverse complement strand
CGTAGACCATCCCTACCGGCAGGGTGAACAGGGTCGAAACCGCCATGCCGATGGCCACGGCCTGGCCGCCGGCGACGCGGCCGCTGACCTTCTGACCGACCAGGATGTAGCTGCCCCAGCAGACGGCCGCGACCAGACACCAGGCGCAACCGATCGGATCGAGGCGGCCGGCCATTTCACCCTTGGCCAGTAGGAGAATGGCCAGCCCGGCGACGGCACAAGCCACCCAAACCGCGTCGCTCCACCGCCGCGAGGTGAAAATCGCGACGACCAGTGGCCCGAGGAATTCGATCGCCACCCCGACACCCAACGGCACCCTGGCAATCCCCAGATAAAAACTCAGGTTCATCACGCCGAGCAATCCGCCATAAAGCGCCAGTACGCGCCAGTGCTTCCGATCCGGTATGCCTCGCCAGGGCTGAAAGACCAGCAGCAGGCTCAAGGTAGCAAAAAGCTGCCGCAAGGCCGTGGTGCCTTCGGCGCCGATGACGGGAAACAGGTGCTTGCTGAACGAGGCGCCGGCCTGAACCGACAGAATCGATATCAGCACGGCGACGACGGCCAGGGACCTGCGGGGAAGACCAAATGACATGACGACTCCTGCGAAGGCATGCGTCGTCTTGTCTTGACCGGGTACGGCGCGTCTCGTCCGGAGCACCGGTCATATAGTGCCAAACAGCTTATTTCACAAGGCCTGGCGCCGCATTACGCAAAGGCCGAATCAACGCGACATGACAAATTTACGGCGAATAAATAAATTTGACATAAATGTCAGTTTTCAAATTGACCCGCCGCCCGAGACTATGTAGGCTTAGGTCAAGAATAAGAGAACTGCCGAAATGCCATCCCGCGCGTCCCTGTCCTCGCCCCTAGCGGTCATGTTTTCATGGCGGCTCCCGGTAAGGCTCAGGCACTCTCCCCACGCGGGAATTTCCAAAAAGGAATACCGGTTGTTGCCCGCCTCCTTCGCGGCGAAACCCTTATGGCCAAAGGCGCTCTCATTCCCGTCCCTGACCTGTACGGAAATATCCGCCGGTTAGAACCAAACAGGCTCCCATCGCATAAAGATAATTTGGGGAAACAATAGCGGCCATGCGTAACAATCTGCTCGAATACACTCTCCGTCTGGGCGACGACGCCCTCATCCTCGGCCAGCGCCTGAGCGCCTGGTGCGGTCACGCCCCCAGCCTGGAGGTCGATCTCGGCCTGTCCAACCTGGCGCTCGACCTGATCGGTCAGGCGACCGACTTCCTCGACCTGGCTGCCCGAATCGACGGCAAAGGCCAAGATGCCGACACCCTCGCCTTCCGGCGCGATCCACCCGAATACCGCAACTGTCTTCTGGTCGAACAGCCGAATGGCGATTTCGCTCAAACCTTGGCGCGGCAATTCCTGTTTTCCAATTGGCAACTCCTGATGCTGGAAGCGCTGGCCGGGTCCGCCGATCCGCAACTGGCGGCGATCGCTCACAAAGCGCATCAGGAAGTCCGCGGACACGTCGAATTCACCCGCACCTGGATGATCCGGCTAGGTGACCATACCTGCGTCAATCATCAGCGCCTGGTCAAAAGCCTCGACCAGATGGCCCGGTTCGTCGATGAGCTGTTCCAGATGGACGAAGTCGACGACGACCTCCTCGCGCGCGGTATCGCCGTCGATAAACCGGCTCTGCGCGGTGAATATGACGCCCGCATCAACGCGGCCTTAAGCGAAGCTGGTTTGGCCCATCCGAAGCCAAAAGGAACGGCGCCCGGTGGCGGCCGGCGCGGCCACCACAGCGAACACCTGGCCCATATGCTAGCCGACATGCATCTGCCGGCACGCGATCGATAGGAAACCTGGAAACGATGTGGTTCGGGCGACTCATTAAGGCCCCCCACACTTATTTGCGGCCTATTACCAAGAGAACATAAGTTATAACTGGCGTTTTCGCGAGATCGAACCGGCTCGCTACGGGCTTGAACATTGGTAACGCCGACGTCTGTGCGTCTTCGTTTGCGCCGGGCAGAAGTGGCCAATTGGCTCGCCTGGAATCCGTCATTGACAACCGACGCGCGGGGTTATCTGCGGCGTGAACAAACGATGCCGCCCCTTTCATATGGCTTCTGACTGGGATGCGAGTACCCGAAGCCGAGACCATCCACTTGACCTGAGCGGAGGCCTTTCCTCCCGGCATCATCGCTTCGTCTGAGACAGCGCCGTTGTCATTTTCATATCCATCAGAGCTACGACAAATCTATCCGTTCCCGGATATTATTGCTGGCTGAAACGGCGTTGATTTGCCCTTTGAGCCAACCTCAAATAAGGCTTTCCTATGTCGCCAATGCGACCAAATGCACGATTGATTATTGATTAATGCCTCGCGGATTTCTTCGCCATGGCTTCGATAGATCCGGCTACCAAAACTCTTAAAAATATTAACGCGCAAAGTCGAAATCTTAAATAATCAATAGTTGACCTATTGTGGTATTATAAGGCCATATAATGGGTGGTATTACGCATTTGGACGGCCGCCTACGCAAATGCGAGGGTACCCCTTCAGCCTTTTTTATCATTTTAGCGTCCAAATGGCGTCCAAAAATCGAGCGACAGGCTTTCCGTACGTGATATTTTTATGCAGCAGCTTTTCCCGTTTTATAGCGAAAGGCAACCTCGTCGCCATGAGTCGTCGCCCGCGTCGTTGAGGACGAGAATCAGACGCCATCATATGCCATTCCTTGGCGCTCGAACCGTTCAATTCGGACAAACCTCCGTCTCTCATAGATGAGGCTCAACGTGCATCGATTTGAGCTGAAAAGAGAGCTATTGGCAGTTTTACACCCGTTATATCAGGTCAAGCTTAATCATCCGAACTCACCACTGACATCAAATTGCCGATTGCCGCCCTAATCCGAGCCTTGTACAAAAAATCTCGCAAACAGGAGGCCGCCATGCCACTAGACGTTTCATCCCGCATCCATATCGGCATCGGCGGCTGGACCTACGAACCCTGGCGCGGCGCCTTTTATCCTGACGGGCTGGCTCAAAAGCGTGAACTGGAATACGCCGCTTCGAAGCTGACTTCGATCGAGATCAACGGCACCTATTACGGCGCCCAAAAGCCCGAGACGTTCCGCAAATGGCACGACGAAACGCCGGACGGTTTCATCTTCGCCGTCAAGGGCACGCGCTTCGCCACCAACCGCAAGGATCTGTCGCAATCGAAGGAATCGGTGGACCGCTTCGTGACTCAAGGCATTAGTGAGCTGAAATCGAAGCTTGGTCCAATCAACTGGCAGTTCATGGCCACCAAGAAATTTGAGGCCGGTGACTTCGAGAACTTCCTGAAATTGCTTCCGGGTGAAGTCGATGGCGTCAGCCTCCGCCATGCCGTCGAGGTTCGCCACGAAAGCTTCCGCGATCCGGCCTTTGTCGACATGTGCCGCCATTACCGCGTCGGCATCATCACCGGCGCCGACAGCGAATTTCCGGAAATCGCCGACCTAACGGCCGACTTCGCCTATCTGCGCCTGATGGGCTCGAGCGAAAACGAAGCCAAGGGCTATTCGGACAAGGCGCTTGGCGCCTGGGCCGCCCGCGCCAAGAAGCTGGCCGAAGGGATTGTTCCGGAGGACATGCCCATGGTATCGCGCGGCGTCGGCAAGGCCGGGCCGCATGAGGTCTTCATGTATGTGATCAGCGGCCACAAGGTGCTCAACCCCGCCGCCGCCATGGCCCTCATCGAACGGATTTAGGCCCTGGCCAAGCCGCTTTCGATCTGACCGAGCAGATCCTCCAGAAGTTCCAGATAGACCGGCTTGACAAGATGGTGTTCGAAGCCGGCCTCCCGCGCCCTTTGCCGGTGTTCATCCTGGCCCCACCCTGTCTGGGCGATGAACACCGTTCCGGACAAACGGGGCTCCTTCTTCAGCAAGGCGCACAAGTCGTAGCCATTCATGCCTGGCAGGCCGATGTCCATCATTACCACGTCAGGTGCATAGCTGTCGGCCAAGGCGATCGCATCCGGCCCGTTATGGGCCAGCTTGTAATCGTGGCCAAGCATCTCGACCATCCAGCCGGTGGTCTGGGCCAGGGCTTCGTTGTCTTCGACGATCATGACGCGCATGCCAGCTGGCGCGGCCGCCTTTTCATCACCTTTTGGCATCTCAGG
>CAYULN010000172.1:0-11227 GCA_964445605.1 uncultured Caulobacteraceae bacterium | reverse complement strand
GCCGACCGCAATCCATCCTGCAATCTCGGCATCAATCAGGCGAATGTCGCCCGCGTCAAAAGCGGCATGAAGGACACCATCGCCTATTCCGGCGGTACGGCCTACAGCCTGAACGGCACCGTCGCCTCGTTTGACACCGGCGGCGACCTGTACACCTTCTACGCCAAGACCGGCACGCCCAACCCGCCGATCGAGCGCTACTATAATGGTCTGCGCGCCGCCATCGCCGACGATAATTGCCGCGTCACCTGGAGCAACAACCGCTTGGCCATCCATGATGCCGAAGGCAAGACCTGCCGCGGCCAAGGTGGCGCCATGGGCGATCTTTATCGCTTCAACGCCACGCCGGATCGCGCCAAGTACGTCAACGTCACGCCGGGCTCGGACCGCGTCGTGTCGCTGGAATCGTCGGCCCACTATACGGTCGCCCAGAACCACGCCCCGTCCGGCAAGGCCCTGGTCATGGTCATCGAGCACGGCAAGGCCGGCCGGCTGTGCACGCTCAGCACCATCGCCATCAATTACCAGTATTACAACCATGACCAGCCCCCCGGTCCGGCCCTGACCCTGGCCCGCCTGCTGCTGACCGATCCGGCGGTCGGCAACTGGCTGCGCCGGCCGTGCAAGGCGTCGTGAGGTGGTCCGGATATTGTCAGACATAATGAGCGCCTGAAGGCCCGCAGCGCTCCGGTTTTCGCTTTGAAAGCGGGTGTTTGTGGGCCAGGCGCCATGTTGCAACGCACACTGCCAGGCCAAAAAAACACGGCCCTGTCCCCATTGCCGCCTTGCCGCTGGCCGGGAAGAATGTTAAGCCTTTTTTTGTCTGAGTATAAATGCCGCATCCCACTCAAAAGCGGCGGCTCAGCCAAGGGACAAGCGGTCGGCGCACTTCGCCAAACCGGAAAACAGGACAGGGCAGGCGGCTTCGAAATCGCAGGCTACGGATAATTTGCGCCGAGAAAAGGCGCGGGAGCACGGCGTGAGCGGCATCGAAATCAAGGGCGTCAGCAAGGCTTTCGGCCAGACCCAGGTGCTCGACGACATATCGCTGTCCATCGCCTCCAACGAATTCGTCGCCTTTCTCGGGCCGTCGGGTTGCGGCAAGACCACCCTGCTGCGGCTGATCGCCGGCCTCGAAACCGTCGATAACGGCGAAATCCACATCGGCGACAAACGCGTCGACACACTGCCGCCCGGTAATCGCGGCGTCGCTCTGGTCTTCCAGAACTACGCGCTCTATCCGCATATGACCGTCGCTGACAATATGGCGTTCGGCCTGAAGAATACCGGCGTCCGCGGGGACGAAATCAATCGTCGCATCGAAGAGGCGGCACGCATCCTTGAGCTGGACGCCCTGCTGGCGCGCAAGCCCGGGGAACTGTCCGGCGGCCAGAAGCAGCGCGTCGCCATCGGCCGCGCCATCGTCAAGAACCCGGACCTGTTCCTGTTCGACGAGCCCTTGTCGAACCTCGATGCCGCCCTGCGCATGCGCACCCGGCTGGAGCTGGCGCAACTGCGCCGCCGGCTCAAGGCCACAATGATCCTGGTCACCCACGATCAGGTCGAGGCCATGACGCTGGCCGACCGTATCGTCGTCATGAAGGATCGCAAGGTGCAGCAGGTCGGTGCACCTATGGAGATTTATAATCGCCCGGCCAATGTCTTCGTTGCCGGCTTCGTCGGCACGCCGCGCATGAATTTCCTGACGGCGGCCGTCGAAAACAAGGATGGCTTTGTTGTCGCGCGCCTGAAGGGCGACGTTGCCGTTGCCACGCGCGTGCCACTGAAAGGCCTCCCCGGTGGCCAGAACTGGCGGCTCGGCCTGCGTCCGGAATCGGTGCGCGTCTGCCCGACGGATCAAGGTGACCTGAAGGCTCAAGTCGAACTGGTCGAGCGTTTGGGTGAACGCACCCTGGTTTATGCAAACTTGAGCGACGGCCTGCCGATCACCGCCGAAGATCTAGGCAACAGCAGCGTCCAGATCGGCGATACAGTCGGCTTGAAGATCGAAGGTGCCGCCGCGCACCTGTTCGACGCTGACGGCAATGGCTACCATGCCGGAGACGCTGCATGACCACGTCAGCCAAGACCTGGGGCAAACGGGCGTCATGGTCCAATGCGCTGTTCGTCGCGCCCTACCTGATCGTCTTCCTCTCCTTGCTGATCTATCCGCTGCTGTCCGGCGTGGTCTTGAGCCTATTCAAGGCCGACTTGTTCGGTGGCCGCGAATTTGTCGGCCTGGAAAACTTCAGCCGCCTGCTGCGCGATGACGTGTTCCTGCAAGCCGTAGCCAATACTTTCTATTTCGTGTTGCTGAGCGTGCCGCCCCTGACGGTCTTGCCGCTCTTCCTGGCCCTGCTGCTCAATCGCCAGACGCGCGTCGCCGCCTTTTTCCGCGGGGTGTTCTTTTCGTCTTCCGTGCTGTCGGTGACCATCGTCACGCTGATCTGGCGGATGATCCTGATGTCGGACGGCGGTTTTGTCGCTGACGTTCTGGCCTTCTTCCATTTGCCACCGGTGATGTTCCTGAGCGACCCGAGGATCGTCATGCCGTCCATGGCGCTGATGACCGTTTGGTGGTGCCTTGGCCTGCCGATGATGCTCTACCTGTCGGCATTGCAGCAGATACCGCAGGACATCTACGAAGCCGCCGCGCTTGATAACAGTTCGTGGCTGCGCACCCTGTGGTCGATCACTCTGCCGTCCTTGAGCCGCACCGTCATCTTGGTCGCCATCTTCCAGTGCGTCCTGCAATTCCAGCTGTTCGGCCAACCGCAATTGATCACGCAAGGTGGCCCCAACGGCGCCTCGCGGCCGATCGTGCTGTTCATCTTCGAAATCGGTTTCCGCCGCTGGGACATCGGCTATGCCGCCGCCGCCTCGCAGATCCTGTTCGCCATCATCCTGATCGCCACGTTGATCCAATACCTGGTGACGTCCCGCAACAGGGGGGCGGCGCAATGAACCTGCAACAGGGCAAAACCCTTCGCGAAGGCGCTGTGCTGATCCTCCTGATCGTGCTCGGCCTGATCATGCTGATCCCGCTGATCTGGACGGTGCTGCTGTCGATCAAGTCGAATACCGACCTGCTGCATTCGACGGCCAACGCCTTCCACCCGCCCTATACGGTCGAGAACTACCACGCCATCGTCCAGAACAGCCAGGTGTTCCGCTGGCTGATGAACTCGGTCATCGTCTCGGGCCTGACCACGCTCGGCGTGCTGATCCTGTCCTCGCTCGCCGGCTACGGCTTCGCCCGGCTCGACTTCCCCGGCCGCGACAAACTGTTCCTGTTCGTGCTGTTCGGCCTGGCCATCCCCGAGCAGGCGGTGATCATCACCCGCCACCAGATGTTCAGCGCCCTGCACCTGCACAATTCCTACCCGGGTCTGATCCTGCCCGGCCTCGCCGCCCCGTTCGGCGTCTTCCTGATGACGCAGTATTTCCGCGCTATCCCGAAGGAGCTGGACGAGGCGGCCCTCCTTGATAACGCCAACCGGTTCCAGGTGTTCTGGAAGGTCCTGCTGCCGCTCACCCTGCCGGCCCAGGCGACGCTCGGCATCTTCACCTTTCTGGCTTCCTGGAACGATTACTGGTGGCCATTGATTTCCGCCACCCGCGCCGAGATGTTCACCCTGACGGTCGGGCTGGCGTCGTCGCAGATCAATTTCGCCCAGACCAGCGGCCTGGGCTACCTGATGACCCAGGCGGTGTTCGCCTCGGTGCCGATCCTGATCGTCTACGTCATCTTCCAGAAGTACATCGTCAAGGCGGTGTCGGGAGCGGCGGTGCGATGAGGCGAGCACATTTAGAAAAAGTGTTCCGCACTTTTTCGTTAAAAATTGCGACCAACAAAAAAGCTGCCCTTTGCCTCATCGCATTGCTTGCCCTTACGGCCTGCCAGCCCAAGGACACGCACACCACCATCACCGTGCAGCGCATCTTCGGCGAATGCCGCGCCAATGTCCCCAAGGGCCAGCCGCCGCTGCGCAACCCGGACGGCGAATGCGAAGTGGTCACCGGCCTGCTTGACGAGTTCGAAAAGGAAAACCCGGATATCCGGCTCAACGTCAATATCGCCGCCTGGCCCGGCTATGATCAGCTGTCGGCCGAATATGCCGCCGGCGATCCGCCCGACGTCACGGTCATGCACATGTCGGCGATGCCCGACTATGCCTCGCGCCATCTGATCGAACCGCTTGATCAGGATTTCGCGAAATATGGAATCGATCCAGCCGTCTTCACCCCATCGGCCCGCAAGGGCGTGACCATTGGCGGCCATGTCTACGGCATGCCGTTCGACAACTGGACGCAGCTTTGGCAGATCAATACCGATCTGTTCGCCAAGGCCGGACTGATGAAGGATGGCGAGCCCATCCTGCCGCATTCGCCGGATGAACTACTGGCCCAGGCGCGCCAATTCAAGGCCAGGACGGGACTGCCGTACCTGTTGCAACCGACCGACAACGAACGCGCCGCCTTCGTGCGCAACCTCTACACTTACCTGCTCGACCAGCACGCCGTCTTCTTCCCGGACCCGAAGCACATCAAGCTCGACACGCCCGAGGCGCGCCGCGTGGTCGAACTGTTCCGCACCATCTATGCCGAGGGCCTGATGGCGCCGGGCCAGGACTATCCGGCCTCGATGGCGGCCTTCCTGAACGGCAAAGGCGGCGTCTGCCTGGTCGGCACCTGGATGATCGGCACCTTCACCGCCGAGTCCGAAACCGCCGGCCGCCCGCTCTACCACGCCTATACGGTCAAGCCCTATCCGATGCTGTACGGCTCGCCGCAGCTGGCCTATGTCGACGGCCACGCCTGGGTGGTGCCGAAACGCGACCGCACGCCGCAACAACGCGCCGCCGTCCTGCGTCTGCTGCGCTTCCTGCAGCAACACGACTATGACTGGGCGCGTACCGGCCACCTGCCGAGCCAGCAGCCCGTGGCCGACAGCGCCAAGTACCTGGCCCTGCCGCACCGCCAGGACATCGTCGAACTGGCCCACGAGGGCCAGACCCTGCCCCAGGACATCCAGCGCCAGTTCGCCATTCAGGACATCGTCGGCGACGAGATGGCGTCGGCGATTACCGGCCACAAACCGGTCGACAAGGCGCTCCAGGACGCCGAGCACCGCGTCAACGACCTGCTTTTCCACCTCCTCTGAATTAGCCGAGACTCCCCCATGGCCCTGAAATCCACCCTTGTCGCTGACCGCGACTTCATCATCGCGCCGCTTGACCGCCGCGTCTTCGGCACCTTCGTCGAACACCTGGGCCGCTGTGTCTACGGCGGCATCTACGAGCCCGGCCACAAGACCGCCGATGCCAACGGCTTCCGCCAGGACGTCCTGGCCCTGACCCGCGAACTGGGCCCGACCATCGTCCGCTATCCGGGCGGCAATTTCCTCAGCGGCTATGACTGGGAAGACGGCGTCGGCCCGAAGGACCAGCGCCCGGTGCGCCTCGACCTGGCCTGGGCGTCGACCGAGACCAATCAGTTCGGCACCAACGAATTCGTGACCTGGTGCAGGGCCGCCGACCTGGAACCGATGTTCGCCGTCAATCTCGGCACCCGTGGTCCTTCTGAAGCACGCGATTTCATCGAATACTGCAACCACCCCGGTGGCACCAAGTTCTCCGACCTGCGCAAGAGCCACGGTTTCGACAAGCCGCACGACATCAAGTTTTGGTGCCTGGGCAACGAGATGGACGGCCCATGGCAGACCTGCGCCAAGACCGCTCAGGAATACGGTCGCATCGCCCAGGAAACCGCCAAGATCATGCGCTGGATATCGCCGGACCTGCAACTGGCGGCCTGCGGCTCGTCGCAGCGCGCCATGCCGACCTACGCCAAGTGGGAATATGAGGTGCTCGACCTGTGCTTCGACCAGGTCGATTTCATCTCGCTGCACGCCTATTTCCGCAACGATACCGACGACATCACCGATTTCTTCGCCGAAATCGACAATCTCGACTTTTACATCAAGGAAATCGCCGCCGTCGCCGATGCCGTCGCCGCCAAGCGCCGCTCCAAGAAGCGCATCATGCTCAGCTTCGACGAATGGAACGTCTGGTACCGTACCCACGTGCCGGAGCACCTGAAGAAACCCGGCTGGCCGCAGGCGCCGGAACTGCTTGAGGAAATCTACAGCTTCGAGGACGCCCTGGTCGTCGGCGGCGCGTTGATCGTGCTGATCAACAATGCCGACCGCGTCAAAGCCGCCTGCATCGCCCAGCTGGTCAACGTCATCGGTCCGATCATGACCGAAACCGGCGGCGACGCTTGGCGCCAGACCATCTTCTATCCGTTCGCCGACGCTTCCAGACTCGGCCACGGCGAAGTGCTGCGCCTGAAGGTCGACACCACCCACTTCACCACCAAGGCGCACGGCGAAGTGCCGCGTCTGCTGGCCGCCGCCATCTACAACCCGAAGACCGGCGAGGTCGGCGTGATGGCGCTTAATCGCGCCGGGGAGGCCATGGACCTCGAACTCGACCTGCGCGGATTGGGCGATGGGCTAAAGGTGACCGGCGCCACCGAATTGCACCACGCCGACCGCAAGAAGGCCAATACCCGCGACGACCAGAACGCCGTCACGCCGTCGGCGAACGGCACCGCCCGGGTCGCGGGCAACCGGTTCACGGCGCAACTCAAGCCCCTGTCCTGGAACGTTTTCACCCTGGCCGTCTGAGTCGCCTACGGCCCGTTATTTCCGAAATCCTCAGTCTATTAACGGCCGGGTCCACTCAGGTGCGAATCCGGCTTTATTTGTCGTACAAAAAACGGCCTTTTTTCTCAAATCCTTTTAAAATAAAGGTCTTGTTGCAAAGCAGCATGGCGGCATATGGAAAAAATAATATAATTAATCGACAATTATAATATATTTCAGAGGGTTGAGTTTGTTGTGAAATTGCGACAATACGATTAACTAATCAGACAAATTTGTGAAATTCCCCCTTGGCGCTCTTGACTCTGATTATTTGTCTGACAAAACTATCGTCAGAGTTCGAGATATAAGCGGACCAAAAGTTAACGGAGGGAATGCAAATGACTGACAAGACGTCAGCTCAGCGCCGTGCGCGCGGCTCAAAAATCTTCAAATCCACCTTGACCCTGGCGGTTTCCGCTCTGGCGCTAGGCCTGGCAGTCCAGACGGCCTATGCTGCGGATGCTCCGGCGGCCGACGACAACACGGTCGTCATCGTTAAGGGCGTTCGCGGCAGCTTGACCGCCAGCTTGAACAACAAGCGCAAGGCCACGCAGGTAGTCGAATCGGTCGTGGCCGAAGACATCGGCAAACTGCCGGACAACAACGTCGTCGAAGCCCTGCAACGGGTCAGCGGCGTTCAGGTTACCGACCGCGCCGGCGGCGAAGTCGGCACCATCTCGATTCGTGGTTTGCCCGACATCACCACCACCTGGAACGGTCGTCTGGTCTTCACGGCGTCGAACCGCCAGGAATCGCTGCAGGATATTCCTTCGACCCTGGTCCGCCAGATCGACGTCTATAAGACTCGCGCCGCCGATCAGATCGAAGCCGGTATCGCCGGCCAGATCGACGTCTCCACGCTGCGTCCGTTCGATTTCAAGGGTTCGGAAGTCTCCGTTGCGCTCCGCGATTCCTATCTGGAACCGGCCAAGAAGTGGAACCCGCAAGGCAGCATCCTGTTCAGCAACCGTTGGCATACATCGAACGGCGACTTCGGGGCCTTGCTGAACATTGCCGACGTCAAGACCAATTATCGCAATGAAAGCGTGACGCCAGGCGCCTTGGTGCCGTTTGCCAGCGCGACGGCGAGCCAGGATCCGCCGGGCTATACGCCGCTGCAGCGCATTTTCAGCGGATGGCCGGCGGGTACGAACGCGGGCCTGTCCGAAGCCCCCAACGCCACCTTGAACTTCCTTGGTGGTACGACCCAATATCCGTACCTGCTGTCGCGCGACGCCATCTTCCAGAGCGACCTGCTTGGCGATCGCGATCGGCCATCGGCCAACCTGGCCTTGCAATGGGCGCCGAACGACACCTCGGTTTACACGTTCGAGTTCCTGTATGACGGATATCGTAACACCACATTCAACAACCTGCTGTTCTCGTTCGTCGACTGGTGGGGCAACTTGGGCCCGAATCCGGCCTCGACCATCACGCTTTATCCGAACACGAACATCATGAAGACCCGAACCGTTGGCGCCGTTTACGGCTTCAACTCTGGCGACCTTCAGACCAACACCACCGATTCCTATGTCTATGCCTTGAATGGCAAGTGGGACCTCGGCAAGCTGAAGCTGAATGCCGACCTGTCGGCGCAACGCAGCATATTCCATTCGGAATTCACCGCTATGCGGATCGACCGGGTGGCTAACCAGATCATCGTCGACTTCAACCAGGGCGATGGGTTGGCCGCCTTCCATTTCGACGACAACAGCCTCCTGACCAAGGCCTCGACCTGGAACGTGGCGCAGTTTTATGACAACGCCAACCGCAACCAAGGCAGCGCCGGCACAATTTCAGTCAACGGCGTCTATACGCCCGATGGTGGCATCTTCACCAAGATCAGCGCCGGTGTCCGTATCGACGACCGCAATGCCAACGAAAACAATCGGACGCAGAGCGACGACGCGGGTCTTGGTCGCAATCTGGCGACCCTCGATTCGGGCTTCCAGTACACGACCAGCGGCTTCTGGTCCGGTATCGCCGACGTGCCGTCAACCTGGATGGAGCCCAACGGCTATTACATCCGCGATCACATCGACGACGTGCGCAACCTCTACCACAGCGTCCATTCGGGCTTCCGCACGACGGCGCAACTCAAGATGCACCGCACCTTCGATATCGATGAGAAGACCACGCAGATTTATCTGATGGCGGACACAGATTCGCAGTTGTTCGATCATCGCCTGCGGACCAACTGGGGTGTGCGGTACGTCAACGTTTCGACCGATATGAAATTCTACGGCTGGGACAACGTCGCCGATGCGCCGGATCCCAAAACCTCGGGCTCTGCCAAGAAGAAGACCACCAAGGCCCTGCCGAGCCTGACGATACGCTACGACGCCTCCAATGATGTCGTGCTGCGCTTCAACTACGGTGAAACCCTGCGCCGGCCGAACTTCGGCGACCTGAACCCGGTATTCAACCTGACCGGCGACCTGACCAATGTTGGTTATGGTTCGGGCAGCGGCGGTAACCCCGACCTGCAACCGACCTATTCGAAGAATACCGACTTGACGGCCGAATGGTATTTCTCGAAGGACAGCTCGGTCTACGGCACGCTGTTCAATCGCGACATCCAGGGCCTCGTCGTGCCGCTGGTGCGCAAGCAGAACATCACCGGCAGCGGCCTGAACACCAACACCTTCGTGGTCACTCAGCCGGTCAACGCCTCGGATGGCAAGCTGAGCGGCGCCGAACTTGGCGTCGTCTATTTCCCGAAGTGGCTGCCGGGTATTCTGGACGGCCTCGGTCTCCAAGGCAGTGTCACGGCGCTCAGCTCGTCGCAGAACGTGCCGGACACCGATACCCAGGGCAATATCATCGGTCAGGAAAAGACGCCGTTCTTCGGTGTGTCGCGTTACTCCTACAACGCGACCCTGGCTTACGAAAAGGGGCCGGTCAGCTCGCGCCTGTCCTATGTCTGGCGGAACAACTTCTTGGCCCGCAACGAAGCCCGTCTGTTCGCCAACCCGATCGGTATCTGGCGCAAGCCGGAAAAGAGCCTGGACTTCCAGTTCACCTATGACATCAACGACAAGATGTCCTTCGATATCGATGCGGTGAACATCACCAACGAGAAGCAACAGGAATACTACCACTTCGGTACGGCCGGCACGCCGGACACCACCAACTTCGGCACGGTCGAAATCGGCCGCCAGGTGGCTGTCGGCTTCCGCTGGAAGATGTAAGAAAACCTTGGCCGGAGTGGCATTTGCCGCTTCGGCCGACGGCATTGATGTTCTCCCTAGTCGGGCGCTGTTGCGAATGTGACAGCGCCTTTTTTCGAACGTTTTGCACACGGTCTCCGGCGGTTTTCACCAGGAAAGTCGTTTGTATAAAAAACCGCAAAAAGGAGCGGCCAGGATGGAAAAAACGGTATGGACGCGGCGGTTGGCCTTGGGCGGTGCAATGGCGCTGGGGGCCTGCGGATTGGCCTCACTTCGGGCCGGTGCGGAACCTTCGCTGAATGATTCCCTGAGCGGCGACCTGTCACCGGTGCACGATCCCTGCATCATCCGTGAAGGTGGAACCTATCACCTGTTCTGCACCAGCCAGATGCGCGAGGGGAAGGGTCTGATTCACTGGCGGACTTCGCCCGACCTGCGCGCCTGGACGTTCAAGGGCGCGGTCATGCAAACCTTTCCCGATTGGGTGACGCAGGCCATTCCGGATACCAGAGGTGCGTGGGCGCCAGATATTTCCTTTGAAAACAATGAATTCCGGCTATATTACGCGGCCTCGCTGTTTGGCAAGAACCAGTCGGTGATCGGCTTGATGGCGACGCCGACGCTCGACACGACCCGCGCCGATTTCGGCTGGAAAGACCAGGGACTGGTGGTCGCCACCCACCCGGACGACAATTTCAACGCCATCGATCCGAACCTGATCGTCGACGCCAAGGGACGGCATTGGCTGGCCCTGGGAAGCTTCTGGAGTGGTTTGAAGCTGGTGGCGCTCGACCCGACGACGGGTAAGCCGAAAGAGGCCAAGCCAAACTTCCTCTCGCTGGCGGAACGCGAAGCGCCGGACGCGATCGAAGGCGCCTTCATCATCCGCAAGGGCGATTGGTACTACCTGTTCGCGTCTTATGATTTCTGCTGCCGGGGCGTGAACAGCACCTATTACACGGTGGTTTGCCGGTCGAAGGACGTGAAGGGGCCATATGTTGACCGCCACGGCAAGAAGATGCTCAGCGGCGGCGGCACTCTGGTATTAAGTGCCGATATGGACCCGACCAAGCGCTTCAAGGGACCTGGCCATTGCGCCATCCTTCAGGATACGAACGCGGACTACATCGTCTACCACGCCTATGACGCGCAGAATAATGGCCGGCCGACCCTGCGGATCCAGAAGCTGAACTGGACGGCGGATGGGTGGCCCGTGGCGGTTTGAGGGAGGTTAAGTCGTGGGGTGTGGGGTCTGCGACCCCACGTCTTTAAACCCCTACTCCAACCCGACCACGGTCACCGATTCTGGCGCCAGCTTCAGCACCAGTTTCTCGTTGGCAGCGGCCTT
>CAYULN010000171.1:0-12194 GCA_964445605.1 uncultured Caulobacteraceae bacterium | reverse complement strand
GCCGCTGGAGTTGATGGTGATGTCGCCGCCGTCACCGCCGCCAAGGGCAAATTGAGCCAAGATGCTGGTGTCGAGCGAGAACTTCTCGACGCCCAGGCCCAGGTCGCCGATCTTGCCGCCGCCGCCGCCGATTGACTGGGCGAAAATGCCGTAGGCACCGAAGCCGTCGAGCGTAATCGAGCCCTTGTTGTTGATGACGATGTCGCCGCCGTCGCCGGACGTACCGCCGACACCGCCGATGGTGAACTTGCGCGCGCCCGACATGTAACCATTGCCGCCGTCCCCGCCGCCGCCGCCGACACTTTGGGCATAAATGCCGTAGGACAGATCGTCGTGGGTATGGATGGAGCCGTTGTTGTCGACCCGAATATCGCCGCCATTGCCGGCCGCGCCGCCAAAGCCGCCCATGGCGAAGCTGATCTCCTTCTTGAAGCGGTCTTCATACAGCTTCTTGCCGGCGTTCTTGCCTTCGATGCGGATCTTCTTGACGATGTCGTCATAGGCGGAGCGGTCGGAACCGAAGTTGGCGTTGCCACCGGTGCCGCCCCCGCCACCGATCGACTGGGCGAAGATGCCGTGCGAGGCCATGCCGAAGGTATCGATGCTGCCGTTGTTGACGACTTTCACAAAGCCGCCATTGCCGGCCGCCGCACCAAAGCCGCCAATGGCGACACGACCCGATAGGCCGGCGCCCGCGCCGCCGCCGTCACCACCACCGCCGCCGACGCTCTGGGCGAAGATGCCGTGGGCGCCGCCTTCGAGTGTCTTGATAGTGCCGGAATTGGTGACGTCGACCTCACCACCGTTGCCGGCTGCACCGCCGGACCCGCCGATGGCGACGCGCCATTTCTTCTTGTCGTCAACCGAGTCGTTTTCGAACAACGCGTTGATCTCGTCGCCGCTGGTCGAGGCCTTGCCGCCCGACCCGCCACCGCCGCCGACGCTCTGGGCGAAGATGCCGATGCCGTCGGCTTTTTCCGTTAAAATACTACCGCTGTTGTCGACCGTGACTTTGTCGCCATTGCCGGCCGCGCCGCCGAAGCCGCCAACCGCAATGGCCAGCTCGAAGCCGCTCTTGGTCTTCTTGTCCTGAGCGCGCTGCAAGTAGAATCCACGAGCGTCACCACCGGTACCGCCGCCGCCGCCGACCGACTGTGCCATGATGGCGGCGGACCCGGCCCCGATGGCATGCAGCACGCCTGAGTTGGTGACCGACACCGCCTTGCCGTTGCCAGCGGCGCCACCAAAGCCGCCCAGCGTTACCGCATACGAGCCGGAGTCGCTGGCGCCCACGCCGGCGGCGACTGAGGTCGCCACGCCGCCGTTGCCACCACCGCCGCCGACGCTCTGGGCGAACAGAACATAGGCGTCGTCACCCTTGGTGGTCAGGGCGCCGGAATTGTCGACGATGACGGCGCCACCATCACCGCCGGTGCCGCCAAAGCCGCCGACCGAGATGGCGACGCTCTGCGTCTTCTTGCCGAAGCCGCCGGATAGGGCACCGCCGCCACCGTCGCCAAAGCAATTGCTGTTGATACATCCCTGGCCGGTGAAGTATTCGCCCCAGAACTTCTTGTCGAGGCCGGCCATGCCGCCGTTGCCGCCGCCGCCGCCGATCGACTGGGCCAACAGACCGTACGCCAGGTCGCCGCCGGTGGTAATGTCGCCGTCATTATCGACATCGACCAGCTTGGCGATATTGCCGTCGCCGCCCTTGCCGCCGATGGCCGCGGTAACGTTGATCGACTCCGAGCCACCGAGCGCGATGTCGCCGGCATTGCCGCCGTTGCCGCCGCCGCCGCCGACCGACTGCGCGACCAGGCCGATCGAAGAGTCGCCGAGGGTCGAAATATCGGCCACGTTATTGACCGTGACCGTGCCGCCTTCACCGCCCTTGCCCCCGAAACCACCGAGCGAGGGGGAGACGTTGACCGACTTCGACAGGCCGAAGGTCGCCGACAACGCCATGCCGCCGTTGCCCCCGCCGCCACCGACCGATTGCGCCAGCAGGCCGTAGGCTTCGTCGCCCTTGGTAGAGATGGTTGCGCCCTGGCTCGTCACGGTAACGGCTTCGGCCTTGCCGCCGACGCCGCCGAAACCGCCAAGCGAGGCACCGATCGACACCGACCGGTCCTGGTTGAGCGTGCCGGCCAGCGCCCCGGCCCAGCCGCCGTTGCCGCCGCCGCCGCCGAGCGATTGAGCGATCAAACCGCTGGACAGGTTGCCAGTGGTCGAGATTGAATCCTTGGTGGTCACGTTGACGATACCGCCGGTACCACCGGAGCACGATGGCATGGCACCGCCCGTATAGGCCGCCTGCTGTACCAGGCAACCGCCGAGCGCCGCCGCCAGCGACAGGCTGTTGCCACCGCCGCCCGATAGAGCACCGGAAATAGCGAAACCGCCGTTGCCGCCACCGCCGCCGACCGACTGGGCGAGCAGACCGCTAGCGTTGTCGCCCGTGGTGGAAATCCATTTGTCGGCGGTAACCGTGACCCCCAACCCGTTGCCACCATTGCCACCGTTACCGCCGAGCGCCAGGCCGAGAGAGGCCGACTTGGATTCCCCGAAAGCGCCGTTGATCTGGCCGACCCAGCCACCATTGCCGCCACCACCGCCGATCGACTGGGCGACCAGGCCGGTCGACAGCTCGTCGCCCGTCTGGATGGCCTCGCGGGTGTGGACAGTGACTGCGCCAGCATTGCCGCCCTTGCAGACCGAGCTGATGGAGAAACAGCCGCCGACGGCGACGCCGCCGGAGACCGAGTTTTCGCCGGCGCCGCTCAGGGAGCCGGACAGGGCAAAACCGCCGTTGCCGCCGCCGCCGCCGACCGATTGCGCCAGCAGACCATAGGCCTGCTTGCCTTCGGTCCACAACGTGCCGCTGGTGTCGACCGTGACGCCGAGCGCATCGCCGCCATTGCCGCCATTGCCGCCGACCGAGGCGTTGAGCGCGACGGCATTGGACGCACCGCCGGCACCGGACAGGGCACCGCTCCAGCCGCCATTGCCGCCGCCGCCGCCAACCGACTGTGCCAGCAAGGCGTTGCCGCCTTCGCCGGTGGTGTGGATGCTGGCGCCGCTGTCGACCTTGACCTCACCGCCCTGGCCGCCACCGCCGCCTGAACCGCCGACGGCAACGCCCAGCGCCACGGCATTGGAACCGAAGGCGAAATTACCGGCCAGCGAAAAGCCGCCATTGCCGCCACCGCCACCGATCGACTGGGCGATCAGGCCCATTGAGCCGGTGCCAGTGGTATTGATCTTACCCGTCGTCTTGACCTTGACCATGTCGGCTATGCCGCCGTCGCCGCCCGTCCCGCCGACCGAGGCGCCGGCATCGACCGAGGTCGACGGACTGGCCGCCACGCCGAACGTGCCCGACCAACCACCATTGCCGCCGCCGCCGCCGACCGACTGGGCTAGAATGCCGTCCGCGTAGGCGCCGCTGGTCGTCACGTCATCGAGGCTGGTTACATCGACCAGGCCGCCCTTGCCGCCCTTGCCAGCATCGCCGCCGAGCGACAGTTTCAGATTGCCGGCGCCACCGGCACCGATCGAAACGGCACCGGAGACTGCAAAACCGCCGTTGCCGCCGCCGCCGCCAACGGACTGGGCGAACAGGCCGTGCGAGCCATCTTCATGGGTCTTGAGCGTCCCGGTGGAATTGACTGTGACCTTCTGGCTGAGGCCGCCGTCACCGCCGCCGCCGCCGACGCTGGCCGACAGCGAGCCGGCAAAGCCGTCTGAACCGGCGGCCGCGAACGACCCGGCCCAGCCGCCATCGCCACCGCCGCCACCGACCGACTGGGCGAACAGGGCGTGGGAATTGGTGCCAAAGGTCTCGATATTGGCGTCATTGGTGACGTCGACCAGGCCGCCGATGCCGCCCTTGCCACCGGAACCGCCGACCGCCACCGAGGCCGAGATCGAGGCGCCGATGCCCCCGCTTAGAGCCCCGGCGAAGGCGTAACCACCCGTACCGCCACCGCCGCCGACCGATTGGACGTACAAGCCGTGCGCGTTTTCGCCATGGGTCGTGATTGTGCCGCCGGTATTGGCCGTAGCATGGCCACCCAGACCGCCGTCGCCACCGCCGCCGCCAACGCCGACGCTGACCGAGCCGAAGGCACCGATCGAACCAGCAACGGCAAAACCGCCGCTGCCACCGCCGCCGCCCACCGACTGGGCAAAAACGCCGTAGGACCGGTCACCGCGCGTGAGCAGATCGCCGGTCGAAGTGGCGCTGACCGTGCCGCCGATACCGCCCTTGGCGCCATCGCCGCCGACCGCGACGCTGGCGAACAGCCCGCCCGACGCGGCGAAGCCACCGGATCCGCCGCCGCCGCCGACACTCTGGGCGAAAATGGCCGCCGCGTCATTGTTTATCGTCGTCACCGAGCCGGATCCGCCGAGGGTCACCTGGCCGCCGTCGCCGCCAGAGTCGCCCTGGCCGCCGATACTGACCAGGCCGCCGGAGCCGCCGCCCGCGCCACCGCCGCCGCCGACGCTTTGGCCGAACAAACCGGCGGCACCGAGACCGCGCGTGATGACGGTGCCGTTGTTGGTGATGTTAACGACACCCCCGGTGCCGCCCGAACTGCCGCTGCCGCCGATAGCCACCAGCCCGCCGCTGAAACCACCGCTGCCGCCACCGCCGCCGACCGACTGGGCGAAGACGCCGCGGGCATAGGCGCCAGTGGTGTCGATGGCGCCGGCATTGGTGACGGTGACCGTGCCGCTGTTGCCGCCCGAGGAGCCGGAATCGCCCAGCGCAATCAGGCCACCGGACGTGCCACCGTTACCGCCGGACCCGCCGATGGATTGTGCCAGGATACCGTGGGCGCCGTCCTTAAGGGTCTGGATCTTGCCGTGGTTTTCGACCAGAACCGCGCCGCCGTTGCCGCCACTGCTGCCGCCGCCGCCTTCACCGACGATACCGTAGCTGTCGCCGCCGCCGCCAGCGGCGCCACCCAGGCTCTGGGCCTGGATGCCAACGGCACCGGTATTGGTGGTGGTGATGTTGCCGAAGTTATAGACGCTCACGTCCCCGGCCTGGGCCGCGCTGCCGCCGCCGCCGCCGGTCGAGGCGATATAGCCGGTGCCACCCTGCCCGCCCTTGCCAGCGCGACTCTGGGCGAAGATGCCATAGGCATCGACGCCGGTGGTAACGACGTTGACGTTGTTATGCAGGGTGACCGCGCCGCCCGCACCGGCCTTGCCACCCGGCGCCGCCGAGATGTTGCCGAAGGCGTCGCCGCCCTGGCCGCCGTTGCCGCCGATGCTGGAGACCAGTATCCCCGGCAGCTTATCGGTATTGGTATGGAAGTTGGGCTGGCTGCCCAGGTTGGCCGCCGTCAGAGTGTCGTCGATCGTCTGTCCCGGCGCGCCGTCGCCACCGGCGCTTGGGCTGTAGGCGATGGTGACGCAGCCGAGAAGGCCGAAGCAGACGCTAACCCCGCCGCCATCATGGCCGTCGCCGCCGGACTGGCCGATGTTGGAGTTGACGTAGTTGAAGTCGCCGGGCTGAGGCGCCACCGTGAACGCGCTGGTGCCTGACCCGCCGCTCCCCGGTCCGAAACTCGGCACGGCGTTGATGTCCGCAGACTTATCGGTGACGCTGTTGAAGGGGTGGGACGTGCCGCCGCTGTCCTTGGCGGTCACCGAAATGACGCGACCGGCGGCGTTCTTGGTAATCGTGTCAACCGTGTAGGTTGTGGTCGAGTTCGGCACGGTGATCACGTCGCCGACGGTCGCCGCCAGCAGGATGATATTGCCCTGATCCGTCCGCACGGTCGACGACGACACGACCTCAACGACCTTTTCCGCCGAGCCGGTGACCGGGTTGGTCACGTTGTCGCCGACCGCAACGACGGGAATGGCGGCTTCGGCTGGTGGCGCGACCATACTGGCGGCGAAAGGGACGGAAACCGCCAGACCGATGGCCAGCCACGACGAGGTCGAGCCCAATTTCTGCCATTTTGTGCCCGAATTTTTACGAACAGACGCCGGCTTTCCAGATTTCTTCCGCATAGCCCATCCCCTTTTTACCGCTCGATCAACCATGGCTTCGCCGCCTGTGGCGGGACAGGATGTCCGCGCGCACAAGGTATCGACCGCGGCCGCGAACGGCCGCCGCTTGTAGGAAATTTGTCTCTTTAATTCAGCCCATTAGACGGCAGAGCGCAAAGCGCGGTCCGCCAGCAGTTCTCATCGGTACACTGAAGCCAACCCGACGGAACTTATGGTTAGAAATTGTGACAGGGTGAATACAAACAGGCGAGTGGGACGCCATTTACACATCCTGGCGGCGAAGAGGACCCAGGTGTGGGGCCAGCGCCACAGGGACACGTGACCTATTCGGCCGCCTGTTCGGTCAGGGTTTGGCGCACGCGACCGGAGGCATCCGTGCATTCCAGGCGCACCGGAAAGCCCCACAGCCGGCGCACGTGTTTGATAAGTTCCGGTGCGGAGTCATCGAGCGGCCGTCCATCGCCGGAGGTATGTCGCAGGGTCAGGCTGCGGTCGCCGCGCCGGTCGACCGACCAGACCTGAATATCAGGATCGTTCTGGCTGATGTCGTATTGCCGCGCCAGATGGCGGCGGACTTCGGCGTAACCGGCGTCGTCGTGAATCGCCGATACTTCGATATCGCTCTCGGCCGCGTCGTCTCGCAAGGCGAACAGGCGGAATTCGCGGATCAGCCTTGGCGACAGGTATTGCAGAATGAAGGAATCGTCCTTGAAATTGCGCATGGCGAAGTCGAGTCCCTCGCGCCACGGCGTGCCGGCCAGCTGCGGGAACCAGCGCCGGTCCTCGTCGGTCGGCGCCTCGCAGATGCGGCGGATGTCGCGCATCATGGCGAAGCCGAGCGCATAGGGGTTGATGCCGCTGTACCAGCGGTCGTTGACCGTCGGCTGGGTGACCACGTTGCAGTGCGACGACAGGAATTCCATCATGAAGCCGTCGGTCAGCCGCCCGCGATCATAGAGGGTGTTGAGCAGCGTGTAGTGCCAGTAGGTCGCCCAGCCTTCGTTCATCACCTGGGTCTGGCGCTGCGGGTAGAAGTACTGCGCCACCTTGCGTACGATGCGGATTATCTCGCGCTGCCACGGTTCCAGCAGCGGCGCGTTCTTCTCGATGAAATAGAGGAGATTCTCTTCGGGCTGCTGCGGAAAGCGTTGGCTCTTTTCGCCAGCGGCCTTTTTCTTGGCCTTCGGCAAGGTGCGCCACAGCTCGTTGACCTGGGCCTGCAGATGCGCCTCGCGTTCCCGCCGCAGATCCTGCTCGCGCGCCAGGGACAACCGAGCCGGGCGTTTGTAGCGATCGACACCGTGGCTCATCAGGGCGTGACAGGAATCGAGCATGTCCTCGACAGCCGCCAAGCCGTGCCGTGCCTCGCAGGTCGAGATGTAGTTGCGGGCGTAGACCAGATAATCAATAATTGAATCGGCGTCCGTCCACATCTTGAACAGGTAGTTGTTCTTGAAGAACGAATTGTGCCCGTAGGCGGCGTGGGCGATGACCAGGGCCTGCATGGTCATCGAGTTTTCCGCCATCAGATAGGCGATGCAGGGATCGGAATTGATGACGATCTCATAGGCCAGCGCCATGTAGCCCTTGCGGTAGCGCTGTTCGGTGGCGATGAAGCGCTTGCCGAACGACCAGTGGCGGTAGTTGATCGGCATGCCGACCGAGGCATAGGCGTCCATCATCTGCTCGGCGCTGATGATCTCCAACTGCACCGGATAGGTATCGAGGCCGTATTCCTTCGCCACCTCGGCGATGGCGTCGTGGTAGGTTTCGATGAGTTCGAAACTCCATTCACTGGGACAGGGCAGGCGTTCAGAAGGTTTGGCGGACGATTTCATGCGGCTTCCGTCTTCTTGAACAGGTCGCGGAAGACCGGATAGATGTCACCGGGTTTCGACACCGCGCGCATGACGAAGTGCGGCTGGGTTGCGGCGACCGCCTCATACTCCTCCCACAGGTTCTGCTGTTCCTCGACCACCTGGATGTAGGCGAAATAGCGCACCAGCGGCAACAGGTCCTCGGTCAGCAGTTCGGCGCAGCGTTCGGAGTCGTTGTTCCAGTTGTCGCCGTCCGAGGCCTGGGCGCCGTAGATGTTCCATTCGTTCGGCGAATAGCGCTCGTTGACAATCTTCAGCATTAGGTCGAGCGCGCTCGACACCACCGTGCCACCGCTTTCGCGCGAGTGGAAGAAGGTGTCCTCGTCGACCTCGTCGGCCTGCGTGTGGTGGCGGATGAAGACGATGTCGACGCGTTCGTAGCTGCGCGACAGGAACAGGTAGAGCATCAGGAAGAAGCGCTTGGCCAGGTCCTTGCGCGCTTCGTCCATCGAGCCCGACACGTCCATGATGCAGAACATCACCGCCTGGACGCAGGGCTGCGGTACGCGGACCCGGCTGACGAAACGCAGGTCGGTCGGGTCGATATAGGGCGTCGCCTCGACGCGGATCTTCAGGCGGGCGATTTCTTCCTTCAGGGCGACGACGGCGTCGTTGTCAGCGTCGCCTTCCAGAAGCTCTGCCAGTTCGGCTTCCAGCTCGCGGATGCGCCGGTTGGCCGGAGTGCTGAGGGCGATACGCCGGCCGATGGCATTGCGCAGGGAGCGAACGACATGAAGATTGGCCGGCGCTCCGGTGGCTGAAAAGCCGGCGCGATGGGTTTTGAAGTCGGTGGCGGTCACGACTTCTGTGCGGGCCAGGCGCGGCAGTTCCAGGTCTTCGAACAGATAGTTCATGAACTCTTCGCGCGTCAGGGTGAAGACGAAATCGTCCTCGCCTTCACCGTCGTCGCTGGCCTGGGGCTTACCGCCACCGGCGCCGCCGGAGGGCCGCTTGATGCGGTCGCCGGCAACGAACTCCTTATTGCCGGCATGGACGATATTGCGAACGCCGCCCTTGCCATGGCGGAAGGTCGGCTCGGAAATGTCCCGGCGAGGAATGGAGACCGAGGTGTCGGCGTCGATGTCGCGGATACTCTGGTCGCGCACCGCGTCGGCCACCTTTTGCCGGATCTGATCCCGGTAGCGGCGCAGGAAACGCTCGCGGTTCTCGATGCTCTTGTTCTTGCCCGCCAGACGGCGGTCGATCACGGTCAACATGCCAAATCACTGGTTCACTAGGTCGATTTGCGCACCCGCAGATACCATTCGCACAGCAGGCGCACTTGCCGCGACGTGTAGCCCTTCTCCACCATGCGGTTGAGGAAGTCCTCGTGCTTGCGCTGCTCGTCGGCCGAGGCCTTGGCGTTGAACGAGATGACCGGCAGTAGGTCCTCCGTATTGGAGAACATCTTTTTCTCAATGACGGCGCGCAGCTTTTCGTAGGACGTCCACAACGGGTTCTTGCCGCCGTTGTTGGCGCGCGCCCGCAGCACGAAGTTGACGATCTCGTTGCGGAAGTCCTTCGGGTTGCTCATGCCCGCCGGCTTCTCGATCTTTTCCAGCTCGTTGTTCAGCGAGGCCCGGTCGAAGATTTCGCCGGTGTCCGGATCGCGGTATTCCTGGTCCTGGATCCAGTAGTCGGCATAGGTGACGTAGCGGTCGAAGATGTTCTGGCCGTATTCCGAATAGGATTCGAGATAGGCGGTCTGGATTTCCTTGCCGATGAAGTCGACATAGCGCGCCGACAGGTGCTCCTTGATATAGGACAGGTATTTCTGCTCGGTCTCGGGCGGGAACTGTTCGCGCTCGATCTGCTGCTCCAGCACGTACATCAGGTGGACCGGATTGGCGGCGACCTCGAGCGAATCGAAGTTGAACACCTGCGAGATGATCTTGAAGGCAAAGCGCGTCGACACGCCGCTCATGCCTTCGTCGACGCCGGCATAGTCGCGATATTCCTGGTAGGACTTGGCCTTGGGGTCGGTGTCCTTCAGGCTTTCGCCGTCATAGATCTGCATCTTCGAGAACAGGCTGGAATTTTCCGGCTCCTTCAGGCGGGTCAGCACCGAAAACTGCGCCATCATGTTGAGCGTATCCGGCGCGCATACCGCGTCGGCCAGGGCCGAATTGCGCAGCAGCTTCTCGTAGATCTTCACTTCCTCGGTGACGCGCAGGCAGTAGGGCACCTTGACGATGTAGATACGGTCGAGGAAGGCCTCGTTGTTCTTGTTGTTGCGGAAGGCCTTCCACTCGGATTCGTTGGAGTGGGCCAGGATGATGCCGTCGAAGGGAATGGCGCCGAAGCCTTCGGTGCCCTTGAAATTGCCTTCCTGGGTCGCGGTCAGCAACGGGTGCAACACCTTGATCGGCGCCTTGAACATTTCGACGAATTCGAGCAGGCCCTGGTTTGCCAGGCACAAGCCGCCGGAGAAGCTGTAGGCGTCGGGGTCGTCCTGGCTGAACTGCTCCAGCTTGCGGATATCGACCTTACCGACTAGGGACGAGATGTCCTGGTTGTTCTCGTCGCCAGGCTCGGTCTTGGCGATACCGAGCTGGCTCAGCTGCGACGGATACCGCTTGACGACGCGGAACTGGCGAATGTCGCCGCCATATTCATGCAGCCGCTTGACCGCCCACGGGCTGAGCACGCGATTGAGATAGCGGCTCGGGATATTGTATTCCTTTTCGAGGATGTCGGCGTCCTCGTCGGGGTCGAACAGGCCGAGCGGCGATTCGTTCACCGGCGAGCCCTTGATGGCGTAGAAAGGCACCCGTTCCATCAGATGCTTGAGGCGTTCGGCGATCGACGACTTGCCGCCACCGACCGGCCCGAGCAGGTACAGCACCTGCTTCTTTTCCTCGAGGCCCTGGGCGGCGTGGCGGAAATAGGCGACGACCTGCTCGATCACTTCTTCCATGCCGTAGAATTCGCGGAAGGCCGGGTAAATCTTGATGACCTTGTTGGCGAACAGGCGCGACAGGCGCGGATTGTTGCGGGTGTCGATGGCTTCGGGTTCGCCGATCGCCAACAGCATGCGTTCCGCCGCCGTGGCGTAGGCCGACGGATCGGTTTTGCAAATCTCAAGATATTCGCTTAGGGAAAACTCTTCCTCACGCGCTTTTTCATAGCGTGAGCGAAAATTCTCTATGACATCCATGCCGATTTACTCTTTTTACTAACTATGTCGGATGATTTTCCAGCGCTTACAGGCGGCGACGCAGGCAGCCCTAGCAGACAGTACGCGCTCAACTTCGCGAAATGACAAGAGTTGTTGTTATCAAGTCATCTTGATTAAAGGAAACCTGTTTTGATTTGACAAAATGACGATTTTGACTACGGGTGTGCGTCGCATTTGGTCGCACTCCAATGACGGCCCCGAAAGGGAAATAATTGCGATACACGGGCGGTTCGTTCGCCTGGAAAACGGTGTGATAAATTTGTCAAGGGGCGGAACAGAAACGCTTCCACAAACCGACTCAAAAACAAAGCCATTTGACAAAACCGTAACGCTGTTCCTCTCTGGTAGCGTTATCACGCACGGCGCACCGCTAAAAACGCGCCGGCGAGACTGCGGGGATGCCAGATGTGTAAGCCTACGCCCTTCTTGCGTTACACTGCCTGAGGCCGCCGACGTTGCGCGCTTCAGATGAAAGAGCCTTCTGGCTGTCGCGGTTCGTCATCCAGCATGAACCGGCGCTGCGGGCATGGCTGAGCCACAAGCGGATCGCCGGCCTGGAAATCGACGACATCGTGCAGGAGACCTATGCCCGCCTGATCGCCGTCGAATCGGTCGCAGGTATCGTCAACGTCCGCAACTACATGTTCCAGACGGCCTATTCGGTTCTGATCAGCCATGTCCGGCGCTCGAAGATCGTGCCGTTCCAGGCCGTGAGCGACCTGGAGCAACTGGGCGCGACGGCCGAATACAGCCCGGAAGACCAGGCCGCCGATCGTGACGAATTGCACCGTCTGGCCCAGGCCATCGCCACCCTGCCCGGCAAGATCCGCGACGTCTTCGTGCTGCGACGGGTCGACGGCCTGTCGCAACGTGACGTGGCCAATCGGCTCGGGTTGTCGGAGAGCACGGTCGAAAAGCACATGAGCCGCAGCATTTATCTGCTAATGACCTTCATTTCGCGTAGCGGAAATGATACGGCCCGCGCGTCTAAGGCTTGGGGGGATAAGCTGCGCAAAGATTATGTCCGACGAGATGCCAAACGAGACAGCCCAACAGATTGACCTGGCCGCCGCCGCCTGGGCGGCGCGGCTGGATCGCGGCGCGCT
>CAYULN010000170.1:0-15871 GCA_964445605.1 uncultured Caulobacteraceae bacterium | reverse complement strand
GCCTACGACGCGTTTGTCGTCGCCGCCCTGTTCGATTCCCTCGATGAGCCGATCGCGGCTTTGGGCGATGGCCGGGTGGTGTTTCCGGAGGCCGGGCTCGAGTTCGACGCGCATCCCAATGCCGGAATCCTGAGCGCGGTTATCCATCCGACCGGTCTCGGCATTCTCACGGGCGGCGATGACGGACGAATCGTCTGGACGACCAAGGATGTTGGCCCGGTTGAGCAGGTGGTGCACAAGGGCGCCTGGATCGACGTGATCGCCGCTGCCCCCGAAGGCCAGGTCATCGCCTACGCCGCCGCCAAGAAAGTCTTCGTCCGCGACCTGCTGAAGAAGACCGAACACTTGTTCGCGCATGACCATAGCGTCTCCGACCTGGCGTTTTCGCCGGACGGGCGCAAGCTCTATTGCGCCACCTATAACGGCGTCGCCGTCTGGTTCACGCGTATCGCCCAGCAGAAGCCGTCGAAGCTCTACTGGGCCGGGTCGCACACCCGGATCGCCGCGTCGCCGTCGGGCGATTTTCTGATCACCGCCATGCAGGAAAACGCCCTGCACGGCTGGCGGTTGAAGGACAGCAAGGACATGCGCATGGGCGGTTATCCGGCCAAGATCAAAAGCTTGCACTTCTTCGCCAAGGGCAAGCTGCTGGCGACGTCCGGGGCTAATGGCGCGGTGGTGTGGCCGTTCCTGCGTCCCAACGGGCCGATGGGCGAGGAAGCTTCCGAGATCAACCCGGACTCCGCGACCATGGTGTCGGTGGTGGCCGGCGTGGCCGACGACACCGTGCTGGCGGCCGGCACCGAGGACGGCCGGGTCTGGCTGGCCGAGCTGCAATCGACCGCCGTCGAATGGATCAAGCGCGAGAAGGGTTCGCCGATCACCGCCCTGTCGCTGTCGGGCGAGGGCTCGCGCATACTGTTTGGCGACGAAGACGGTTTCGTCTATATTTACGATCCGGATTGAGTAGGCGCTTGGGGGCGTTATGAGTGAAGGCAAGGACGGCGAGCCGGAGGCGGAGATTCCGGGGCTCGACGAAGAGACGATCTACGACACGACGCCTGAGCCGCAGCCGGTTCCGGCCGTGCCGCAGCCCACGCCGGCGCCTCGCAGGCCGAAAAAGCCGCTGCCGTGGCTGAAGTGGATCGCCCTGTCGATCGGCGGTTTTCTTGTGTTTTCCGTCCTGTCGGTTGCCGTTCATCGCTTCGTGCCGGTGCCGGTCACCATCCTGATGGTCGAGCGCCTGGCCCTGGCCCACGGAATCGACCACCGCTGGGTGTCGGGCGACAGGATCAGCGACAATCTCAAGGCCGCCGTCATCGCCGCCGAGGACGCCAAGTTCTGCAAGCACGACGGCTTCGACATGGACGCCATCGCCAAGGCCGAGAAATACAACGCCACGCACAAGAAGAAGCGAGGCGCCTCGACCATCTCGCAGCAGACGGCCAAGAACGTCTTCCTGTGGCCGGACCGGTCGTGGATTCGCAAGGGCTTCGAAGTCTATTACACCTTCCTGATCGAGCATATGTGGCCGAAGGACCGGATCATGACGGTCTATCTCAACAGCGTCGAATGGGGGCCGGGCATCTATGGCGCGGAAGCGGCGTCGCAGCACTGGTTCCACCATTCGGCGGCGACGCTCAGCAAGGCCGAGGCGGCCAAGCTGGCCGCTATCCTGCCCAGCCCGCTGAAATGGAAGGCGGCCGGATCGGGTAAATACGTGGTCAAACGCTCGGGCAAGATCCAGGCGGCGGCCAGGATGATCGACAATTCCGGGTTCGACGTCTGCGCCGTGGATTAGGGGAAAAGAGGGGGGAATATGCATTTTTCGATTTGGCCGCCTCCAGGGGATCGGGACGCGGTAAGTACCGGCGTTCTCCTTCTCGGAATGTGGGTATGGTGGCTTGGAATTTCCGTCTATTTCCCGTACCGCAAGGCTAAGTGGCTGAAGAAAAACCCGTCCTATTCCGATGTGATCGACAAGGTTTTCTCGGTCTATGCGAAAGGCCGTTTCTCCTCCCTGGGCAGGTTGACCTACGCAACCTGGTTTTTTCTAAGCATGAGTTTGATCGCCTTGGGGTATGTCGACGACGACGTCGCTGCGACCCGGGTACGTCCTTTTATGCTGTCCATGATTCCGCTGTGGTTGTTCGTGGCCGGACTGCATTTCTACCTGAACAGTCGGTTTCTAGATATTATTCCTACTGTTCGTGGTGCGACAGACGATAATTATAATATTGAAACGTTGCGGTCGTGGGATCGACAGGATGCGTGGATTTTCCAGGCGTTTGGTCTGGTTATGATTGGTTTGTCCCTTTTCCTGCTGTCCTGCGGGTTTTTCAATTTTCCCCTTGACCTGCCGATGCTGCTGGCCCTTTTGCAAAAGTAAGAGCGGACGTGAGCGGGGCTTGACGATTTCGCCTAATTGGCATTCCCTTTCACCGTTAACTATCTCGGGAGAGGGTTGCCATGCTGCGTTTGTCGATCAAGCCGTTGCTAATGTCCGGGGCCTGCCTGGCTCTGTTGAACGGATGCGCCACCGCGCCGACGCCGCCGGTGGCCGATAATACACCGCCGATCCCGCAGCAGCCGTCGCAGCCTCCGGCTCCGCCCGCGGCGCCCAAGCCGACGGCGGAAGAGGCCAAGGCCTATGCCGACAACGCCGAAAAGACCCTGTCGGACCTGGCCGATTACGACAACCATGTGCAGTGGGTGCGCGCCACCTATATCAACGACGACACCGAGATGTTGCAGACCAAGGCCGATGCCGCGCTCAACGAGGCGACGGTCCGGCTGGCCATGGGCGCGGCCAAGTTCAACGATGTCGACGTCGATCCGGTAACGCGGCGCAAGCTCAACCTGCTGCGCCTGTCGCAGACCTTGCCAGCGGCCGACAAGCCGGGCGCAGCCGAGGAGCTGTCGGCGGTGGCGACGCGGCTGGATTCGACCTATTCGACCGGCAAGTTCAGCTACAAGGGCAAGACCTACAATCTCGACCAGGCGTCGGACGTGATGGCCAAGACGCGCGATCCGGCGACGCTGCGCGCCATGTGGGAAGGCTGGATGTCGATCGCCCAGCCGATGAAGGCCGACTATACGAAGCTCGCGGAATTGTCGAATGCCGGCGCGCAGGGGCTGGGCTACAAGGATACCGGCGCGCTGTGGCGGTCGGGTTACGACATGGATGCCGACGCCTTCGCCGCCGAGACGGATAAGCTGTATGCGCAGGTATCGCCGTTCTACAAGAACCTGCACTGCTATGTGCGGCGGCGGTTGAACGAAAAGTACGGCGATGCCGTGCAGCCGAAGACCGGGCCGATCCGCGCCGACCTGCTCGGCAATATGTGGGCGCAGGACTGGTCGAACATCTATGACGTGGTGGCGCCCAAGACGATCAAATCGTCCTACAGCCTCGACAACCTGCTGAAGGCCCAGAAATACACGCCGGTCAAGATGGTCCATACCGGCGAGAACTTCTATACGTCGCTCGGTTTCGCGGCCCTGCCGGACACCTTCTGGAAGCGGTCGCTGATCACCCGGCCGAAGGATCGCGAAGTCGTTTGCCATGCCTCGGCCTGGGACGTCGACAATGCTTCGGACGTGCGCATCAAGGCGTGCCTGGAGGTCAACGGCGAGGACTTCTACACGGTCCACCACGAACTCGGGCACAACTTCTACCAGCGCGCCTACAAGGACCAGCCGTTCCTGTTCAAGAACGGGGCGAACGACGGCTTCCACGAGGCCATCGGCGATTTCATCGGCCTGAGTTCGGTGACGCCGACCTATCTCAACCAGATCGGCCTGCTCGGCAAGGTGCCGAACGAGTCGGAGGATATTCCGTATCTCCTCAAGATGGCCTTGCAGAAGATCG
Organism: uncultured Caulobacteraceae bacterium; assembly: GCA_964445605.1. Taxonomy (GTDB): domain Bacteria; phylum Pseudomonadota; class Alphaproteobacteria; order Caulobacterales; family Caulobacteraceae; genus Asticcacaulis. The sequence continues at coordinate 12,000 of CAYULN010000170.1, read as the reverse complement.
CCTTCCTGCCGTTCGGCGTCGAGATCGACCGCTGGCGCTGGGAGGTGTTCAACGGCATGATCACGCCGGCCGAATATAACCGGCGCTGGTGGGAGCTGATCAACCACTATCAGGGCCTGATGCCGCCGGCGGAGCGGCCGGCCTCGGCCTTCGATCCGGGCGCCAAGTACCATGTGGCGGCGTCCGTACCCTATACGCGCTATTTCCTGGCGGACATCCTGCAGTTCCAGTTCCAGCGCGCGGCGTGCCAGCAGATGGGCTGGAAAGGGCCGCTGCATCGTTGCTCGATCTATGGCGAGCGGGCGGTGGGCGACAAGCTGAACGCCATGCTGGCGCTGGGGCAGTCGGAGCCGTGGCCGGATGCGCTGGAGACGTTTACCGGCCAGCGCGACATGGATGCGACGGCGATCATCGACTATTTCAAGCCGCTGGACGACTGGCTGACCGTGCAGAACCAGGGGCAGCAGTGCGGCTGGGATGGAGAGATCTGACGCATGTTAGATTTTGAGAGAGTGTCTTTCCAGCTTCATCAGGTGTTTTTGGGCTTTTTTCAAATTGTACCAACGCTTGTCGTGGTAATAGCCGGGGCATTGCTGACGTTTGTCGCGGCAAGGCAGCAATGGCGGGCGGCGCCAGTCATTCTGTGGATTGGTGCGGTTGCGATCACATTACCGCAGCTTGTCCCCCTTATTTCCCTTCTTCTTACCGAAGATGCCGTGCGCCATGGGGCGACGTTTCGCGTCAACCTTCGCCTAATAATAACTCTCTTCGTGGCTTCCGAAATCGTGTGGTGGCCGGCGGTGGGGCTCGCTTTTTGGCTGGGACGAAAAGTTACGGGCAAATCGTCTGTTCAAAGGACATCGGATGTTTTCGAATAGTCGGCTTAAGCCAGCTTAATTTCCCGGATTCTCTGCTGCAGAAACTCGTGCGCGGTAATCGGCTCGACACCCAAGTCGGGATGCTCGGCCGTGATGCAGCCCAACAAGGGCTTGATCACATACGGCGAGTTGAAATGCAGGAAGAACGGCGTCGAATAACGGGCGAAATCCTTCCGGCTTTCGGCCGGATTGATCACCCGGTGCACGGTCGACGGCAACACGCCGTTGGTCAGCCGTGACAGCATGTCGCCGATATTGCAGACGATGCAGCCTTCCGGCGGTGTGATCGGCAGCCACTTGCCGTCGCGGTCGAGCAGTTGCAGGCCTGGCTCCTCGGCCCCCAGCAGCAGGGTGATGACGTTGATGTCGCCGTGCGCGCCAGCGCGGACGCTTTCGCCGGGCGTGGTGACCGGCGGATAATGCAGCAGGCGCAGGACCGAGTTGCCCATGTCGACCTTGTCGGCGAAGAACTGCCGGTCGAGCCTGAGATAGACGGCGATCGCCTGGAGCACTTTTTTGCCGAGATTGTCGAGCGCCGTGTACAGCGCATAGGTCGCTGCGTGGAAATCGGCGACCTCGGCCGGCCAGATATTGTCGTCCATATGGTCGCGGAATGCATGTCCGACGGGCAGATCGCGGCCGACGTGGTAGAATTCCTTGAGGTCGTGGTGCGCGGCACCCTTGGCGGTTTCGACGCCGAACGGCGTGTAGCCGCGCGCGCCGCCCTTGCCGGCGCGGTGGTATTGGCGTTTGACCTCGTCGGGCAGGGCGAAGAAGGCCTTGGTTGCGGCGTCGACGCGCTTCAGCAGCGCCGGATCGAGCCCGTGCCCGCCCAGGACGGCGAAGCCGTAGCGCTCGAACGACGCGCCGAGCTTCTGCGAAAAGGCGGCGAAATCGGCGTCGAACAGGCTCAGCGGCACCGGAGGAATGGCGGAAGGCGCGGGCGAGTCGGGCATGACGTTTCCTTCGCAACGAGGGGATAGATCACGATTAGCGCTGCACTGAAATCCGCGCAAGTTATGCTGGGAAAGAAAGCAAGAAGCCCCACCACCGCATCTAGACGTTTCGCGTCGTCGTGCGGTCCCCCTCCCCGACAAGCGGGGAGGTACGCGCGTTATTTAACACAGTGTCCCGAAAGCTGCGACCAGGGGATGATTTTTGGCCACAATTCCGCTATTAACCGTGCATAAACCTGCTTTACTCCAAAGCGGGGGCGATGCGCATGCGTCGTGGCATATGGGACAGGTTGGGTTCAGTTGGCGTTGAAGGCGGGCGGAGGACTGCAAATCCTTAAGGCGGCACGGATCGGTGCGGCAGCGCTTTTCCTTTGCCTGGGCCTGGCCGTGGCGTTCGGCGTTGGCCACCGCGCCTCAGCTGACAACGCGTCGGCGAATCAGTCCATCGAAGGCGTCGATCCCGGCCTGCAGCCGGTCAATTCGACCAAGGCGCTGAAGACCGCCGAAATCTCGGTGGTGCGCGTGCTGGTCGTCTATCGCGGTTATGGCGGCGTGCCGCTCGACACCGTCGGCATGGGGTCCGGCTTCGTCGTCGCGCCCGGCTATATCGTCACCAATTATCACGTCGTCGAAGTGCCGCCGGAAGCGTCCTCGGCCGACGTCTATATCGTGCCGCACAAGGATTCCGGCGCCACCTACCAGCAGGTGCAGGTGGTCAAGACCTGGACCGAGGGGGACCTGGCGGTCCTGCACGCCGACAATCTGAAGATTCCGCCGCTCAAGCTGTACCTGAACCCGTACAAGAACGAGCGGGTCGTCTCGATGGGCTATCCCGACGTTACCGACCATCTGCTCAACCGGTCGGGCACCGACCTGCTCAATCCGACCGACGCCTATGTGACGCAAGGGTCGATCGCCCTGTTCGCCGCCACCAATCCGGACGGCAGCCGCGTCGAGACCCTGTTCCACACCGCTTCGATCAACCACGGCAATTCCGGCGGGCCGCTGCTCAATGAGTGCGGCCAGGTGGTTGGCGTCAACACCTGGACGGCGCCTTCGACCGTTTCGGCGGGCGGCGACGTCGATATCTCGTCCGGTCAGTTCGTCGCCACCCATGTATCGGCGCTCAACACCTTCCTGGCCTCGGCCGGCGTGCAGGCGACGGCGGTCAGCGACACGTGCTACGCGAAGACCGAGGACGAACTCGTCAAGGACGACGCCCTGACCAAGGCGCTCAATGCCGCCGCCGACGCGCAGGCGCAGCGCCTGCAGGAACAGAAGAAGGCCGAGTCCGACCGCGCCATGCTGGAACGCTGGCAACTGGCGGCCATGGTGCTGCTGTCGCTGCTGGTGCTGACCCTGATCGGTCTGATCGTCCGCCGCGAAATCCGTCACCGCCACGAAATCCACCTCAAGGAAAAGGATGCGCCGACGGCGTTCTCGAACGAGAACCCGGCGCCGGCGCCGATCCGCACCAAGGTCGAGAAGTTCAAGACCACCAAGTCGGGCGGCCTGAAGCATCCCATCCCGTGGGGCTGGATCCTGCTCGGCATCCTGGTCGTCGCCGCCGTGGTGATGTTCCTGATCAAGGACCGTGATATCTACAAGCGCCTGACCCAGCCCAAGACGCCGGCGCCGGTGACCAGCCTGGGCGTGACCCACATGTCGTGCGTCGTCGACCCCAAGGCGACCGGCACGCCGATCAAGGCCGCCGGCCCGATCGACTTCGACTTCGATGCCCAGCACGCCTGCGTCAACGGCCGTACGCCATATCAGCGCCAGGCCGACGGCACGCTGTTGAGCTTCACGGTCAACGAATCCGAACCGGTGGCGTCGCGCCGCGAACTGTCGGCGGACGGACTGACCTTCAAGCGGTCGGAATACCGGCTCGATCCAGACAAGCTCAAGGACTACATTTCCGAGCGCAAGGCCCTGGGTACATTGCGCTGCGTGACCGGCCCCGACGAAGGGGCGGCGGAAGCTCTGGCCGAAAATCTCAGCAAGGTCCACGACCTGTCGCAGGCCTATCTGACCGTCCCGCCGGATACCGAGACCGTGTGGCGCTGTCATAAGCCTGTCAGTTAAGCGTGCTTAGGCATTGCATTGCGCGCCCAATCCTTAATGGGCGCCTTAAGTTTGCCTTCATCCTGTGTTCAGACCGCAACCGTTAGGGTTACCGATGGCGGAAAGCCTTGCCGCTTAGTACCCGCAAGGTGATTCGCACTGATTTTTTATTCGTGTTCAGATCAATTCGTTAATACGGCGGTCAACAAACCGCTTTCGAAAACGACAAACGAATAGAAGATCATGCGTACAACATAACTTAGACTTGGACGTGCGCATGGGGCGCCTGCCTATAGTCAGCTATTTGTGTGAGAGGAGATAGCATGCGTAAATTCATTCTTCTGGCGACGGCGGCAGCCTTTGTCCTGGCCGGGTGCGATACTGTCGACCAAAGCAATGGCTTGAAGGTGCACAGCAACACCAAGACCGGCGCCCTGGTTGGCGCGGCGGTCGGCGCCGGCGTCGGCGCGCTCAGCAATAAGAAGGGCGACCAGGCCCGCAAGAACGCCATGATCGGCGCCGGCATCGGCGCGTTGGCGGGTGCGGCGGTCGGCCACTACATGGACAAGCAACAGGAAGAGTTGCGGGCGCAATTGGCCGACAGCGGCGTGTCGGTGACCCGGGTCGGCGACAATATCGTGCTCAACATGCCGAGCGACGTGACCTTCGCCTCGGGTTCGGCCGATATCCAGCCGAAGTTCTTCCCGGTGCTGGATGAGGTTTCGACCATCCTGGCGCAATATCCGTCGACCTATATCGACGTCGTCGGCCATGCCGACTCGACCGGCACGGCGGCGCTGAACAAGGACCTGTCGGAGCGCCGCGCCAATGCGACGGCGGGTTATCTGGCCAACCACAAGGTCGCCAGCCAGCGCATCTATATCGCCGGCATGGGCGATACCCAGCCGATCGCCACCAACGACACGCCGGAAGGCCGCGCCAAGAACCGCCGGGTGGAAATCACCCTGCGTCCGATGGTGAACTAATCCTAAGCTTCTGTTTACCTTAAGCTTTCAGGTTATTTCAAAGTAAATCCTGTAGAACGGGCGGTATGGAAAACCCATACCGCCTTTCGCTTTTGGGGGCTGAGGTCGACTGCCTCACGCCCGCCGACGTCATGGATTTCCTGGCGGAACGTGTCGCGGCCGGGCGGCGCGGCATCGTGGCCAATCACAATCTGCACAGCCTGTATCTGTACCAAAAATCGGCCGAGATGCGTGCCTTCTACGCCCAGGCCGACCTGATCGAGATCGACTCCGTGCCGATGATCGCCTGGGGACGTTTGCTGGGCTACAAGCTGTCGCGGGCCAATCGCTGCACCTATCTCGATTTCCGCGAGGACTTCTGGGCGCGGGCGCAAGTGAACAATTGGCGCGTGGCGCACATCGGCGGGGCGCCGGAGCATAACGAGCTGTCGCGCCAGGCCATTCTGGCGCGGCATCCGGGCGTTCATCTCGATGTCTTCACCGGCTATTTCGACATGGACGGCCCGGCCAATGACGCGCTGATCGCCGCCTTGCATGATTGCAAGCCGAATGTGCTGCTGGTCGGCATGGGCATGCCGCGCCAGGAAAACTGGATTCTACGCAATCGCGAGCGTCTGCCTGATTGCGTTATCCTGCCGGTCGGAGCGGCCTTCGACTACGAGGCGGGCGTGATGTACACGGCGCCGCGCTGGACGGGGCGGTTGGGCGTAGAATGGCTGGTGCGCTTTTTCCATGAGCCGCAGCGCCTGTTCGAGCGTTATTTCGTCGAGCCGTGGTTCTTGCTGCCGCAGATGGTGCGCGATCTGCTGCGTAGGCGCGCCCGATCCTAGGCCTGCACCGGCAGGGCCAGCGTATCCGCCATAAAGGTCAGCATGGCCGCCATCGACTGGCGCATGGCGTCGGCCGAATAGCGCATGACGCCGCCCTTGTTGTCCTCTTCGTCGAAGGCGTGGCTGGCATTGAGCGACAGCACGGAAACCTCCGAGCCGGCTGCCTTGACCTTGTCGAAGATTTTGCGCGAATGCTTGAACGGCGTGAGGTGGTCCTTTTCGGCCAGGACGGCGAACACCTTGGGGTGGCGCACCCAATCATTGCCGTTCGAGCGGGCCGGGAAGTTGATATAGGGATAGACCAGGAACAGGCTGCGCACATTAGCCAGGCTGGCGTCCGGATCGGTCAGCTTGGCCTCGCCGCTGTCGGTCAGGGGCTCGGTCATCAGGTCCATGATCGACCAGCCGCCATGGCTGAAGCCGACCAGCATGACATTGTCCATGTCGACAATTCGCGACTCGCGCAGCCCCCACAGCATGCTCAGCACGTCGCCTGAGCGTTCATAGCCCTGCATGACCATGCCGGTGCAGATCATGCTGGTGGCGAACAGACGGTCCCAGCCGCGCGGCGCGAAGCTGTCGATCACATAGGCGCGGCTGCCGGTCAGGGCCGCCGCCTGGGCGTAGGTATGGACATGCGGCCGCAAGCCGCCGCAGCCGTGGAACAGAACCACCGCTGGGCGGACCTTGTCGTCATCCGGACCGTAGGCGGTAATGAAAGGCTTCAGAAGCGCGTAGCGCTGCGCCATCGTGTCCATTGGCTATCCCCTTGCGACATTCACGGGTTAGCGCAATTTTGAACAATGTTCAATACTATTCCGTGACGTCGGTGAGGAATTTCACAAACGCGGCTTCGGTCTGGTCGTGGCTGGCGCGATCATAGGACATGAACGGGCCGAAATGAACGCCGTCCTCGTCGAAACAGTGGGTGGCGTTGAACTCGAGCAGGTCGATCGGCAGGCCTTCGTCCTTCAGGTGGTTGAAGATATTGACGGCGTGGGAATGGGCGGTGAGGAAGTCGTTGCGCGCCAGGACCGCCAGGGTCTTCGGCGCGTATTGCCAGCCGTGGGTGTTGCTGCGCGCCGGGAAATTTATGTACGGATAGACCAGGAAGACGCCGCGCACGCCGGCCAGGGGCGCCGGATCGGGATCGAGGAGGCGCGCTTCGCCGGAGCGGGTCAGCTTCTCGGTCATCAGGTCCATGATCGACCAGGCACCGTGGCTCCAGCCCGCCAGGACAAGCCGTCCGGCATCGACGTCCGGCCGTTGGCCGATCCCCCAGGCAGCCGCGAGCACATCGCCGGAGCGTTCATAACCGTGCAGGGCCAGGCCGGAACAGACCAGGCTGACCGCTGCCGTATGGTCGTAACCGCGCGGCGTGAAAGAATCGACGACAAAGGCGCGGAAACCGGCGTCGGCGGCGCGTTGGGCGTAGGTATGGATATGGTCGCGCACGCCGTTGCAGGCATGGAACAGCAGGACCGCTGGCCGCCGGGCATGGTCTTGCGGCCCGTAGACGGTCAGGTGCGGTTCGAGAAATAAAAATCGGTCCCGGAGCGTATCGAGCACGCAGACGCCTCTTGAATTAAATGTAACTGTTACTATTTTAGTTACGGTTCGAAGCCATACCCCTGATGAATCAGAGTTCGGCCCAGAACGCCAGTTATTTATTCAGAAGGCTTACCACCATGAGCACCGCCATCCGCACCCCCGACCATCCCATCGACCCGATGTTCCTTAACCGCTGGTCGCCGCGCGCCTTTACGCAGCAGCCGGTCAGCGAGGAACAGGTCCTGACCGTCCTCGAAGCGGCGCGTTGGGCGCCGTCGGCGTCGAATCTGCAGCCGTGGCGGTTCATCTACGGCCTGCGCGGCGAGCCGGAATTCGACACGTTGCTGAGCCTGCTGGTGCCGTTCAACGAAGGTTGGGCGAAGGACGCCGGGGCTTTGATCTTCATCGCCTCCGTGACCAGCTTCGACGGCGAACGCCAGGTGCCGACGCATAGTTTCGATGCCGGTGCGGCGTGGATGTCGCTGGCCCTGCAGGCCGAAAAGATGGGCCTGGTGACGCACGGCATGGCCGGGATCGACTATGAAAAGGCGCCGCTGGTGCTGGGCTTGCCAGACAATGTCAAGCTGCAGGCGGCCACGTCGCTTGGCTACAAGGGCGAACTCAACAGCCTGCCGGATTTCCTGAAGGAACGCGAGGCGCCGTCGGGCCGCGAGCCTCTGTCGGCCCTGGCCTTCAAGGGCCGATTCCAGGGCGAAGTTTCGGCGCCGAACTAAAGAAAAAACCCCCTCGAAAGAGGGGGCTTTTTTAATGCCTGAACACGCGCGTGCCGGTGAAGACCATGGCCAGTCCGGCCTTGTCCGCCGCGTCGATCACCGCCTGGTCGTTCATCGAGCCGCCGGGTTGGATGACCGCTGTGGCGCCCGCCGCCGCGGCTTCAAGCAGGCCGTCCGGGAAGGGGAAGAAGGCTTCAGACGCGCAGGCCGAACCCTTGGCCAAGCTATCCGACAATCCTAAACCTTCCCCGGCTTCCTTGGCGCGCAGGGCGGCGATGCGCGACGAGTCGCGGCGGTTCATCTGGCCGGCGCCGATGCCCGCCGTCTGGCCGTTCTTGGCGTAGACGATGGCGTTCGACTTGACGTGTTTCGCCACCGTGAAGGCGAACAGCATGTCCTCGATTTCGGTCGGGGTCGGCTGGCGCTTGGTGACGACCTTGAGGTCGGCGGCGGCGATGCGGGCCGTGTCGCGCGACTGGATCAGCAGGCCGCCGGCCACCGAGCGGAACACCTGGCCGCCGGCCAGCGGATCGGGCAGGGCGCCGGTCACCAGCAGGCGCAGGTTCTTCTTGGCGGCGAAGACCGAGACCGCGTCATCATCGACGGCCGGGGCGACGACCACTTCGGTGAAAATCTCGACGATCTTCTCGGCCGTGGCCTTATCGAGGCGGCGGTTGAGGGCGACGATGCCGCCGAAGGCCGACACCGGATCGCATTCCAGGGCGCGCTTGTAGGCGATGATCAGATCCAGCCCGACCGCCACGCCGCACGGATTGGCGTGCTTGACGATGACGCAGGCGGCCGACGCCTTCGGATCGAACTCGGCGGCCAGTTCGATGGCGGCGTCGGTGTCGGCGACGTTGTTGTAGCTCAGTTCCTTGCCCTGCAACTGCTGGGCGGTGGCGACGCCGGGACGGTTCTCGCCGGTCTTGTAGAAGGCCGCCGACTGGTGCGGATTTTCACCGTAGCGCATGGTTTGCAGGCGGGTGCCGGCGATGGCCTTGCGCTCCGGATAGGTGTCGCCGAGCTGACCGGCAAACCAGGATGACACGGCGGCATCATAGGTGGCGGTGCGGGCGAAGGCCTTGGCAGCAAGGGCCTTGCGCAACACCATGTCGGTAGCGCCCTCGTCGGCGATGGCGGCAAGCACGGCGTCCATGCCGGCCTTGTCGACGCACACGCTGACGTAAGGGTGGTTCTTGGCCGACGAGCGGATCATAGCCGGACCGCCGATGTCGATGTTCTCGATGGCGGCTTCGAAGGTGCTGCCGGCCGCGACGGTCGACTCAAACGGATAGAGGTCGATCCAGACGATATCGATCGGTGCGATGGCATGATCCTGCAAGGCCTTGGCGTGGTCGGGCGCATCGCGATAGGCGAGCAGGGCGCCGTGCACCTTCGGATGTAGGGTCTTGACGCGGCCATCCATCATCTCTGGAAAGCCAGTGATCTCTGACACGTCCTTGACCGGCAGGCCGGCCTTTTCGATGGCCGCCTTGGTGCCGCCGGTCGACAGCAGCTCGACGCCGGCTGCGTGCAGGGCCTTGGCAGCGTCGGCCAGTCCGGTCTTGTCTGATAGCGAGATCAGGGCGCGCTTCGGCTTGACGAGATCAGGGGCGGGCGGGAAATCGGGAGCGGCGGGCATGGCGAGTCCTTATAAGGTCCTCCAAAACGTCTTAGCGTTTTGGCAAGAGCGACCGCTCGTCGCCGACGTTTCGGCGAGCCATGCGGCGCTTGAGCTGAATCAATGCGCGCCGTTTACAACAGGCGTTAGGGTTTGCCTACCCCTTGGATTCATCCGTTCCCGGCATAAAGAAAAGCCCCCGCCGTCGCTGGTGGGGGCTCTCTCCAGGTTGCGCGCTGAAGTTTTTGCTTGGTCGCGCAATTTAACCGAAAAGTGGTGCCCACTTTATCGGATTGCGCTTAGAAGCGGCGGGCCGGGGTGTAGGGGTGGTAACCCCGTTGTTCGTAGCGGGCGTCCTGCATGGCGTTCTCGACGTTGTTGCAGGTCTGCTTGCCGTGGTCCTTGCCCAGCTTCGAGCCGACCACGCCACCGGCGATGGCGCCGACGACCGTCCCCAGGCCCTTTTCGTTCTTCGACGCCTGGCTGCCGATCAGGCCGCCGGCGATGGCGCCCAGGAGCATGCCGGTATTCTTGTCCTTGCTCTTGGTGGCCTCGCAGCTCGCCGTCTTGGTGTACGGACGAGCTTCGACGGTCATCGGAACGGCGGCGCCCAGGATCAGGCCGGAGGTGACGATCGCGGCCATGGTTTTCTTGAAGATCTTGGTCATTGTCTTAGGTCCTTCGTGTCTGGCCTTTCGGGATCATCCCTTCGGCTTCATGAGGACCTTTATAAGCCTTCGAAAATGAACGGGATTTGAGAGCCGCATTCATATTCGTTCAGAAAAGATTTTATTTTTGAGTGGGTTGTTAACTAAGTAAAGCCCTGCCCGGGCAGGGCTTTACCGTTATTAACGTACGTAACGATAGACTGTCTTTACCGTACGGCCGCGCGAATCTTTCGAATAGACGACGCGGGTCCGATAGGCGGCGGCCTGCAGGCAGGCCTTCTTGCCGCTGTCGTGGCCCATCTTGCTGCCGATGGCGGCCCCGGCGACACCGCCGGCGACGGCGCCCAGGCCGCGTTCATGTTTCGACAGCTGGCTGCCGATCAGGGCGCCGGTGATGGTGCCAACGACGGCGCCGGTATGTTCGCGGCGCTTCTGCTCGTACTTGCAGACATAGCGCGTATAGGCCGAAGCCGAGGTCGGAACAACGGCCAGCGGCGTCAGCAGGCTGGCTGCGACCAGGACGACGGCGGAACGGTTGAGCAGCTTGGACATGGTCTCTCTCCCAAAGCGCATCCCGAAAAGCGTATAGCGGTTTTCGGATAAGATGCGCGTAAACAAAAACTCCCCATGAATCGGGCCCCAGCCTATCCGTTCACGGATAAAAAAGCTGTTGGGCTGGGGACCCTTACGCCTCAGCGGGCGATAACTTCCAGCGCACGCGCGTGGGCGAATCCAACCGGCCGACGCCGCGCAGGCAAATCTGGGTGGTTTTGCGCCCCATGCCCTTTTCAAACACCAGGCCGGGTTCGATCAGCACTTCCTTGGCGTCGTGGCGCAGCCACCAGCCGCGCCCGCCGGGTCCACGCAACAGCACGCTCTTCTTGTCACGCGCCATCGAGGCCTGCACTTCCGGATGGAGCAGGAAACGGATAGTAAAGGGCGCGGCCATGGGCAATTCGGCTTTGGTGTCGACGGGCGTCAGCCGCTCCTCGCCGCGCAGTTCGTCGCGCTGGGCATCGACATAGAGGCGACGTTCGTGTTTCAGGCCGAAGCGGGTCTTCCAGCCCTCGTGTTCCATCTCGAGCAGAGAGCCGGAATCCTCGGCCTCGACGCGGCGGCTGCGCACCTTGTAGCGCTGGCCTTGCAGGGCGAAGTTAAGCAATTCACCGAAGGTGCCGGTGATCGGCGTCAGGATGGCGGTATCGGCCAGACACAATGTATTGCCGGCGCCGGCCAGGCGATATTCTTGGTGATCGGTCTGGGTCGGCGACCAGCCGGGCGAGACGATCAGCCGGTCGCGGCCGCCGGACACTTCGAAGGCCATGGGATGATCGACCGCCGCTTGGCCGAACGGGCCCGGCCGCGGTTCGCCGGTATCGACGAAGACACTCAAGGAACGGCCGAGCAGGCGGTGATAGCGGGCGTCGGAAAGCTCAAGCGGCAGGTTGTCGGCCGACGGCCGGCCGTCGCTCTTGACCAGGGCCGGGGCGACCATGTCGGCGGTCAGGCCCTCGCCACCCTGAAACGCCGCCAACGCGCCGTCCGGGTGCGACATGCTCCGCACGTAGCGACCGAGCCGTTCAACATAGGTGTCGAGGCCGTCCGGCAGGACGAAGCCGCGCTGGCTGATGGCATCTTCAATCAGCAGCAGGTCATACAGCAGTTCCAGGGCCTGTTCCGGGCTGCGCGACACATGGCTGCCATCGGAC
>CAYULN010000169.1:0-14265 GCA_964445605.1 uncultured Caulobacteraceae bacterium | reverse complement strand
CCCACCACATCATACACGACGGTGGTATTATTTTCCGGCGTCACCACCGGCCGGATATCATGATAGGCGTCGTATAGCGCCGGGCGGATCAGGTCGTTCATGCCGGCGTCGAGCACCAGGAAGGTCTGGCCGCTTTCGGCGCGTTCGTTGATATGCACCACCTGCGACACCAGAATGCCGGCATTGGCGGCGATCAGCCGGCCGGGCTCGAACGCATAACGCACATCGAGATTGCCGACGGTCAGCGCCGTCATGGCGGCGAAATCGGCCGGCGACGGCGGTTCCTTCTGGTTGAAGTAAGGCACACCCAATCCACCGCCGAGATCGAGCCGTTCGACACTCAGGCCGCCGGCGCGCAAATCCTCGACCCAGCCTCGCATCTTCGAGAAGGCCGCCTGCATTGGGGCAAGGTCGGTGATCTGCGAACCGATGTGGCAGGCGATGCCCATGGGGGCGATGTTCGGATCAGCGGCCGCATCCGCATAGAGACGCAAGGCTTCCTCGGCCGACACACCGAACTTGTCGGTCGCCCCGCCGGTGGTGATCTTGGCGTGGCCGCCGGCGCCGACGCCCGGATTGATACGGATGACGATCGGCGCCACCATGTTGAGCGACGCCGCCACCTTGGACAGCCGCTCCAGCTCCGGACGCGATTCCACATTCAGCTGGTAAATGCCCGCCTTGAGCGCGAAGGCCATCTCGGCATCGGTCTTGCCGACGCCGGAAAAGACGATCTTGTGCGCCGGCACACCGGCCTTGAGGGCGCGGCGGATTTCGCCTTCCGACACGGTATCGGCGCCGCAGCCCTGGGCGGCCAGGGTCTGCAACACCGCCATGTTGGAATTGGCCTTGCAGGCGAACGCCACCAACGGCGCTTCGCCCTTCGGGCTTTTCAGCGCCTCCTGGGACGACACCGCCCCGGCGAACACGTTGTAGTGCCGCTCAAGCGTCGCCGTGCTGTAGACATAGAACGGCGTACCGACCGTCTGCGCCAGGGCCTTGAGCGACACCTGTTCGCAATACAGTTCGCCGTCCTTGTAATCGAAGTGGTTCATAGAGCCTTCAAGCGCATCCCAAAAAGTGGCGCGAACTGTCGATTGCACTTTTTGGACAAGATGCGCGTCAAAACAAAATTACGATAATCAGTAACGCGAACCACCGGCCGATGTGCCGAAGCCGCTCATCGGCGAATCCGGGATGTTGCGGCGGTTTTTGTCGGGGTCCGGCGAGGTGTTCGGGCCGTTGGGGTCCGGCAGGGCGCGCTCGGTGTCCTTGCTGGCCGACGACGAATTGGTCGCCTGGTTGCCGCCGCCGGGCAGCTGCGACGCCGACCAGCTCGACTTGGCGGCCTGGCCGTACATTGGCGGCGCCTGGTCGAGGTGACCGAGCTTGCCGCAGGCGCTCAAGCCGGTAATAAGCAAGGCCGCCCCCGCCGCCGTGACGATCAAAATACGGGTCTTGTTGGGCGTCCTCATGCGCGTCGATCCTTCCACCGCTTGATTTGTAATCTCACCTGATCCGGTGCCGTGCCGCCATAGGACTGGCGGGAGGCGGCGCTGGCTTCGGGCGTTAACACCTTATACACATCATCCGTTATCCTGGCTTCCAGATTTTGCAAGTCGGCCAACGGAAGTTGCGCCAAGTCCACACCCTTGGCCTCGGCGGCCCGCACCGCCGCGCCGGTAATATGGTGCGCCTCACGGAACGGGATGTTCAGCGTCCGGACGAGCCAGTCGGCCAGGTCCGTCGCCGTCGAATAGCCGGCGCCCGCCGCCGTCCGCATTTTTTCGGTATTGGCATCAAGATCCAATACCATTCCGGTCATGGCGCGGATGGCCAGGTCGAGGCTGTCAAAGGCTTCGAACACCGGCGGCTTGTCCTCCTGCATGTCCTTGGAATAGGCCAGCGGTAGCCCCTTCATAACGGTCGACAGGGCGATCAGCGCGCCGGTGATCCGGCCGGTCTTGGCGCGCACCAGCTCGGCGGCATCCGGATTGCGTTTCTGCGGCATGATCGACGAGCCGGTCGAGAACTTGTCCGACAGCTTGACGAAGCCGAACTGCGGCGTACACCAGATGACGATCTCCTCGGCCAGTCTCGACAGGTGCCCGGCGCAGATCGCGGCATGGCCGAGCGCCTCCAGGGCGAAATCGCGCGCCGACACGCCGTCGAGCGAATTGCCCATCGGCGCGTCGAAACCCAGCGCCTTCGCGGTCATGTGGCGGTCGATCGGGAACGGCGATCCGGCCAGCGCCGCCGAACCGAGCGGATTTTCGTTCATTCGCGCCCGCGCATCCTCGAAGCGCGACTGGTCGCGGCCGAACATCTCGACATAGGCCATCAGGTGGTGGCCAAAGGTCACCGGTTGCGCCGGTTGAAGGTGCGTGAACCCCGGCATCAGGGTGTCGGCATGCTCTTCGGCGCGCTTCAACAGCGCGTCCTGAAGATCGCCCAGTTGCGCGATGGTCAGGTCGATCTGGTCGCGCACCCACAGGCGGAAATCGGTCGCCACCTGGTCGTTGCGCGACCGCGCCGTGTGCAGCCGTCCGGCCACCGGCCCGACCAGTTCGCTCAGGCGCGCCTCGACATTCATGTGAATGTCCTCGAATTCGTGGCGGAAAGGAAACACGCCCGATTGAATCTCGGCCTCGATCTTCGCCAGACCGTCGGCTATGGTTTGGGCATCGTTAAAACTTATGATACCTTGTTGCGCCAGCATGGCGGCATGGGCTTTCGATCCGGCCAGGTCCTGAGCCCACAGCCGCTTGTCGACATCGATGGACACATTGATGGCTTGCATAATTTCATCGGGCCGGGCCGTGAAGCGTCCGCCCCACATCTGCTGGCCCTGCGCCGGGACGCGCGCCGGGCCGGATGTGTTTGTTACGGGGGCTTTTGCGTCGGAATGATCGGTCATGGATAACCCTTTGGATAGTGACGGGACCGGCCCGAAGGCGGTTCAAGGCCAGCCGCAACCTGCGCCCAATCCTGCAGTTGATCCCGCGCCCACGCCTATAGCCGAGGCCGCCGCGGAACCCAAGGGGCAGGGCCCGAGAAAGCCGAAAAAGAACGCCGCCAAGATCTGGCTGTTCGCCTGCATCGTCGCTTCTGTCGCGCTGGTGGTCGGCGTGCTGACCTTTGCCTTCAGCGACAAGATCTTCAAGTCGCCGGTCGACTCGCTGCAATCGGCGGCCGACGCCGACAAGCCGAAAGGCCCGCTGGCCGTGTACGCCAAGGGCGGCATCGCCACCCTCGTCACCTATGAAACCCCGAAGTCGGCCTATAATTTCGCCTTCACCGACCGCGATCACAAGTCGCTGCACCTGGCCGATTTCAAGGGTCAGGTCGTCATCCTGAACCTATGGGCGACCTGGTGCCACCCGTGCCGTACCGAAATGCCGACCCTGGCTCACCTGCAATCGATGTACGCCGGCAAGGGCGTCAAGGTCCTGCCGGTCAGCCTCGACGACTCCGACAAGTTCGACGACGTCAAGTCGTTCATCGACGTCCAGGAGCCGCTCGACGTTTATGCCGGCGACATGCCTGCCGCGCTCAACGCCTATCAGCTCAATGGCAAGGGCCTGCCGGTGGTCATCATCATCGACAAGAACGGCAAGGAAGTCGCCCGCAACCTGGGCGGCGCCACCTGGGACACGCCGGAAATGAAGGGCCTGGTCGACAAACTGCTCAGCGAGTAATCGCCACCAAGCGGTTATAGGTCAGGCAGCGCCACAACCATTCGAATGGGCCGTAACGGAACACGCTCAGCCACAACGTGCTAATCGTCAGTTGCCCCAGCCAGATCGCTGCCACGACCGGCACCAGGCCCGCATCGTTGACCAAGCCGAACCACGGCAGGTTCCAGGCCTGTGCCAGGTTCTCCGGCGCCCTACCGCCGTAGCACAGCGCGGTCATGAGCAATGATTGCGTCAGATAGTTGGTGAACGCCATCCGCCCGCAGCACGCCAGCGGATGGAGCAGCACTCGCCCCACACCTGTTCGTCCAGCCAGGATCAGCAGGCTGGCATAGCCCAGCGCCACCGGCAGGCACAGCACCGTATTAGCGATCTGGTCGACGCCGTAGATCTCGGGTCCCTGGAAACGGCCGGCCGTTTCCTGCGAAGCCTGCAAGGCGATGGCAACCAGGCTCACCGCGCCCGCAAGGATGAGCAACACATAGGTACCGGTTTTGCCCTCGCCGCGCAGCAAGCCGGCCTTGAACAACCCCAAACCGAGCATCATCCCCCCCAGCGTTCCCGGGACAAAGCAGAATGTCCCGAGCAGACTGTCCACCCAAGCCAGGAAGTTGCCCGACAGACTGCCCGCAAAGCCTTGCCGCATCAGGTCGATCTGCGGCCCGACGTCCGCCGCCACGGGCAGGTCGTCGACGCCGAGACCCATCGCTGGCAAGAGAACCACCGCCGCGCCGACCAAAAACAGGAACAGTCCCCAGCCAATCAGCGCATCCGCCTTTGCCGTCTGCCAACGCCACATCAGGAAACCGGTGACCGCATAAAGCAGCAGGATATCGCCGTTCCAGATCAGCGCCCCATGGATTACGCCAAACAGCGCCAGCCATGCCAGGCGCCGGAACAGCGGCGTTCCGAACACCCGCCCCTCCCCTTCCGAATTGCGCCCGACCAGATACAGACTGATGCCGAACAGCAGGGTGAACAGGGTAACGAACTTCTCGCGGCAGAACACCTCGATCAGCCACCACCAGGCGATATCCGCGTGGCTCAGCGGCACCGGCGACAGGGCGGGATTGTTATAGACCTCGATCGGCTGGGCGAAGGCGATGGCGTTGACGATCAAAATGCCTAGGACGCTCAGGCCCCGGATATGGTCGAGGCAGAGGATGCGGCCATCTTCGTCCGTCCCCCCGCCGGCCATGTTACGCTGCCTTTGGCCGCGTCAACGCCACGCCCTGCAGCACGGCGGCCGACGGTAGGGCCGACAGGAAATGCGCCAGCATGACCAGTCCGCCCAACATGGCGAACGACGACAGGAACTTGCCGTTGAATTCATAGCCGTCGAAGACAATGAGCTTTATCAGGACCACCACACTGCCCAGGAAAGAGACGAAAAAGGCGCACACCATGGCCGTCATATAGGCGTGCAAGCGTGAGGGCGGCGGCACGACCCGCCAGATGGCCAGGCTTCCCACCATCCAGAAGAGCCCAAGCACCATCTGGCGCTGGGTGTTAGCCAGTGCCTCCTCGTCGCCCAATATATGCTTGGCAGTAAACCACAAAGCGCCGTGCAGGCACAGGGAGACGAAGGCCGCCGTGATCATCCACGTGGTCGCCGGCTTGCGGTATTCGAGGGATACGTGCGCCAAGATATCTTACCGGGTGGGGGTCGGCTTTTCGCCGCGATAGTCGTAGAAGCCGCGCCCGACCTTGCGCCCCAACCAGCCGGCTTCGACATATTTGACCAGCAGCGGGCACGGCGCGTATTTGCCGTTCGGCGTGCCTTCGTTGAGCACGTTCATGATCGCCAGCACGGTATCCAGACCGATGAAATCGGCCAGCTCCAGCGGCCCCATCGGATGGTTAGCGCCCAGCTTCAGGCCGTTGTCGATAGCTTCGATCGTACCGACGCCTTCGAACAGGGTGTAGATCGCCTCGTTGATCATCGGGATCAGCACGCGGTTGACGATGAAGGCCGGGAAGTCCTCGGAATTGACCGTCACCTTGTCGAGCGAACGGGCGAAATTGACGGCGATCTCATAGGAATCGGTGTCCGTGGCGATGCCGCGGATGATTTCGACCAGCTTCATCACCGGCACCGGGTTCATGAAATGCAGGCCGATGAACTTGCCCGACCGGCCGGTATCCTTGGCCAGCTTGGTGATCGAGATCGACGAGGTGTTCGACGCCAGCAGCGCCTCGGGCTTCAGGTGCTCGCACACCTCCTTGAAGATCGCCTTCTTGACCGCCTCATTTTCGGTCGCCGCCTCGATGACCAGGTCGCAGTCGGCCAGTTCACGCACGGCGGAAGCCGGCGTCATCCGGGCATAGGCCTCCTTGGCAGCGGTGGCGGTCAGGACCTCTTTTTCCGCCAGGCGGTTCAGGCCCTTTTCGATACGGCCGAACGCACCTTGCACGGCTTCGGCCGACTGGTCGAACAGGATGACGTCATAGCCCGACTGAGCGCAGACCTGAGCGATCCCCGCCCCCATCTGACCCGCACCGATAATGCCGACCGTTTTGATGTCCATGGCTGGGTTACCTCAAGGCGTTACATATCCGAAATATGGGGATAGGCCGCGCTCCGCCGCAATGCAACAGCGAAAAATAACGCGGGCCCGCCAATCGGTTTCAAGGCTTAGCCAAGCGCCTTCATCAGTTCCGGTACGGCGGTCTTGTAGTCCTCGACCAGGCCGAAATCGGCGACGCCGAAGATCGGCGCTTCCGGGTCCTTGTTGATGGCGACGATGACCTTGCTGTCCTTCATGCCGGCCAGGTGCTGGATGGCGCCCGAAATGCCGATGGCGATATACAGGTCCGGCGCGACCACCTTGCCCGTCTGGCCGACTTGGTAGTCGTTCGGCGCATAGCCGGCATCGACCGCCGCCCGCGACGCCCCGACGGCCGCGTTCAGCTTGGCCGCCAGCGGATCGAGCACGCTGTCGAATTCTTCCTTCGAACCCAGGGCACGGCCACCGGACACGACCACCTTGGCCGAGCCCAGTTCCGGCCGGTCGGACACGACTTTTTCCTCGGCAATGAAGCGCGTCCCGCCGAACGCCGCCGGCGCCGCCACGGCCTCGACCGCCGCCGAACCGCCGTCACCAGCCGCCTTGAAAGCGGTGGTGCGCACGGTCAGTACCTTCTTGGCTTCCGACGTCTGCACGGTTTCCAGCGCGTTGCCGGCATAGATCGGCCGCACGAAGGTCGAGGCGTCGACCACCTGCATGACATCCGACAACAGCGATACATCGAGCAAGGCCGCCACGCGCGGCGCAGCGTTCTTGCCTGCGCTCGACGCCGGAAAGGCGATCGCGTCATAGGCGCCCGCCAGGCCGACGATCAAAGCCGCCACATCTTCCGCGATATCCGCCTTCAGGCCGTCGCTCTCGCTGGTCAGCACCTTGCGCACGCCGGCGATCTTAACTGCCTGGGCAGCAATTCCGGAAACGTCCTTGCCGTAGAGCAGCACGTCGATATCGCCGCCGAGACCCTGAGCGGCCGTCACCGTCTTGTTCGTCGAGTCGCGCAAGTGCGCGCCGTCGTGATCCGCAATCACCAGAATCGCCATCCTACAACACTCCCGCAGACTTGAGACTGGCCACCACTTCGGCGACATCGGCGACCTTCTTGCCGGCGCCGCGCTTCGGCGGCTCGGTGACCTTGACCACCTTCAGGCGCGGCGCGACATCGACGCCATAGTCGGACACCGACTTGATATCCAAAGGCTTTTTCTTGGCCTTCATGATGTTGGGCAGCGACGCGTAGCGCGGTTCGTTGAGGCGCAGGTCGGTGGTAATCACCGCCGGCAGCTTGACGCCGAGCGTCTGCAGGCCGCCGTCGACTTCGCGCGTCACCTGGGCCTCGCCATTCTCGACAACCACCTTCGACGCGAAGGTCGCCTGCGGCCAGCCGAGCAGGGCCGACAGCATCTGGCCGGTGGCGTTGTTGTCACCGTCGATGGCCTGCTTGCCCATGATGATCAGGTCGGGCTTCTCCGCCTCGACCACCGCCTTGAGCAGCTTGGCCACGCCCAGCGGTTCGACATCGGCATCCGTCTGGATCAGCAAGCCGCGATCCGCCCCGATGGTCAGCGCCACGATCAGCGTGTCCTTGGCCTGCGCCGGCCCGATGGAAACGGCGACGATCTCGGTGGCAACGCCTTTTTCCTTCAGCCGCGTGGCTTCCTCGACGGCGATTTCGTCGAACGGGTTCATCGACATCTTGACATTGGCCAGGTCGACACCCGACTGGTCCGCCTTGACGCGGACCTTGACGTTGAAATCCAGAACCCGCTTGACGGGCACCAATATCTTCATGGCTATCCGGCCTCTCGCCCGCGGGTGCGCCCACGGCACTGGTTTTGATCGCGCCTTAAGTAACCGCCATACCGTCAAAGTCAATCGCTGTTTGCCGCCAACCCAGGCGAAACCCGAGGATTTTCAATTGCCCTAAGGGACAGTTTGACGCATAAAGCGCAGCCTTCTTTTCGGTGGATCCCCATGCCCAGCAATATCGGTTATCTCAAATACATCTTCCTGGGTTTGATGATTGTCGCTTGCACCGCTGTTGTCGGCTACGACGTGCTCTACGGCATGCCGAAGAAGAAGTGCGATGACGCGCACAAATGGTGGTCATGGTCCGATCGCAAATGTTACACAGAGGTCTATCTGCCGACCATCACCGGCCGCACTGCGGACAAGCCGGCAACCATCGACTGGCATAACGACAAGAACAATTAAGCCTGGGATGGCACCCACAGCACGTCGGCGCGGCCGCCGTCATTGGCATGGCGGGCCAGCACGAACAACAGGTCTGACAGTCGGTTCAGATATTTCATTATTTCGGGATTAATGGATTCCACTGTTGCCAGGGCCGACGCGTCACGCTCGGCTCGGCGCGCAACTGTCCGCGCCATATGCAGATGCGCGCTCAGCGGCGTCCCGGCCGGCAGGATGAATGAGGTCAATGGCTCCAATGCCTCGTTATACGAATCGAGCGCGGCTTCCAGCGCCTCGACCTGCGCGGGTTTGATCCGCAACGGCGTCCAGTTGACGTCGTCGCTAGGCGTCGCCAGATCGGCGCCGAGATCGAACAGGTCGTTCTGCACCTGGGCCAGCAGATCATCCACCGGGCCGTCCGCATGCACGCGTGCCAAGCCGATAGAAGCATTGCTTTCATCGACGCTGCCGATGGCGATCAGACGCGCATCGTGCTTGGGACGACGCGACCCGTCGGCCAGACCCGTTGAACCGTCGTCACCGGTGCGGGTATAAATGCGGTTAAGCTTGACCATGGGGGGATCAGTGGTGGCTTTTGACCGCCCAGACAACGAGCAGCAGCGCGACAATCGCCACGGCCTGAAGCGTGATCCGCCAACGCATCAACCGGTTGCCCCAGCGGGCGTTGAATTCGCCGCCGCGCGCCATGCTGACGATCCCGGCGAACAAGACGGCGACCACCGCAAGCATGGCGATCAAGGCGACGGAAAATAGGAAAAGGCTCATGGCGTCTTCTTCGGCTTTTTAGCCGGAAATGTCGAGTCTCATATCGGTGAACACACCAGCGGAGAGTCCTGAATGTGCAAGCTTTACCATACGGAAAAAATAACAGCCGTAACTGATTGAATTGGCCAGATGTGCATACTAAGAAGGTTTTGCCCGAGGGGGAAAGCTTACCTTAGGGAAATAAGTGTGTGTAATCATGTACAATCCGAGTGACAAGAGTCTCGCCAGTAACCGTGAGGACAAGCCTTTGCCCGTTGGAAATCGTGCCCAATCTAAGGAACGCAACCGGCGCAAAATCCTCGACTCTGCCATGACCTTGTTTCGGGAACGCGGTTTCGAAGCGGCTACGCTGCGCGATATCGCTCGCGGCGCCGGTTTATCAACTGGGGCGCTTTTCGCCAATTTCAGCGATAAGAATCAGATATTTATCACTGTTGTTGAAGACGAAAACGCCCGCGTCATCCGCGTCATGCGCGAAGCCTATGACGAAAGCCTTGGCCTGGTCGAACGACTGCACAAGCAGCTGATGAACGGCTATGACGCCGCCCAGAGCAATGCCCGGCTCATCCTGTCGGCCTTCGTCATGAAATGGAGCGCCGGCCAGACCAGCATCAACGAGGTAGCCCGCCTAAGCGACTTGGTGCGTTACGTCCTGCTCGACACCCTGAAGGCCGCCCAGGCGGCCAAGGAACTGCCGGACAACGCCAAGGTCGAATGCGCGGCGGAAATTCTCGAAGACCTGTGCTTCGCCAATCTGCGCCGCGCCTTCCAAAGCAGCGATGCCCGTGCCGGTTTCAACACGGAACAGCTGTCGAGCAGCCTGTCAACCCAGATCGCCCTGGTCGTGGCGGGTCTCAAGGCCGCATAGCGCATCCCGAAACGCGTTTCAACGTCGCCAAAAGTTAAGGGGCGTTTGCCGAACTGCGTTTCGGATAAGATGCGCGGAAAGACAAAATAATTAGAGCATTTTCCGACGCTACGCGTTCGGAAAATGCTCTAAATCTCGGCGTAGATTTCCAGCACATTGCCGTCGGGGTCGCGGAAGAATAGCGTCCGGTGCCCCCACGGCTGGTCTGTAACCGGATACACCAGCGCCACACCTTTGGTTTCCAGGGCGCTCGCACAGTCCATTACCTGTTCTGGCGCCACGCGAAACGCCAATTGCAGTGACAGGGCATCGGCCGGCGGCGACAGGTCTTCGAACATCGTCCCTCGTACGGTCAAGGCGAGGGTGGTGGCGCCGATACGATATTCGATCCATTCCTCCCCCAGTGTCCGCTGTACGGGGAATTCCATAATTGTCTCATAAAACTGGCGCATGGCCGGCAGGTTACGGGCAAAAATGACTGTATAATCAATTTGCTGAATTGAGTTAAGAGCGGTCATTGCAGGTCCTTTTGATGCGTGATGCCCATTCCTATTCGGTAAAATATACAGGTACAAGATTGCTATTAATCCTGGTATAATTCCTGCCATGACCGATGCCGACCGCCGCCAAGATCTTGCGCGCTTCCTGCGCAGCCGTCGCGAGGTACTGCGCCCTGAGGATTTTGGCCTGACGCCGGGCCGCCGCCGCACACCGGGCCTGCGTCGCGAAGAAGTCGCCCAGGTCGCCGGCATCAGCGCCACCTGGTACATCTGGCTGGAACAAGGCCGCGACGTCCGTGCTTCGCCGCACGCCCTGGCCTCGCTTGCCAGGGCGCTGCGCCTCAGCCAGGCCGAGCAGACCTATCTCATGAAACTGGCGCGACCCGACCTGGATTGGCGCGGCCGACTTGTCAAAGCCTTGCCGTCGACGGAATTGCAATCACTGCTCAACGGCCTGGCGCCGCATCCCGCCTATGTCCTGAACCGTTATTGGCAGTTGGTAGCCATTAACACGCCGGCGCGCCGCCTGCTTGGCGAGTGGGCTGAAGGGGATGCGTGGGCGCATAACCTGCTGGCGCGGCTGTTCCTCGATCCGGCCTGGCGGACGCTGTTCATCGATTGGCCGGAAGTGGCGCGATCGGCCGTGGCGCAATTCCGGCTGGCGACCGCCGCCATGCGCGAAGACAAGGTTCTTGAGGCCCTGCTTACGGAACTCGGCGCCGCCAACTCCGAATTCAACGCGCTATGGAACGCACGAGACCTGGCTGAACCGCCGGTCTGGAAGAAACGTCTGCGCCACGCCGACGGTGAGCGGCACTTCTATTTTGCTACCTTCCGCCCCGAGGGCCGCGACCGCGATTTCTGGGTGTCGATCTACACATCGGCCGACGCGGCGGCACTCAGCTCGTCCACTTCAGCGTCGCCGGTTTCACCGGATTGACGAACGGCCGCTTGTCCGCCCGGGCCGCCATCCATTCCTTTTTCAGCTGCTGATACCACTTCGCCTGGGTATCGGCGTCGTCGATCCATAACAGGGCGGGGTCGTATTTCAGCCCTTCGTTCTGCAGGTTGACCATGTCGCCGTCCTGTTTGAGGAATGCCTTCGCGCCATAGCGGAAGACGGGGGCGATCAACCGGAACAGGCCGTGATCCGACCAGAATATCTGGGTTATGCGCGTGGCCTTATCATCGATCGGCGTCAGACAGGTCAGGCCCAGCACCTGCAATCGGCCGATCTCGATATGCTCGTAACGGATGCCCGGCAGGCGGAACGTGATTTCGGTCGCCGGCGCGCCACCGAGGATTTTATAAGCGCGACTGTTCGACGACGGCGCGTGGCGGACCATAGCGAAGCCCATCTCGCGTGGCTCGAAATCCTTGATTTTCGACAGCTGCTTCTTGGCTGACCGCCACCACCATTGCTGATGCACATAAGGCCCGTGCGCCGGGTCCATCAGCCCGACCACGGCGTGATCGATATGGCTTTCGAAGTCCATGGTCTCGACGATGATCGGCCCGCCGCCAACGACACCCGGCAGTACCGGCGGCTCATGATCGGGCGGCTCCGGGCGGCGAACGTCGCTGGTGATGTAGATCCAAACGATGCCTTGCTGTTCGCGAACTTCGTAGCCGCGCACCTTGATCTTTTCGACGTCCATCGGCTGATCGGGCGTCAGCGACGGCACCGACCGGCAGGTGCCCGCGGTATCGAACGTCCAGCCATGATAGCAGCATTGCACGACGCATTGCCCGTTTTCCCGCAGCATCTGGCCCGCCGACAGCGGTGCGGCACGGTGCGGACAAATGTCGCGGATCGCATAGACCTTGCCGTCGAGGTCGCGCCCGAGCAGCACCGGCTCGCCGAGAAAGACATAGCGTTGCAGCTTGCCGGCCTTCAGGTCGCCGGACAGGGCGGCGAACCACCAGCAGTCCTTCAGGAAGCCCTGGCCGAAGGCGACGCGGGCGGACGGCGATGTGGAGCTTTGATCGGGCATGGATTTCCGCGGCTTTATCTCTCAAGCCCGTTTAGCATAGCCCGATTATGCGCCGAATGCGACCGCTTATCGCAGGCTGGCAAACCCCTTGAGGGCATCGAGAAACGCCCGGTTTTCCTCGTCCTTGCCGACCGTGACGCGCAGGCACTGCGGCAGGCCGTAGTTCGCTACATGACGGACGATGACGCCTTGCGACATCAGGTACGCGTTGGCCCGCACCGCTTCGTCCGTGTCCTTGAAACGGATCAGCGCGAAATTGGTCGCCGTCTTTTTCGCCTCAAAGCCCAGGGCGCGGATTTCCTGCAGCAGGCGCGGCAGCCAGGTCAGCACCTGCTGTCGTGATGCCTCGATATGCATCGTGTCCTGCAGGGCGGCGATGGCGGCATATTGCGCCGGCAGGTTGATGTTGAACGGCAGCCGCATGCGCTCGATGGCCTCGACGATCGCCGCCGGACAGTAGCCGAACCCGACGCGCAGGCCCGCCAGGCCGTGAATCTTCGAGAAGGTGCGCGTCACCACGACATTGTCGCTGCCGCGCGCCTGGGCGAAAGCGCTCTCGAAGGTCGGTTCGTCGGCGAACTCGGCATAGGCCTCATCGATCACCAGGATGATCGACGGATCGAGCCGTGCCCGCAGTTCGGCCAGTTCCTCCGGCGTGTTCCAGGTGCCGGTCGGATTGGCCGGATTGGACAGGAACACCAGCTTGGTGCGGGCGTCGACCAGCTCCATCAGACGGTCGACTTCGATGCGTTCCTCCGGCTCCGGCGCCAGGCGGACATCGGCCTGGCAGGCCAGCGCGGAAATACGATAGGCCAGGAAGCCGTGCTCGCCGGTGACGATATTGTCGCCGGCCTCGAGATAGACCTGGTTGAGCAGCGCGAACACCTCGTCCGAACCGTTGCCGAACACCAGCCGCTCCGGTTCCAGGCCGTGATACTGGGCGACCGCCTCGCGCAGCGGATTGGCGTGGCCGTCGGGATAGCGGAACAGCTTGTCCTGCGCAGCGACAAAGGCTTGCGTCGCCAGGACGCTGGCGCCCAGCGCATTCTCGTTCGACGACAGCTTGATCGGATTGGCGACGCCGGCGATCTTCGACTTGCCGCCGACATAGGGCGCGATGTCGAGAATGCCGGGCTTGGGCGTGGGTTTGGCGGAGGTGAAGGGCTTATCCATAATGCTTTTACTCGATGGGCCGGGCGCATCCGTTGCGCCGCCGGCTATTTGCGCGTTTCAGAACGAAAAATCAAATGCGCGGCGCGGAACCGATGATGCCGGACAGGCTGCCCAGCGATCCGCTGAGGCGCGGGTCGTTTTCCTGCACGAAACCGCTCAGGGCGAACAGTTTCAACCCCTGCGCCGTGCACAGCCACTCGGCCGCGAAGCCGCGATGGCTCAGGGTTTCGATCAGGGCGTTTTCGCGCTCCGGACTGTCGCTCACCCAAAACGTCAGGTCGTCGCCGGTCGGTTCGGACGGGATCGCCGCCAGGGCCAAGGCATGCGGCCGGGTCGTCGACAATTCCGGAAGTGCGGCAATGACCCGCACCTTGGGTTCGGCCAGGACGCGCGCCCACCAGGCGCCGCCGCGCGGGTCGAGGCTCAGGACCGCGATATGGCGCGGGTCCCGGGCCGCGGCCAACGCAGCGGCAGGGTCCTTGAGATAGCTGTAGGAAGGGGCGAAACCGAAGCGTTCACGCGCCCAGACCA
>CAYULN010000168.1:0-9481 GCA_964445605.1 uncultured Caulobacteraceae bacterium | reverse complement strand
GTCGGCGGTGGCACCGCAAGGGCAGGTGGCCTCACTGGGCGCCGTGCAGAACTTCGGCGGCTATATCGGCGGTTCGCTGGCGCCGATCGTCACCGGCTATGTCGCCAAGGCCAACGGCGGCAATTTCGTCCCGGCCATGGCCATCGGGGCAGTTATCGTCAGCCTGTCGGCCCTGGCCTATATATTCGGCGTCAGCCGCCAGATCCCCGCAGGAAAACCCGATGATCCGACGCACATTTTTTAGCCTGGCCGCCGTCGGCTTGCTGCCGCAGGTTGCTATCGCCGCATCGAAAACCGGCCCGATCCTGCGGTCGGAGTTCATCGACGACGCGCCGCCCTATCCGGAATGTCACGCCTCGACCATCGTCGTGACCAGGGCCGGAACTCTTGCCGCCGCCTGGTTCGGCGGCACCAAGGAGCGTAACCCGGACGTCGAGATCTGGTTCACCCGCCAGGAGAACGGCAAGTGGCTGAAGCCGGTCAGCGTCGCCAACGGCATCCAGCCCGATAAGCCGCGCCTGCCGACTTGGAACCCGGTGCTGTTCCAGGACCCGGCTGGCGACCTGTTCCTGTTCTACAAGGTCGGCCCGAGCCCGTCGGAATGGTGGGGCATGGTCATTACGTCCGCCGACGACGGCCGCACCTGGTCGCAGCCGCGCCGGCTGCCGGACGGCATCCTCGGTCCGATCAAGAACAAGCCGGTGATCCTGAAGGACGGTTCGTGGCTGGCGCCATCAAGCACCGAAGGCGGAGAAGGCGTCGGCCCGAACGCTGGCGCCAAGTGGCAGGTCCATTTCGAACACTCGGCCGATCGCGGCGGCACCTGGACCAAGACCGATAACGTCCCGACCCCGGTCGGCATCGAGGCTATCCAGCCGAGTATCCTGTTCCATAAGGACGGCGCGCTCGAAGCCATCTGCCGGACCCGGCAAGGGGCGCTGGCCATGACCTGGTCGAAGGACAACGGCGCCACCTGGAGCGGCCTGGCGGCCATCGACCTGCCCAATCCCAACTCCGGCACTGACGCGGTAACCCTGGCCGACGGGCGGCAGTTGTTAGTCTATAACCACGCCGCCCACCGCCCGGACCAGCCCGGCAAGGGCAACCGCTATCCGCTCAACATCGCCCTGTCCGACGATGGCGTAACGTGGCGGCCGGTCCTGACCCTGGAAAGCACGCCCATCGGCAACGGCTACGCCTATCCGGCGGTCATCCAGGCGCCGAATGGTCTAGTGCATATTACCTACACTTGGGACCGCAAGCGCATCAAACACTTGGTGGTCGATCCGAAACAGTTGAAGTAGTTTGAACCACGAACCACACGAACAGACACGAACAAGGTTTTTGACCACGAATAAGGCACGAATAGCCGCCTTTGGCGGCGCACGAATGGTTTCAATCGGGCCGTCTGTACTCTTGTTTGCAAGAAAATGAAGCGCTTTGCGCTTCGATCCGTTTCAAAGTGCGCGCTGAACTCGGTTGCCATTCGTGTAATGCCGCGAAGCGGCATATTCGTGCCTTATTCGTGGTCAAAACCTTTGCCGCCACATGTTCAAAACCGTTCGTGTCTGTTCGTGCGGTTCGTGGTAAAAACAAACCGGCAGCCACATTAGCAGCCGCCGGTTTTTCAAAGCAATTCAATCGTCTCGGGCACTAATTTAAGCTTCCCCGACAACCTGCCGCTGACGGCCCAGGCCTTCGATTTCCAGCTCCATCACGTCGCCTGGATTGAGCCACACCGGGTCCGGCTTCTGGCCCATGCCGACGCCCGGCGGCGTGCCGGTCGAGATGACGTCGCCCGGCTGCAGGCTCATGAACTGCGACACGTAATGCACGATGAACGCCGGCTTGAAGATCATCGTCTTGGTCGAGCCGTTCTGATAGCGCTTGTCATTGACCTCGAGCCACATCGACAGGTTATGCACGTCCTTGACCTCGTCCTTGGTCACCATCCACGGCCCGATCGGCCCGAAGGTGTCGCAACCCTTGCCCTTGTCCCACGTGCCGGCGCGCTCCATCTGGAACGCCCGCTCGGAGATATCGTTGATCGTGCAGAATCCGGCGATGTGGCCCATCGCCTCGGCCTCGGACACGTACGAGGCATGCTTGCCGATGACGATGCCCAGCTCGACTTCCCAGTCGAGCTTGGTGGCGCCGCGCGGCTTCAACACTTGATCGTTCGGCCCGATCACCGCCGAGGTCGCCTTCATGAACAGCACCGGCTCTTCCGGCACCGGCAGGTTCGATTCGGCGGCGTGGTCGGCATAATTCAGGCCGATGCACAGGAACTTGCCGATGCGGCCGACGCACGGCCCATAACGCACGCCCTCGGGCGCCAGCGGCAGCGACGCCGGATCGACGGCGGCCAGCTTCTTGAGCCCCGCATCCGACAGCACTTCGCCGGCGATATCGTCGACCACGCCCGACAGGTCGCGGATCTTGCCGGCGGCGTCAAGCAGGCCCGGCTTTTCCTGGCCCGCAGGCCCGAAGCGTAACAGTTTCATCGAAGTATCCCCTTACATGGCATGATTTTGCCCCGGCTATAGCCCTCCCGCACGCACTTGAAAAGCGGCTTACCACTTCCTGATTTTTGGACAGGTTCATCCGCATGGCGGTGCCGCGCCGACGTCGTTAGGCTTTTCACATCGACGTTACACGCTTGAACCCGATCTGAGGAGAAGCAGCATGTTCAAATTCAACGGTCTCACCCTGGCTTTCGCTCTGACCACCGCCGTGGTTACTCCGGCTATCATTGTGCCTGCCGCCGCCGAAGCGGCGACCCAGGGCGCCATCGAACAGCATTCCCAGGAGGCCCTGGCCAAGCTCTATGCCGATAATCCGACCGCCAAGGCGATCGGCGCCAAGGCCAAGGCCATCCTGGTCTTCCCGAGCATCGTCAAGGCCGGCCTCGGTGTCGGCGGCTCCTTCGGGGAAGGCGAATTGCTCGAGCACGGCGCGGTCGTGCGCAACTACAACTCGGTTTCGGCCACGATCGGCCCGCAGGCCGGCGCCCAGGACTTCGGCTATGTCGTTTTCCTGATGACCGACCATGCGGTCAAGTATCTGCATGAAAGCGCCGGCTGGGAAATCGGCGTCGGCCCGACGGTGGTGGTCGTTGACGCGGGCGTGGCCCGCAACCTGTCGACCTCTACCCTCAAGGACGACGCCTACGCCTTCATCTTCGACCAGAAGGGCCTGATGGCCGGGGTCGCCCTGGAAGGCACCAAGATTACCAAGGTCAACAAAAAGGAATAACTTCAAGCCGCGTCCCCCTGGCGGCTTGCCGATCGCGACCTCGTTTCCCCAAGCGCTTTCCAAAAAGTGGTTTCCACTTTTTGGGCTAAAAAGCGCGACAGGCAAAAAGGCTTGCGATCCTCAAAAGAGCTCTCCGGTTGTGCGTTCCGGGGAGCTCTTTTTCTTTCGGCCCGGCGGTTGCGCGTCACCGGGCACGGCGCTAAAACCACTCACCTCACCACACAGGAGAATTCCTCATGATGCGAACGGCACAGGCCCATTGGGCGGGTAATGGCATGCAGGGCGAAGGCACGCTGACCACCCAGAGCGGCGTCCTCAGCAAGCAGCCCTACAGCTTCAAGCTGCGTTTCGAGAATGCCGACGGCAAGGCCGGCACCAATCCGGAGGAACTGATCGCCGCCGCCCATTCCGGCTGCTTCTCCATGGCGCTGGCGTTTGCGTTGGCCAATGCCGGCCTGACCGCCACCAGCATCGACACCGAAGCCCAGGTCAATATCACGCCGGGCGAAGGCGGCTTCTCGATCACCGGCATTACGCTCAAGCTCAAGGCGTCGATCCCGGGCATCACCAAGGAACAGTTCGACGCCATCACCGCCGGCGCCAAGGCCAACTGCCCGGTGTCCAAGGCGCTGTCGTCCGTGCCGATTACGCTCGAGGCCGAACTCGTTTAAAAATTTTTGGCCGATTTGTCGAAAGGGCTGGGGCACGGACGTCGCGTTCGTATCTCAGCCCTTTTTCGTGAAAGGAACGGCTATGCAATTCACCCTCCTGATCTATCAAACCGCCGAGGACCTGGCCGACCGCAGCCATCCCGAACGCGCCCGCGCCTATTGGTCGGCCTGGCCGGACTATGTCGGCGCCCTGAAGGAAGCCGGTGTGTTCCGGGGCGGCGCCGGACTCGACCTGCCGGCAAAGGCGGCGTCGATCAAGCTCGACAAGAAACCCACGGGCGTTCAGGACGGCCCGTTCGCCGACACCAAGGAATATCTCGGCGGCTATTTCCTTATCGAGGTGCCGGGTATGGACGCCGCCCTGGCCTGGGCGGCGCGTATGCCGGAAGGGCCGGGGCGCATCGTCGAGGTCCGGCCGAACCTGGTTCTCGATAATTCGTAGGAAAAATTTTGGTCGTGAGAAAAAATTTCGGCCGCCTGTCGAAATGGCGGAAACCCGCGCGTCATGGTAATGAGCAAGATGATGCTCAGATCCCCAACACGGAGCTTCCGCCATGAAATTCTCGCTGATCATCTACGAAACCCCCGAAGCCTTCGCCACGCGTCACGATCCGGTTAATGCCGCGGCCTACTGGGCGGCCTGGCCGGCCTATACCAAGGCCCTGATGGACGCTGGCGTCATGGCGGGCGGCGCCGGCCTGCAGGAACCGGCCACGGCCACCTCGATCCGTTTCGGCCCGTCCGGCCAGACCATTGAGGACGGCCCGTTCGCCGAGACCAAGGAAATGCTGGGCGGCATCTACATCATCGACGTGCCGAGCCTGGATGAAGCCATGAAATGGGCGGCCCGCATGCCGTTGCAATATGGCGGCACGGTCGAGGTCCGGCCGAACCTGGTTATGAATGCCGAAGTCGACGCCTGATGATACCGGGGCGGCCGAGGCCAGCGTCGCGATCGCGGCGCGTACGGCCTATGGCCGCCTCATCTCCTATCTGGCCGCCCGCAGCCGCGATATAGCCGCCTGCGAGGACGCCCTGTCCGATGCCTTCAAAAGCGCCCTGGAAACCTGGCCGGAATGCGGCGTACCCGACCGGCCGGAAGCCTGGTTGCTGACGGCCGCGCGTAACCGGTTGCGCGACGGCTGGCGCCGCCAGGCCGTCCGCGATGCAGGAGAGGCCACGCTTCTAACCTTGATGGACGAAGCCCAGGGCATGGCTGACGGTGGTATTCCGTACATGATTGACGCCCGTTTTCCCGATGAGCGGCTGAAGCTGATGTTCGTCTGCACCCATCCGGCGATTGCCGCCGATATCCGCACGCCGTTGATGCTGCAAACCGTGCTGGGCCTGACCTCGGAACGCATCGCCGCCAGCTTCCTGGTCAAGCCCGCCGCCATGGCGCAACGATTGACGCGCGCCAAGACCAAGATCCGCGACGCCCGCCTGAGCTTCGATGTGCCCGAAGCAAAAGAGTGGCCGGAGCGCCTGCCAGCGCTGCTGGCCGCCATCTACGCCGCCTACGGGCTCGGCTGGGGCGACTACGCCGGCGGCGAAGACGCGACGCGTGGCCTGGCCGACGAGGCGCTGGAACTGGGGCGGATGCTGCTCGACCTGATGCCGGTGACGCCGGAACTGAACGGCCTTGTGGCGCTGATCCTCTATTGCGAAGCCCGCAAGAAGGCGCGGTTCACCGCCGACGGTGCCTTCATTGCCCTGAGCCATCAGGACCCGCGCCTGTGGGACTGGTCAATGATTGACCTGGCCAATCGCTTGCTCAACGCCGTTCAGGACCTGCACCAATTCGGCCGTTATCAACTTGAAGCCGCGATCCAGTCCATCCATATCGGCCGGGCCCTGACCGGGTTTACCGACTGGGCCCAGATCGTCACGCTTTACGAGGGGCTGTTGCATTTTGCGCCGTCCCTGGCAGCTGGCGTCGGCTATGCCGTGGCGGTCATGGAGGCACGAGGTCCGCAAGCCGCTTTGACCGTCCTCGATGGTCTGGAACCCGACCGCATGGCCGATTATCAGCCGTTCTGGGCGACACGGGCGCATGTCCTGCAACGGCTTGGCCGGGCAGACGCCCATGATGCATTCGAGCGCGCCATCGGCCTGACTCGCCATGCCGGCCAGCGCGATTTCCTGCGCGCCCGCCAGGCCGGCGGCTAAGGCACGTCGCAGCCAATGGCTTTCAACTGCCCGGAATAAACCCGGAAGGCAGGCTTTCCGGCGCGCGACACGCTGCCCAGGTCGGCCAGATTGTCGAAACAGGCCTCCAGAACCGGATCGTGCCGTTCCGCGACGACGATCAGGGCAGGGCGCCCCGCCACGGATGGCTCGGCCGTCGGCCAGGCATAGCGCTCGCGTTCGGTGACGGCGATTACCGGCGAGACCTTCAAGTGATAGCTTAGCTCGCCTTCGGTATCGTAGTCGGTGGTGGCGATCCAGGCGGCTCCGGCCTGGGTTCGCCTAGTGTCGATCTGCGCCGCCGTGCCATCCCAGCCCTGACTAAGCCCAGCCGCGCCAGGTCCTTTTACGGCATCGCCGAGCGCCAGATAGCCGAGTGCCAGAGCGCTTATCGTGACACCTAATGGTGCCGCCCAATTCCGCAATCGGATCAGCCATTTGCCCGCGGACGCTTCGGCGCCTGCCGCCGCCAATATGACGAGCCCCGGAAACACCGGCGCCGGCCAATTGCCCTGGATACGATCGTGGAAAACATGGATGAGCATATAGATCAGCAACGGCAAGGGCAGGGCGACCAACAAGGTCAGCCGGCTGTCCGTTCGCGTCTTGGCCCACGCCCAGGTGCTCAGGAACACGAACACGAAAATCAATGGATTGAGCAAAAGCGGCTGCGAAATCAAAAACTCGATCAAGTATTTAATTGTAAAGATTGAAGCTTCGAGGCGGCCGAACTGCTTGGCCAGGGTGATATAGCCATGCCCGGCATTCCACAGCAGATTGGGCGCCATGGCGGCCAGCGCCACGACCGCGCCCAGATAAGGCCACGGCGTGGCCAGCCAGCGCCAGGAACGCTTCTCAAGCAGGAACCAAACAATAACACCTAACCCCAGGAAGAGATTGGTATATTTGGCTTCTACCCCAAGTCCGGCGAAAAGGCCGAAGGTCAGCCACCACCAACCTTTGCCGGAGGTGATCAGCCGCGCCAGCGCCCACAAGCCGCCAGCCCACATCAGCACCGACGGCGGATCGGGCGTGGCCACGACCGACCCGACGCTCAACAGGATGCAGGCATTGGCCCATAGCAGCGCGCGCTTGGCGACCGCATGCCCAAACAGCACGCGCGCCGTATCGTAGATCAGCCCACACAGGACCAGGAAGCTGAGCAGAAAAGGCAACCGCACCGCCAGGGCCGAATGCCCGAACATGGCCGTGCTGGTGCCGATCCACCACGCCACCATCGGCGGGTGATCGTAGTAGCCGAGCGCCGGATGCTGGGCCCACAGCCAATAATAGGCCTCGTCCGGCACCAGGCCGGCCCGCGCCGCCGCGACCAGCCGCAAGGCCGTCAGCGCCACGATAACCGGCAGATAGGGGATGGTCTTGAGGCGATGCAGGAGGCTGGTCACGGCTGTGCGGTCAGTCGCTGTGGGCGAGGATATTGACCAGCTTACCGAAAGGATCGCGAACATAAAAGCGGCGAACGCCCCAGGGTTCGTCCACCGGCCCGTATTCGACCGCGAAACCAGCTGCCTTTACCTTCGCCAACACGGCGTCGATATCATCCACTTCGATGGAAAGGTCGGGGACGGGCGTGCCGGAACCGCCTTCCGAAGCGACGCTGACCTGCACCTCCATGCGCGCGCCGCCGCCATAGGTGGCGATCCAGCCCAGGTCCATGAGGCAGTCGAGCCCAAGGACATCGCCGTAAAACCGCTGCGCCAAGGCAATGTCCGGCGCCGCGATATTGCTGACGATGCGCCGGACGGTCATGGCCTTCAGGCCGTCTCTTTGGATTTGGCCGCGGGTTTCGGCGCCGCCGCCTTCTTGGCAGAGGCCTTCTTTGCTGCCGGCTTTTTCGCGGTCGCCTTCTTGGCGGGCGCCTTCTTCGCGCCGGCCTTCTTGACGCCGCCCTTGGCGTTGATCAGTTCCAGCGCCTGCTCGAAGGTCACCGTTTCCGGCGTCACGCCCTTGGGCAGGGTGGCGTTGACCTTGCCGCACTTAACGTACGGCCCGTAACGCCCGGCCATCACCTGAATCTTGTCCTTGCTGTCCGGATGTTCGCCAAGCTCTTTCAATGGCGCCGCCGAACCAACCCGGCCCTTGCCACTGCCGCCCGCGCGCTTTTCGGCCAGCAGGTCGACGGCGCGGTTGATACCGACCTCGAACACCTCGTCGATGCCAGTCAGGTTGGCGTAGGTACCACCATGTTCGATGAACGGCCCGAACCGGCCGAGGCCAGCGACGATCGGCTTCTGGTCTTCAGGGTGTACACCAATCGTGCGCGGAAGGTTGAGTAATTTCAGGGCCTTATCTAAATCAATTGATGTGGGCGGCCAAGCTTTCGGCAGGCTCGACCGATTCGGCTTGTCGTCCTTCGACTCCGCCTCGCCGAGTTGCACGTACGGCCCGAAGCGGCCGATCTTCAGCGCCACCACCTTGCCGGTTTCCGGATCGCTCCCAAGATCGCGATCGCCGCTGACGGCGCTTTCCGCCTCGGCGTCCGGCGCGCCAACGGGGCGCGTGTACTTGCATTCCGGATAGTTGGAACAGCCGATAAAAGCGCCGAACCGCGATGTCTTCAGGCTCAACTGGCCATTCGAACAGGACGGGCAGGCGCGCGGATTGCTGCCGTCGCCCTTGTCGGGGAAGATATGCGGCCCCAGGGCTTCGTTCAGCGTTTCCAGAACCTGCGACACCCGCAGCTCGCTCATGCCGTCGGCGGCGGCATGGAAATCCTTCCAGAAATCACGCAGCAACTGCTTCCAGTCGAGCTTGCCGTCAGAAACCAGATCGAGCCGTTCTTCCAGGTCGGCGGTGAAATCGTACTGCACATAGCGGTGGAAGAACTGGTCGAGGAAGGCGGTGACCAGCCGGCCCTTGTCTTCCGGAATGAAGCGGTTCTTGTCCATGCGTACATAGGCGCGGTCGCGCAGCACGCCCAGGATGGACGCGTAGGTGCTAGGCCTACCGATGCCGAGCTCCTCTAAGCGCTTGACCAGTGAGGCTTCCGAATAGCGCGGTGGTGGTTCGGTGAAGTGCTGGGCGGGCGTGACGCCGTGAACCTGCGCCGCCGTACCGGCGCGCACCGCCGGCAGACGGCCGCCTTCGTCGTCCTCGCCCGTATCGTCCTTGCCCTCCTCGTAGACGGCCAGGAAGCCGTCG
The DNA here is from genome assembly GCA_964445605.1 of uncultured Caulobacteraceae bacterium. Taxonomy (GTDB): domain Bacteria; phylum Pseudomonadota; class Alphaproteobacteria; order Caulobacterales; family Caulobacteraceae; genus Asticcacaulis. The sequence continues at coordinate 206 of CAYULN010000168.1, read as the reverse complement.
AAGGTCACGACCTGGCCGGTCGCCTTCAGGCCGGTCTGCTTGTCGCTCGACAGCAGGGTGATGACGGTGTTCTCGACGCGCGCCTGCTCCATCTGCGACGCCAGGGTGCGCTTCCAGATCAGTTCGTACAGCCGCGCCATGTCGCCGTCGAGGCGCAGGGTCTCGGGCCGGCGATACAGCGACGTCGGGCGGATGGCTTCGTGTGC
>CAYULN010000167.1:0-5271 GCA_964445605.1 uncultured Caulobacteraceae bacterium | reverse complement strand
CGTTGTCGAAGATAAGAAACAAATCGTCTTCATTATGATAGGCGAGTTGGATATCGAGAAGCTGATCGACATCTGGATTGAGGTTTATGACCGCCTTGTCGATCCTTGGCGTTATGATCGTTTGTTCGATTATCGCCGGGCGGAAGGGGTCATAGCTTACGAGGAAATCGTGCGACTTGCCGACTGGTGGCGGGCGCGGTGGCCTTCTCCCGATTATCAGGCCAAGATTGCGGTAGTCGTCAATAATCCGTTTGACCAGGCACGGGTAAGCGTTGTCGGGGAGTTATTCCCGAATGAAATCCGGCGGTCTTTTATGGCGTTGGATGAGGCGCTCGACTGGCTGAACAGCTTGGACGACTAATGGGGTGTGGGGTCCGTGACCCCACAAAACCTTGCTTTCTTTCTTCCCTTGACCTCGCCTCTTCGGCCGAGGTCAAGGGAAGAAAAAAGGGAAGTCTCGGGGGCACAGCCCCCAAACCCCGTTCGTTATCCGTGGCTATTCGGCCTGCGCCGGTTTAATGGTCACGCTCTCCCCGCACCCGCAGGCATCGGTTTCATTGGGATTGCGGAAGACGAACTTGGCGGCCAGCTTGGTCACCTCATAATCGATGACCGTTCCGATCAGATACAAAACCGCCTTGGCATCGATCAGGATGGTTACGCCCTTGTCGACCACCACCTCGTCCAAAGGCGCGGCCTCTTCGGCATAGGACAACACGTATTCCTGACCGGCGCAGCCCCCCTGCTTCACGCCGACACGCAAACCCACGTACGGCTTTTCACCGCGCGCCATGATGGCCTTGACCTGCTCGGCCGCCGCTTCCGTCAAACTTACTACAGCCGGGCGCGGGCGACGGGGGCGCGGAGTGATATTCGGTTGCACTTCCATGGTCAGAACATATTCAACTGCAGCTTGGCTTCGTCGCTCATCTTCGAAGAATCCCACGGCGGATCGAAGATCAGATTAACGTCGCACGACTTCACGCCCTCGACCTTCATGACGGCATCCTGCACCCAGCCGGGCATTTCGCCGGCCACCGGACAGCCCGGCGCCGTCAGGGTCATGTCGACCACGACGTCACGGTCGTCCGACACGTCGACGCGATAGATCAGGCCCAACTCATAGATGTCGACCGGAATTTCCGGGTCGAACACGGTCTTGAAGGCGGCGATCAGCTCATCCGTCAACCGGTCCAGTTCGGCCTGCTCAAGCGCCTGCGGTTGCGCCGCGCCCATCTCTTCGAGATTGAACAGCGGCGCTTCGGCTTCGGCCGGCTCTATACGGGGTTCATCCATCTCTTCACTCATCCCTAGCCGAAGAAACTTTGGGCTTTTGCAACCGCTTCGGCCAGCACGCCGATCTCTTCTTCCGTATTATATAGGGCGATCGACGCCCGCACGGTAGAGGTGACGCCGAGACGGGTCATCAACGGTTCGGCACAGTGCGTGCCGGCGCGCACGGCAACATTGTAGCGGTCGAGGATCTGCGCCACATCGTGGGCGTGCGCCTGGCCCAGGGAAAAGGTCAGGATCGAGCCCTTGCCCGGCGCCTCGCCATGCACCCGCAAGCTGTTGATCTGCGTCAGGCGGTCATGGGCGCGCTGATACAGGGCATGTTCGTGGGCCGCCACTTCCTCACGGTCGAATTGCGACAGCCAGTCGATGGCGGCCTTCAGGCCGATGACCTCAAGGATCGCCGGCGTACCCGCCTCGAAACGATGCGGCGGCTCGTTCCAGGTGATCTCGTCCTTGGTGACATGGGCGATCATCTCGCCGCCGCCCTGGTACGGCGGCATGGCTTCGAGCAGCTCAGCCTTGGCATACAGCACACCCAGCCCGGTCGGGCCGTACAGCTTGTGCGCCGAAAAAACGTAGAAGTCGGCATCCAGCGCCTTAACGTCGACATCGAGATGGACAACGCCCTGCGCCCCGTCGACCAGCACCTTGGCGCCGACGGCATGGGCTTTCCGGATGATGGCGGCGACATCGTTGATGGTACCCAGCACATTCGACATATGCGTGATCGCGACGACCTTGACCTTATCCGTCAACATTGAGTCCAGCGCCGCCATATCGAGCGACCCGTCATCGAGGATCGGCACGTAGCGCAGCTTCAAACCCTTGCGCTCGGCCAGCATGTACCACGGCACGATGTTGGCGTGGTGCTCCATCTCGGTGGTCAATATCTCGTCACCGGCCTTCAAGCTGTCGCCAAAGCTCGATGCCACTAGGTTGACCGCCTCGGTGGCCGACTTGGTGAAGACAATCTCGCTGACCTGCGCATTGAGAAACCGCGCCACGGTTTCGCGGCCGGCCTCATAGGCATCGGTGGTCTCGTTGGCCAGCCGATGAAGCCCGCGGTGCACATTGGCGTAGGAATGGCGCATGGCCTCGGACATGGCGTCGATGACCGCGTTGGGCTTCTGCGCCGAGGCGCCGCTGTCGAGATAGACCAGCGGCTTGCCGTTGATCTGACGTGACAGGATGGGGAAGTCGGCGCGCGCCTTGATGACGTCAAACGGCATGGAACACCTCCGCTTCACGTTCGAGGAATTCCAACACCGTGGCGCGCAGTTGTTCGTCCTCGATCATCTCGGCGACCGGCATCACGAAGGCGTGCGTCAATAGCGCCCGCGCCGTTGCTTCGTCCATGCCGCGCGACTGGCAGAAGAACAGCGCTTCCTCATCCAGGGCGCCGATGGTGTTGCCGTGGGCGCACTGCACATCGTCGGCATAGATTTCCAGTTCCGGCTTGGCGCGGACGTGCGCGCCGTCGTTCAGAATCAATGATTGATGGCGCATGCGAGCATCGGTACCGTCGGCGCCGCGCTCGACCAGGATCCGACCCTGGAAGACGGCGGTCGCCTGATCCTTGACCAGCCCCTTGACCAGTTGCGCCGTGACGCCGTCGACCTCGGCATGGTTGACACGCGTCGTCAGGTCGAAGTGGCGCTTGTCCTTGAGCAGGTAGGCGCCGTGCATCTCGACCTCGGCACCGTGGCCAGCGTGGGTGACATGTGTTTCAAAACGCTGGAACTTGGCGCCGGTCGAAAAGACATATTGCTTGAACACGCTGCCCGGCGCGGTTTCCACGGTCGAGCGACGGATCGAGATAGCGTCTTCCGGTTCATCGAGAATAACCACACGGGTCAGGTGGGCGCCTTCATTGAGCGTGAAATGGACGTGCGCATGCGTCACCGGCACGCCGCCGGTGTAAACCTCGATACGTACGGTCGGTTCGCCCGCCAGAACATGCACGCGCTCCGATGTCTGCACGACGTCGTTGGCCGGCGGTGCTTCGCGCAACACCCGGCTGAGGTCGGAATATTTCCATTCCTCCTGGCGGCGCGTCGGATAGGACGACGGGTCGAATATGTCCAGCTTGGCCAACATCAGGCGGCGGGCTCCAGATATTCGTCATAGCCCCGCGCTTCGAGCTCGAGCGCCAGCTCCGGCCCGCCCGAACGGACGATCTTGCCGGCGACCAGCACGTGAACGCGATCCGGCTTGATATGGTCGAGCAGCCGTTGATAGTGAGTGATGACCAGCATGCCGCGATCCGGCGCGCGCAAGGCATTGACGCCGTCCGACACGACCTTAAGCGCGTCGATGTCGAGGCCGCTGTCGGTCTCGTCGAGGATCAAGAACTTCGGTTCCAGCATGGCCATCTGCAGCACTTCCATGCGCTTCTTTTCGCCGCCCGAAAACCCGACGTTCAGCGGCCGCTTCAACATGTCCATGTCGATGCGCAAGGACTTGGCGACTTCGCGAACCTTCTTGAGGAATTCCGGCGCCGATACCTCGGCCTCGCCGCGCAGCTTGCGTTGCGCGTTAAGGGCGGTGCGCAGAAAGGTCAGGGCCGGCACACCGGGGATTTCCAGCGGATATTGGAACGACAGGTAAAGCCCCGCCGCCGCGCGCTCATGCACGTCCTTGTCGAGCAGGTCCTCGCCGTTGAAGGTCACGGACCCGCCGGTCACCTCATAGTTCGGCCGACCCGCAAGGGCGTAACCCAGCGTCGACTTGCCGGCGCCGTTCGGGCCCATGATGGCGTGCACCTCGCCGGCGGGCACCTCAAGCGTCAGGGCCTTCAGGATCGTCTTGGAATCGACGGATACGGTGAGGTTTTGGATAGAAAGCATAATCAGTCTCACAATTGGCTCCAGCCAGTGATGGCGACAATGTAGAAGCCCAAAAATCCTAAGCAAACAGAGCCGATCAAAGCCAAGGCTCCACGAGAAATTCCAGCCCTAAAGGCGTTGAAAATCAGGAAAAGCCAAATGACGGCGCCGGCAAAAAGGGCAATTGCAAAAGCCGCCTCAGACAGGTTTTCAATTCGCTTTTCTTCCGCCGAACAGTAGGTGCTGCAATATTGCAAGAGAGACCAGCAACCAACGGCCGTTACAATCACAATGGGCAATAAGCTCAGCAAGATAGGGCGCCGGCTCAGAGTCGATACCTTCGTCATCCCACGCTCCCCTCAAGCGAGATGGCCACCAATTTCTGCGCCTCGACGGCAAATTCCATCGGCAGTTCCTGCAACACGTCACGGACGAAGCCGTTGACCAGCAAGGCCACCGCCTCTTCCTGCGACAGGCCCCGCTGCATGGCGTAGAACAGTTGGTCCTCCGACAACCGTGTCGTCGTCGCCTCGTGCTCGAACTGCGCCTTGGCGGTGTCGCTTTCGACATAGGGCACGGTGTGGGCCGCGCACGTCTTGCCGATCAGCAGCGAGTCGCACTGGGTGAAGTTGCGCGCGCCCGCCGCCTTGGCATGGGCCGAGACCAGACCGCGATAGGTGCTGGTCGACTTGCCCGCCGACACGCCCTTGGCGATGATGCGCGACCGGGTGTTCTTGCCTAAGTGGATCATCTTGGTGCCGGTGTCGGCCTGCTGGGCGCCGTTGGTCACCGCGATCGAGTAGAACTCGCCGACGCTGTCGTCGCCGCGCAGGATGCAGGACGGATATTTCCAGGTGATCGCCGAGCCGGTCTCGACCTGGGTCCACGACACCTTCGACCGCGCGCCCCGGCAATCGGCGCGCTTGGTGACGAAGTTGTAGATGCCGCCCTTGCCTTCGGCATCGCCGGGATACCAGTTCTGCACCGTCGAATATTTGATCTCGGCGTCTTCTAAGGCGACGAGTTCAACGACCGCCGCATGCAATTGATTTTCATCGCGTTGCGGCGCCGTGCAGCCTTCGAGATAGGACACATAGGCGCCCTTGTCGGCGATGATCAGCGTCCGTTCGAACTGGCCGGTATTTTCGGC
>CAYULN010000166.1:0-4037 GCA_964445605.1 uncultured Caulobacteraceae bacterium | reverse complement strand
GAAGACAAGATCGCGGCCATGGAAGCGGCGGGCATCAAGGTGTCGCCGTCGCCGGCGGCGCTCGGTGAGACCCTTTTGCAGGTCCTGAAGGGCCTGTAAAAAGGTCCTTAAGGAGCCATAAAGGCTTCACAGAGTAAGCGTAGACCTTGGGGTGTCGTTATTGGCCCCGCGGTAACAATTTAGTGTGGAAAGGCAGGCGGTGTCGTAATTGGCCGCCTGGACAGGAAACAAAATGGCGGATGATTCCAGCCGGCTTAACCAGGTCTTCGCCGAGACCTCGTTCCTCTATGGCGCCAATGCCGTCTTCATCGAGATGATGCAAGAGAAGTGGGCGCAGGACCCGAATTCGGTCCCGCCCGAGTGGCGCGCCTTCTTCGACCAGCTGCTGGACAGACCCGACAACGTCAAGGCCAATGCCGAAGCGGCCGGCTGGGCCAATCCCGGCGCCGACATCCGCGACGACCTGATCTCCGCCATGGACGGCTTCTGGCCGGCGGTGCAGGCCAAGATCGAAAAGACCCTGGCGCTCAAGTCGCCTGCCGCCTCGGCCGCCGACACGCAATCCGCCGCGCGCGACTCGATCCGCGCCCTGATGCTGATCCGCGCCTACCGTATCCGCGGTCACTTGCAATCGAACCTGGACCCGCTGGAAATCGAGCCCAAGGGCGACAATCCGGAACTGCATCCCAACTACTGGGGCTTCGGCGATGCCGACATGGACCGGCCGATCTTCATCGACGGCGTGCTGGGCCTCGAGACCGCGACGCTGCGCGAAATCATCGCCATCGTGCGGCGCACCTATTGCGGCAATATCGGCGTGCAATACATGCACATCGCCGACCCGCAGGAAAAGGCCTGGGTGCAGGAACGCATCGAAGGCCGCGACAAGGAAATCACCTTCACCAAGGAAGGCAAGATCGCCATCCTCAAGAAGCTGATCGAGACCGAGGGTTTTGAGCGCTTCTGCCACCGCCGTTTCCCCGGCACCAAGCGCTTCGGGCTGGACGGTGCCGAAGCCATGATCCCGGCGTTGGAGCAGATCATCAAGCGCGGCGGCGCCCTGGGCGTGCGCGATATCATCTTCGGCATGGCCCACCGCGGCCGCCTCAACACCCTGGCCGGGGTGATGGGCAAGCCGTACCGCGCCATCTTCCACGAGTTCCAGGGCGGCTCGTCGCTGCCGTCGGACATCGAAGGCTCGTCGGACGTCAAGTATCACATGGGCGCCTCTTCGGACCGTGCCTTCGACGGCAACAATGTCCACCTGTCGCTGACCGCCAACCCGTCGCACCTGGAAATCGTCAATCCGGTCGTGCTCGGCAAGACGCGCGCCAAGCAGGCCTTCTACAACAAGACCAAGGCTGACGGCACGCCGGACCGCGGCATGGCCCTGGGCCTGCTCATCCACGGCGACGCCGCCTTCGCGGGCCAGGGCGTCGGCATGGAATGCTTCGCCCTGATGGGCCTGAAGGGTTACAAGACCGGCGGCACGCTCCACTTCATCATCAACAACCAGATCGGCTTCACGACCAGCCCGCGCTTCTCGCGGTCGAGCCCGTATCCGTCCGACGTCGCCCTTATGGCAGCGGCGCCGATCCTGCACTGCAACGGCGACGACCCGGAAGCGGTGGTGTTCGCCGCCAAGATGGCGACCGAATTCCGCATGAAGTTCGCCAAGGACGTGGTCGTCGACATGTTCTGTTATCGCCGCTTCGGCCACAACGAAGGCGACGATCCGACGTTCACCCAGCCGATCATGTACGCCAAGATCAAGGATCATCCGTCGACGCGCGACCTCTATGCCGCGCGGCTGATCAAGGAAGGCGTCTGTACGCAGGCCGATTTTGACGGCTGGATGAAGGACTTCGACACCTTCCTGGATGCCGAGTTCGACGCCGGCAAGGCTTACAAGGCGACCCGCGCCGACTGGCTGGACGGCAAGTGGTCGGGTCTCGGCCTGCCGGATGACGACGAGCGCCGGGGCACGACCAGCGTGCCGCGCGCCAAGCTTACCGAACTGGGCAAAAAGATCACCGCCATCCCGGCCGATGTCGACATGCACAAGACGCTGCGCCGGGTCATCGAGGGCCGCCAGCAGATGATCAACAGCGGCGAGGGCCTGGACTGGGCGACCGCCGAAAGCCTGGCCTTCTGCTCGCTGCTCGACGAAGGCTTCCCGGTCCGCCTGTCGGGCCAGGACTCGATCCGCGGCACCTTCTCGCAACGTCATTCGGCCTTCGTCGACCAGACGACGGAAGAACGCTACTTCCCGTTCAACCACATCCGCGACGGCCAGGCGATGTACGAAGGCATCGACTCGGCGCTGTCGGAAGAGGCGGTGCTGGGCTTCGAATACGGCTATTCGCTGGCCGATCCGAACACGCTGACCCTTTGGGAAGGCCAGTTCGGCGACTTCGTCAACGGCGCCCAGGTGATCATCGACCAGTTCATCTCGTCGGGTGAACGCAAGTGGCTGCGCATGTCGGGCCTGGTCATGCTTCTGCCGCACGGCTACGAAGGGCAGGGGCCGGAACACTCGTCGGCGCGCCTCGAGCGCTTCCTGCAGGCCTGCGCCGAGGACAACATGCAGGTCGCCAACTGCACGACGCCGTCCAACTACTTCCACATCCTGCGCCGCCAGATCCACCGGCCGTTCCGCAAGCCGCTGATCCTGATGACGCCGAAGTCGCTGCTGCGCCACAAGAAGGCGATCTCGTCGCTGGCGGAAATCGCCGAGGGTTCGTCCTTCCACCGCGTGCTGCACGACGACGCCGAGCGCAAGCCCGAGATCGCCGGCGTGCAGCTGATGGCCGACGACAAGATCCGCCGCGTCATCCTGTGCTCGGGCAAGGTCTATTACGACCTGCTCGACGACCGCGAAAAGAAGGGCATCAAGGACATCTACCTGATGCGCCTGGAGCAGTTCTATCCGTGGCCGATGAAGTCGCTGATGACGGAACTGGGCCGCTTCAAGAATGCCGAGCTGGTGTGGTGCCAGGAAGAGCCGAAGAACATGGGCGGCTGGACGTTCGTCGAGCCGTGGCTGGAACTGACGCTCGACAAGCTCAAGATCAAGGCCAAGCGCGCCCGCTATGTCGGCCGCCCGGCCTCGGCCTCGACGGCGGCGGGTCAGATGAGCCGCCACCTCAAGGAACTTGAGACATTCTTGAATGAGGCTTTTGCCTAAGCGCAAAAGTCGTTTCCCAATTTTGGGGCCTGAACGAAGCGTCGCGTAACCCTTTCCCCGCGCCTACCGTAAAAATACAAACTGGAGCCTGAACATGGCTGATATCCTCACTCCCGCCCTTGGGGAATCCGTAACCGAAGCCACCATCGCCAAGTGGACGCGCAAGTCCGGCGATACCGTCAAGAAGGACGAGATCCTCGTCGAGCTCGAGACCGACAAGGTGTCGCTCGAAGTCGCCTCGCCGGCCGATGGCGTGCTGACCATCCTCAAGAACGCCGGTGATACGGTTTATCCCGGTACGGTGCTGGGCTCCGTCGGCGCGGCCGGCGCGGTCCGCGCAGCGGCGCCTGCTGGTGGTGCGGCGCAGATGTCGGCCCCGGCCGACAAGGTCTCGGCTCCGGCTGCCGCTGCGGGTGGCGCTTCGGCCGGTGGCGGCGGTGGCGCCCTGCTCGACGTCAAGACCCCGGTCATGGGCGAAAGCGTCTCCGAAGGCACCATCTCGACATGGCGCAAGAACAAGGGCGACGCGGTCAAGAAGGACGAGATCCTGGTCGAGATCGAAACCGACAAGGTCGCCGTCGAAGTGGCTTCGCCGGCCGATGGCGTGCTGGCTGAAATCCTGGCGCCGAACGGCGCGACCGTGACCCCTGGTCAGACCATCGCCCGCATCTCGACCGGTTCGGCCGCCGCTGCCGTGACCCAGGCTCCGGCCGCTGCTGCTGAACCGGCGCCGGCTCCCGCCGCGACGCCTGCGCCCGCCGATACCGGCAAGCCACTGTCGCCGTCGGTAGCGCGCATCGTCGCCGAGACCGGCCTCGACCCGAACAAGGTCGACGGCACCGGCAAGGAC
>CAYULN010000165.1:0-3776 GCA_964445605.1 uncultured Caulobacteraceae bacterium | reverse complement strand
GAGGAAATATTATTCGTGTGGCCGCCGAAGGCGGCCATCCGTGTCATCCGTGGTTAAACCGCTTCGTTCGTGTCTGTTCGTGTGGTTCGTGGTCAAATTCATCCCCTGACAATCCTCAGGCAAATCTGTTACGACTCGGCGGAAAATAACGGCAGAGGCATCTAGTGTAAGGACGCCCGCCACCTAGCAGGGAAGCCCATCATGATCGCACGACGCGCGCTTGCCGTCCTGTTCGCCGCTTGTCTGGTGGCGTCGCCTGCCGTGGCCCAGCCCGCTACCACCTGGATACCGACCTGGTACGCCGGGCCGGAGCCAGTCGGCCTGGACGCCGGCAAGACCGCCGAAATCCACGACATGACCTTGCGCGAGGTCATCCGCATCAGCGCCGGAGGCACGTCGATCCGCCTACGCCTATCGAACGCCTATGGCGCCGAGCCCCTCCGCCTCGACGATGTCCGCGTGGCGCAACGCACGTCCGGGAGCGGCATAGACCCGGCCTCAAGCATTGCCGTCACCTTCAACGGCCACGGCGGCGTCACCATTGCGCCGGGCGCCTACGTACTGAGCGATCCCCTACCGGTGCCGGTCAAGGACGATTCCGACCTGGCCGTCAGCGTCTACGTCAACGGCGCGACGCCACTCACGACCGTCCACGATATCCAGCGCGGGGTGCTCTACGCTGCCGCCGGCAACCAGACCCAGGCCGCCACTATGCCGGAAGCCAAGCCTGACATCGGCCTTGGCAACGCCTTCCCGTGGCTGGCCGAAGTCGAGAGCGGCGGATCGACCGCCACCGGCGCCATCGCCACGTTCGGCGACTCGATCACCGACGGCTACGGCATCACGCCGGACAAGGGCCGCACCTGGCCGGACCTATTGAGCGGCCGCCTGCATGCGGCGGGCATCCACTTAAGCGTCATCAATACCGGCATCAGCGGCAACCGCCTGCTCCATCACGGCCAGTGGGCCCGCTTCGGCGATGGCGCCCTGTCGCGCTTCGACCGCGACGTCCTGGCCCAACCCAATGTCCAGTCCGTCATCATTCTGATCGGCATCAACGACCTGGGCCACGCCGGCGGCCCCGGTTCGCCCGGCTATGTCTCGGCCCAGGACCTGATCGACGGCCTGAGCCAACTGGCGCAACGCGCCCATGACCGCGGCCTCAAGGTCTACGGCGCCACCCTGACACCTTTCATCGGAACGACGTTCAAGGACTACTATTCCGACGAGAAGGAGCAGCGCCGCCAGGCGATCAACGCCTGGATCCGTACCGGCCAGGCCTTCGACGCCGTCATCGATTTCGACAGGGCCACCGAGGACCCGGCGGCACCCGGCCATTTGCTGCCGGCCTTCGACCTGGGCGACCACCTGCATCCTAATGACGCCGGCGACGTCGCCATGGCCAATGCCATTCCGCTATCGCTGTTCGCCCCACCAGTGCCGGCCAAGCCGAAACGCAAGCGACGGTAGACCACCTTGCCGGGACCTCTTGAAAATATTGTCATTCTCGGCGGCGGCGCGGCCGGATGGATGGCCGCGGCCGCCTTGGCCAAGGCGCTGGACAAACAGGCGACGCGCATCACCCTGGTCGAGTCCGACGAGATCGGCATTGTCGGCGTCGGCGAAGCCACCGTGCCGTCGATCCATATCTTCAACAATCTCCTAGGGCTCGACAGGGCGGATTTCATGCGCGCCTGTCAGGCGACGTTCAAGCTCGGCATCGAATTCAAGGGCTGGGGCGGCGTCGACCGCGCGTACATGCACCCCTTCACCATGTACGGCCGCGACCGGGGGCGGGCGTTTCCAGCCGCCTGGCTGAAATATGCCCTGCTGCTGAAGTCGCGTGGTGAAACCCCCGATATCGACGCCTTCAACGCCGGCAGCGTCGCCGCCACGCAAGGCAAGTTCTTTCTGCCGCCGCCGGGCGCTGCGGGCGGCCCGCTCGCCTTTGCCTACCATTTCGACGCTGGCCTCTATGCCCGTTACCTGCGCGGCTATGCTGAGAAACGCGGTGTCACCCGCGTCGAAGGCAAGGTCACCGACGTCACGCAAGACCCGGACAGCGGTTTCATCCGGTCGATCACGCTCGAGTCCGGCCAGACGGTCGCCGGCGACTTTTTCATCGATTGCAGCGGCTTTCGCGGCGTGCTGATCGAACAGACCCTGAAAGCAGGCTACCAGGACTGGTCGCACTGGCTACCGTGCAATCGTGCCGTCGCCGTGGCGTGTGAGACGGTCGAGCCCCCCACGCCCTACACCCGTTCCACAGCCGATACCGCTGGCTGGCGCTGGCGCATTCCGCTCCAGCACCGCGTCGGCAATGGTTACGTCTACGCCGCCGAGCACCTATCCGACGACGACGCCGAGGCGCGGCTGCTGGAAACGTTGGACGGCAAGGTCATTGGTACGCCGCGCCGCCTGCGTTTTGTCACCGGCCGTCGCAATCGGGTGTGGGACCGCAATTGCCTGGCGCTCGGCCTGGCATCGGGGTTCATGGAACCGCTGGAATCGACCAGCATCCACCTGATCCAGACGGCCCTGTTGCGCCTGATCCGCCTGTTCCCCGACAAGCGCTTCGAACCGGCCGACATCGCCGAGTTCAACCGCCAGACCGTCGAGGAATATGACGATATCCGCGACTTCCTGATCACCCATTACAAGCTTACCGAACGCGGCGACACGCCATTCTGGACCGCCTGCCGGGACATGGCCGTGCCGGACAAGGTGATCGCCAATTTCGACCTGTTCGCCGCTACGGGCCGCCTGATGCACAAGCCGGAGCACCTGTTCGGCCCGCAGAGCTGGATCGCCGTGCTGGTCGGCCAGGGCCTGCTGCCGCGTGGCGGCGACCCGCTGCTGGCGCACGTATCCCCCGCCGATTTGGAAGCCGAGATGATCCGCCATCGCGACGGCCTGGCCGCCGAGGTGGCCGCCATGCCGACGCATCAAGCCATTATTGCTCAGTTCTGCAAGGCCGCGCCATGACTCCCGCCCCGATCCGGAAAGTCGCCATCATCGGCGGCGGCACCGCCGGCTGGATGACCGCCGCCTGGTTTGGGCGCTTATTGCGGCACGTGGTCAAGGACGTCGTCCTGGTCGAATCCGACGAGATCGGCATTGTCGGCGTCGGCGAAGCCACCATTCCGTCGATCCGCAAGTATAATCACCTGGTCGGCATCGATGAAGACGAGATGCTCCGCCGGACGCAAGGCACGTTCAAACTCGGCATCGAGTTCGTCAACTGGGGACAGATCGGCGACCGCTACCACCACGCCTTCGGCCCCAACGGCCGCGACCTGAATACCTTGCCGTTCCACGCCTATTGGCTACGGCAACAACTGAGCGGCAAGGGCGAGGACCTGATCGCTTTCAATTTGCAAGCCCAGGCCGCCCTAGCCGGCAAGTTCATGCGTCCGACCGGTAGCAATTCACCGCTGGCCACCCTCGTCTACGCCTTCCAGTTCGACGCCTCGCTTTACGCCAAATATCTGCGGGAGCTCTCCGAGGCCGCCGGCATCACCCGTGTCGAAGGCAAGGTCGTCGAGGTCAAGCAGCGCCCCGAAGATGGTTTTATCAATGCGGTGGTGCTGGAAAGCGGCCAGAGCATCGATGCGGACCTGTTCATCGACTGCACGGGTTTCCGCGGGCTTTTGATCGAACAGACCCTGAAGGCCGGCTTCGTCGACTGGTCGCACTGGCTGCCCTGCGACCGGGCGCTCGCGGTTCCCTGCGCTTCCGAGGCGCCGCTCACGCCCTACACCCGGTCGACGCGGCGC
>CAYULN010000164.1:0-5586 GCA_964445605.1 uncultured Caulobacteraceae bacterium | reverse complement strand
GCGACACTGACCGGAGAAGCCAGATCGCCGCCCGACCATTGATGCTCGGACAGCTCCTTGTCGCTCCAGGCCTTGCGGCTGATCGTCAGGTGGTCGGCGTCCGATGGCGCCGATTTGGCCGGCACAACCGCATAGCCGCGCCGCCGCACGGTGCCGTCCGGGTTCTTGGCGATCACCGCCACGCCGACAAAATCGCCCGATCCACCGGTCTGACCATCCTTGCCTATCTGAATCATCCGCCAGCATACCTTGTCGGCCACCCCGTCGCCATCGGTGTCGAAACGAGCGGCTTCGAAATCGGCCATGCCGGCCTCGCAGCCCTTGACCAATATGCCGCCCCAGCTGTTTTTTTGGTTTTGTACGTTATTGGCGCCGATTTGGGCAAATGGATCGCCATGCACGGCCGTGGCGGCGGCTTTTTGCGGTATGAGGCCGGCCAGATTCGCCTTCCATTCGCTGCCCGCGTTAAGAGCGATCCAGGCCCACAGCCCGGCGCCGATCAACAGAATGGACGTGATGACAACAACGCGCTTGCGGACCATGCGTCCCTCCGGCTTTGGCTCGCCATATTAGCGCAAACCCAGGCCTTAGGCCACATCCTCGATCGGATCGGCGCCACCCGTTCCGCCGCTTTCCAGGCTTTCCATCGCTGCTGTCGCCGCGCCCGGCCTGGCGGTTGCCTCCGCCGGCGGCTCGGCCTTGCCGGCGTCGCTCTGGTTGGGTAGGTGGATCTTGAAGCTGGCCCCCTCGGTCGGCTCCGACTCGAGCGTGATCCAGCCTTCATGCAGTTCGACCAAAGCCTTGACCAGGGCCAGGCCCAGGCCCGGCCCGCCGCGTTCCCGGCCGATATAGCGGTCGAAGATATGCGCCTGGACGTGATAGGGAATGCCGCGCCCTTGGTACGACACTTCCAGCTCCAGATTGTCGCCCTCTTTGCGCGCCTCGAGCCGGACCGTTCCGTCGTTTTGCGTGTTTCGAACGGCATGGGCGATCAGGTGCTCCAGGCATTGCCCCAGCCGCCGCGCATCGACGCGGATCACCCCGGCTTCGATCACGCCCTTATAGTCGAAATGCACACTGCGCGCCTTGAAGGCCTCGGCCTGACGGGCGCCGACCTCGGCTACCACATCCAGCAACCGCACGTCCGACACCGAAAGCGACATCTCGCCGGCGTCGATCTGCGCCATGTCGAGCACGTCGTCGATCGATCGCGCCAGTTCCTGCGCCGCTGACTGGATCGATTCCAGATAGGCCTTCTGCTTGGTGTCCGCCCCCTTGTTCTGGGCGTGCAGCAGGTCGGCATAGCCGACGATGGTGGTCAGCGGCGTGCGCAGTTCGTAGGAGACATTGGCGACGAAATCGCGCTTCAGCCGCACCGATTCATTGAGCGCCTCGTCGCGCGCCACGATGGCCTTTTCCAGGCCGCGCGTCGCCGTGATATCGGAAAACGCCACCAGGGTCGCGCCGTCCGGCAGGGGCTGGGTCCGCCACTGCGCCAGCCGCCCGTCGGAAATCTTGATCTCGCCCGACTGCGGCGCCCGGGCCAGCGGATCGGTGTCGGTGACCCTCGCCTTGAGCTCGCTCCAGAAGCCGCGATCGTGCACCAGGGGCAGGCAAAGTTCGGCCACCTGGGCGAAATCCATCACCGCCGTGATGTCGTCATTGCGAATATTCCAGAAACGGTCGAATGACTGATTCCTGAGGCGCAGACGGCCGTCGGAACCAAACACCGTAACGGCGTCGTTGAGCTGATCGAGGGTCGATTTCTGCACCTGGATCAGCGCATTGAACTGCGCCTTGAGCTTCAGTTCGCCGGTCTTGTCGGAGAACAGGATGAGCAGCCCGCCGAGCGGATGCGGCTGCCGCACCACGCGCATCGACCGGCCGTCGGGCAGGCTCCACATCTCGTCATCGGCGGTGTGGGTCAGGCCGTAGAATTCCAGTTCGCGCGCCTTGAAAGTGGCGTAGTCCGAGGTTTCCGGCAGGCGCCGCTTCTGGCGCAACCGGTCGAGCCATTCGCCGTGCGTCGGCCGTTCGGCCAGCCAGGCCGGTTCCAGGTCCCACAATTGCTCGAAGGCGCGGTTGTGAAAGGTCAGCTGCTTTTCCGGCCCGAAGATGGCCACCGCGTCTTCCAGGCTGTCGAGCGTTTCGTCGTGGGCCTTGGCGTGGCGTTTCAGCGCCTCGCGGCTTTCCTCGGCGTCGGTGACGTCGACGGCGTAGGCGCAGATATAGGCCTCGTTCATCGGCTCGGCGATGATGTGGAACGAGCGACGCTGGCCGCCGATGGTGATCCAGCGGAAGCCGTCGCGGCGGTCGTGGCTGTCCACCGCCTCAGCCACCAGCGCGTCGGCGGAATGGTCGAACGACGCCCCGACTTTCAGCGCCTCATCGAGCGACGGCGCCTCGACCGCCTTCAGCCAGGCGGCATTGGCCCAGACGATACGGCCGTCGCGGGCGCAGATCCAGCAGGGCGCCGGCAGGTGTTCGGCCATCTGGGCGAACGGCCCGGATGACAGCGACGCCTTGGCGCCGGCGATGGCCAGGCGGATCCAGGCGGTGGCGCCGGATGACTTGCCTTCGACGATGACGGTCAGCCCCGCCGTCGGCGTCACGCCGTCGCCGCCTTCGGCGAACACTTCGAAGCGGCACGGCTTGCCTTCGCTGATCAGGGCCTGCAGGCTCTCACGCGCTTCCGGAGACGTGTCGGCCAGGGCCTCGACGATCTGCGGCGCCCCGTCGCGCGGCGCCTTCAGTCCCAGGGTTTCGGCGCACGCCTTGAGCGTCTCTTCGCCCCATACCAGGCGCACCGCGTCGCCCTCGACCGCCAGAAACGCCTCGTCGAACGCCGAGGTGGCCGCATCCAGTTCGCCTAAGGTGATTTCCTTGACGCCGAGGTCGGCCCTCAGCTTTTCACGCGAGTCCGACAGGCGCCGCCGCATCCGCCACGCCAGATAGGTGGTCGACAGCGCCAGCGCCATTGCGCCGCCCGCCGCCGTATAGGCTATCGCATCCATCGCCATCCACGCGCTCGCACACGAATCACTCAAAAAGGGAACTATAGACTAAGTGGCTGCGAGCCGCTGCGGAAAAAGAGGTTCAGGGCTGGCGAGCGATGACCGCCGAATAGATGACCGCCAGCAGCATCGGCAGGACGGCGCTGGCAATGGCAACCCCGCCGCGCCATTCCGGCTGAAGCAGGAAGGCGCCGGCAATGGTCGCCGCACCGCCCAGCATGACGAGACCGCCGGCAAAGCGATGCGTCCGATCCCACACCCGCTCGTCATTCAGCGTCCAGGGCACGCGAATGCCGGCGACGTGATTCCGGCGCAGCTTGGGCAGGAAATTACCGATAATAATCAAGAGGAAGCCAAGCCCGAGGACCGCCACCTGCGACATATCGATGGACCGGCCCATGGCGTTCAGGACAAGCGCCCCCTGCAGGATGGTCAGAAACGCTAATACGGCGAGCAGGATCGCGCCATAGGCGGCGGCCGACCGGCCGAGTGATTGTTTGAGGAAGGCCGGCAAAATCCACAGCAACACGACATTGATGATCAGCGTCAGGATCGGCATGACGCTTAAGCCGACATCGCGCGGCTGATAGCCATCCGGCGCGCCGTTCAGGCCGAAATGCGTCGCCATCGGCCCGTCCGGCAGATGGAAATGGCCCCAGACCGCGATCGCCACCGTGACCAGCCACAAAATGGCCGCCAGGCCTTTTTCAGTTTTCAGCATGTTTTGCCCCCTCCGGAGCCGCGGACGCGCGGTCCTGTCCCACCTTGAACGCTTTCATCAACCCCAGCACGGCCTCTTCCAGCACCGACGTGTTCAACCGGTAGATCAGGGTCGTCCCCTGCCGTGTCACATCGACCAGCCCGGCGGCTTTCAATACCGCGAAATGCCCGGACAGGGTCGGCTTCGAGACATGGACGTGGCTGGCGATATCGCCCGCACTCATCTCCTTGTCGCGCAGCAGCTCGAGGATGCGGCGGCGGGTCGGATCGGCCAGGGCCTTGTAGATTTCGGACATTTCGCGGCTCCTTCGTTATTTTGCCAATTACCAAAATAATGAGATCGGAGCAAGAGCCGATTGCACCGGCCCCCGGTTGCGGTTTAGGATGCGCCGGATCAAAACATGAACACCCGTGTAACCGCCTGATGTCCCTGACGCTTTACCCCATCGCCCTCGATGGCCACGACGCCCTCGCCCTGCTCAAGGCGGGCACGGCGAAGCGCGCCGCCCGCGAAAAGGAGGCCGAAGCCTTGGCCGGGAAACGCGTCGCCTTTGTCAGCGAGTCCCTGGGGCCGCTGTACGACAGCCAGGAGGAAGCGCTCAAGGCCTATAAGGGGCTGGTCGAGGACGGCGATACCTGCAAACTGCTGTGCCGGTTGAAACCTTCCACCGCCGGCCGCCGCAAGGCCGAACAGCCGGTGTTCGAAGATGGTGTGCGCTGGCCCAGAGTAACCGCGCCGCGCCCGAGCGTCTGGCAATTGTCGGTCAGCTACTGGAAAGTCCTGGCTGCCAGCCCGTCCGCGAAGGGCACGCCGCTGAACGGCGAACAGGCGCGCAAACTGCGCAAAGCCGCCAAGGGCCAGGAACTGACGCCGGAACAGATCCGGGCGCTGATGGAAACACCGATGACGGCGGCCCGCCCGCAGAAGAGCCTGGATTTCGGCCTGTTCGACTTTATCCCGCCCGATCAGCCCGGCATTGTCATCGCCGACGAGTAGAAGGTTTTTTTAACCACGAACCACACGAACAGACACGAACATGGATCAGGTCCTCTTCAAATCTGAAATCTTTGCCATTCAAGGCGCTATCTTTGAGGTCAACCGCGAACTCGGTAGCGGATTCCTTGAAGCGGTTTATCAGGAATGTCTGGCGCGCGAATTTGAACTTAGAGCCATCCCATTTGTCCAGCACCAAGAGTTAAGTCTGAATTATAAAGGCGCACGGCTCCAGCAAACCTACAAGCCAGACTTCATTTGCCATGAAGGCATCATTTTGGAAATAAAGGCGTGTCAGGATATTTCCAGCGCCCATAGGGCGCAGATATTGAACTACCTCAAAGCAACAGGATTTCGGCTGGGGTTGCTGGTCAACTTCGGAACGCATCCCAAGGCACAGGTCGAACGATTTATTTTATGAAGTTCGTGTCTGTTCGTGCCGTTCGTGGTTAAAAAACCTTACTTGGGAGCTCTTTTCGCCAATATCCGCTGCAACGTCCGGCGGTGCATGTTCAGCCGCCGCGCCGTTTCCGAGACATTCTGTCCGCACAGGGCATAGACCCGCTGGATATGCTCCCAGCGCACCCGGTCGGCCGACATCGGGTTTTCCGGCGGCGGCGGGGCGTGGTCTTCGACTACCAGCAGCGCCTTGACCACGTCATCGGCGTCGGCGGGCTTGGACAGGTAGTCGATGGCGCCCGATTTGACCGCCGCCACGGCGGTGGCGATATTGCCGTAGCCGGTCAGCATGACCGCCCGGGCGTCCGGCCGCTTCTTGTTCAGGGCCTCGACGGCCTTCAGGCCGTTGCCGTCCTCGAGGCGCATGTCCATGATCGCGAATGCCGGCGGCGTCTTGTC
>CAYULN010000163.1:0-17829 GCA_964445605.1 uncultured Caulobacteraceae bacterium | reverse complement strand
CGACGGCCTGTCGACCCAGGACGAACTGTGCAAGCTACTCGCCGACCTGGAAGGGGCGGTGCAAAGCTTTATCCTGCCGAGCGGCCTGGCGGCGCTGACCCTGCCGATTTTCGCGTTCCTGCGCACGGGTGACGAGATCCTGGTGGTCAACAGCACTTACGCGCCGGTGCGGCGATTCCTGGAGACCCAGTTGAAGCGCTATGGCGTGACGCCGCGCTATTACGACCCGCGCCTGACGCCGGAAGAGGTGCTGGCGCTGGCGACGCCGGCGACGAAGATGATCTACGTCGAAAGCCCGGGGTCGCTGACCTTCGACATCCAGGATATTCCCGGCATCGCCGCCTTGGCCAGGGCGCGCGGTATTCTCACCTTGTGTGACAATACCTACGGGTCGGGCGTACTGTTCAAGCCTTTGGCGCACGGCGTCGACCTCAGCATGCAGGCCCTGACCAAATATGTCGGCGGTCACAGCGACATTCTGATCGGCTCGATCAGCGTCGGCGACGAGAAACTGGCCAGGACGTTGTACGCGGCGATCAAGGCATGGGGCTTCTTCACCTCGGCCGACGAGAGCTATCTGGCGGTGCGCGGCCTGCGGACGCTGCATCTGCGCCTCAAGCAGAGCGGCGACAACGGCCTGAAGATCGCGCGCTGGCTCGCCGCCCGGCCGGAAGTGGCGCATGTGGTGCACCCGTCGCTCGACACCCATCGCGGGCATGAGATTTTCGCCCGCGATTTCAGCGGGCCTAACGGCCTGTTCATGGTCATCTTCAAGGGCGGCGACGAGAAAAAGTCGCAGGCTTTCCTGAACCAGCTCAAGCTGTTCGGGTTGGGTTTCAGCTGGGGCGGCTATGAGAGCCTGGCGGTCTATTGCGAACCGCAGATCCGGTCGCGGCACAAGCTGTCGGATGACGACGACTGGCTGCTGTCGGGGTCGGCGATCCGGTTTTATGTCGGGCTGGAGGACGCGGACGACCTGATCGCCGATATCGAGCAGGCCCTGACGGTGTTCGCCTAAAGCGTCTTGGTCTTGTGCGCAAAAAGGTCGATCGCCGCGTCGAATTCGTGGCGCAATTGGGTGACCAGGTCGGCGACCGGCAGGACGTCGTGGATCGAGCCGACGCCCTGGCCAGCCGACCAGATGGTTTTCCACGCCCTGGCTTCGGGACTGAGTTCGTGGGCCATGTCGATCTTGTGTTTCGGGTCTTTTGCGGCTTTGGGATCGAGGCCGTTGGCAATCAGGGACGGCGTCAGGAAGTTGGCGTTGATGCCGGAAATGGCGTCGGTATAGGTGACGTCTTTGGCCGACGTATCGATCAACATCTGTTTGTAGTCGGTGCCGGCCATAGCTTCGGTCGTAGCGATGAATCGTGTGCCCATATAGGCTAAGTCGGCGCCAGCCATCAGGGCGGCGGCGACGTCGCCGCCGGTGGTCAGGGCGCCCGACAGGATCAACGTCCCTTTGAAGAAGCTGCGGATTTCGTTGAGCAGAACGAATGGATGGAGAGTGCCGCCATGGCCGCCGGCGCCGGCTGCGACCAGGATCAGGCCGTCGGCTCCAGCTTCGGCGGCCTTTTCGGCATGGCGGACATTGATGATGTCGTGAAAGACCACGCCGCCGTAACTGTGGACGGCGTCGACCACATCCTTGACCGCGCCAAGGCTGGTGATGACCAGCGGCACCTTGTGCGCCACGGTCAGTTTCAGGTCGGCTTCCAGGCGCGTGTTGGTCGGGTGGACGATCAGGTTGACGCCGAAGGCCGGGTCTTCAAAATCGAGGGCCGCCTGGATCTGCTCCAGCCATTGCGCATAACCTTCGCTGGTCCGCTGATTGAGGGCCGGGAAAGCGCCGATCATGCCGGCCTTGCAGGCGGCGATGACCAGGTCCGGGCCGGAGACCAGGAACATCGGCGCGGCTATGGCAGGAAAACTCAGATTGCGGCTAAGCGAGGCGGGGATCATGCGGAGGTCCGGTTGCAATGCCCCCAGTTTTAGCAAAATTGACGCTGACGTAAAGATGAATCAGTAGCCCTTGCGCGGCCCGGCGAGCGGTATAAATAAGTATCATGAGCCATTATACCGATAATCTGACCCAGCTCGGCGGG
The DNA here is from genome assembly GCA_964445605.1 of uncultured Caulobacteraceae bacterium. GTDB lineage: Bacteria > Pseudomonadota > Alphaproteobacteria > Caulobacterales > Caulobacteraceae > Asticcacaulis. The sequence continues at coordinate 15,724 of CAYULN010000163.1, read as the reverse complement.
CATGTCGCCCAGCCGACCGATCCCGAAACCGCCATCCTGGAGCGGGTGCACAATCCACATCCTGACGTGTCCTATGTGGCGCGGTTCACGGTGCCGGAATTCACCTCGATTTGCCCGGTGACCGGTCAGCCCGACTTTGCCCATATCGTTATCGACTACGTGCCGGACGAATGGCTGGTTGAGTCGAAGTCGCTGAAACTGTTCATGACCAGTTTCCGCAATCATGGCGCCTTTCACGAGGATTGCACCGTCTATATCGCCAAGCGGCTGCGCGACCTGCTGGCGCCGCGCTGGTTGCGCATCGGCGGCTTCTGGTATCCGCGCGGCGGTATTCCCATCGATGTGTTCTGGCAGACGGGTGAACCGCTGCAGGGCGTGCTGGTGCCGGAATTCGGCGTGGCGACATATCGGGGGCGGGGGTAACCTATGCGGGGGACGTGGGGGAATTTCTGGTCGCGAAGTCTGGTGACTTTGATTTACGCCGCAGTACTTTGTGTAGTGATAACGGCGGGTTATCAAACGATAATGGCATTGACGGACATTGTGTGGATACCGGTGTCCGTTACTTATGTTTTCATATTGGCCGCCGAGGTGTTGGCTGGTCTTTTGCCGATTTGGGCGTTGGCCGAATGGCTTGCAAGCCGACGCAAGGCTATTCCTGCGATTGGAATTTATGTCGTATTTGTTCCTGTATTTGCCTTTGTATATAGGCTTACAGACAATATGACAGCCGGGTATTGGGTTGCCCATTTTTACGGGAATGACCTGCCGCGTTACTTATCTTTAGCGGATTGGCTTGTCGCAAGCTTAGTGGCGACTATATTCGTTGCCTTGTTCTTTCGCAGCCGGTTTAGTCGGGCGTCCAAACCGCAGGACCACTTTTAATCAACCTTCCCACCAACCGACCCGGCTGGCGTAGTCCGGGCGGTCGCGTTCCAGCGGCGGTTCGGACGGTGTGCCGAGGAAGATAAAGCCCGCCACGTTTTCATGGTCCTTGATACCCAGTATGGCGCGGGCTTCGGCATCGTAGGAATACCAGTCGGTAATCCAGTTGGCGCCATAGCCCAGCGCCCCCGCCGCGATCAGCAGGGTCTGGCAGACGGCGGCAGCCGACAGTTGTTGTTCCCATAGCGGTTTCGGCGCCGGCAGGACGGGGCTGGAAACGACCATCAGGGTTTCCGGCGGCGTCGACATCTTCAGCATGGCGCCAACGGCCTTTTTGTCGTCGCGGCTTTCGGCCAGGGCCTTCAGTTTCGCGACCAGGGCGGCCTTGCTGTCCGGAGTGAAGCGGACGATCCGCCAGGGGCCGAGCTTGCCATGGTCCGGCACGCGAAAGCCGATCTGGATCAGCAGGTCCATTTCCTCCGGCGAGGGGCCGGGCGCCTGGAGCGTTGGGGCAGGGGTGCTGCGGCGGTGGAACAGCCGGTCCAGGACCTCGACGGAAGGCCGCTGCGGCAGGGGCTGGCCAAATTCAATGGGCGTGCGGTCGAAATCGGGGAGGGGCATGCGGGGCTCGTCTAAAGGCGGATTCGCTTTGACTATATAGGCGCGGCGGTGCAAAGCCAAAGGCATGACCGATAAAAGCTCTGACCTGCCGCCTTGGGAATCGCCCGATGCCGCCAAGACGCGGCCCGACTGGCGCGATGTGTCGAGCGAAGTGGTCTTCAGCAATCCATGGATCGAAGTCAGCCGCCGCGACGTCATCGCGCCGACTGGCAACCCGGCGCACTACGGCCTGGTGCGTTTCAAGAACCGGGCGATCGCGGTCTTACCCCTGCATGACGACGGTACGGTGCCTCTGGTCGGGCAGATGCGCTACCCGCTTGGCAATTTCAGCTGGGAAATTCCGGAAGGCGGCTCGCCGGAGGGTGAAAGTGCGGTGGCCGGCGCGAAGCGCGAACTGCTCGAGGAAACCGGTCTGGTCGCCAACGAAATGTACCAGATCCTGGAAATGGAGCTGTCCAATTCGGTGACCGATGAGGTCGCTGTCTGCTTCCTGGCGACCGGCCTGAGCCAGCAGGAAGCCGCGCCCGACGATACCGAACGATTCGAATATGCCCGCGTTCCCTTTCCGCAAGTGCTGGAAGCTGTTATAAAAGGCCAGGTTCGCGATGCCTTAACCGTTGCATGTGTATTGAGAGTGCACCATATGGCGGTAAAGGGCGAACTGCCGCCGCATCTGTGCACGGCCGTTCTAGGCGGTCAGTAGGAGTCCAAAATGGCTCAGGTCTTCGAAGTCATCACCCCGCAGGATACGCCGATCTGGCTGTGCCTGCGTCAGGAAGCGGCGGATGCTTCGATCAGCGAACCGGCCCTGGCGTCGATGCTGCATTCGACCATCCTGTCGCACGATGATCTTGCCTCGGCCCTGTCCTATCATATCGCGCGCAAGCTGGGCGACGACAGCATGTCGGGCATCACTTTGCGCGAGCTGGCGCACCGGGTGTTTTCCTCCGATCCGGAACTGGTGGCGGGCGTCGAAGCCGACCTGCAAGCGGTCTATGAGCGCGACCCGGCGGCCAAGGGCTATCTGCAGGCCTTCATGTTCTTCAAGGGCTTCCTGTCGCTGCAAATCTACCGCGTGGCGCACAAGCTGTGGGAAGAAGGCCGCCTGACCATGGCGCACTTCCTGCAAAGCCGTGTCTCCGAGCTTTTTCAGGTCGATATCAATCCGGCCGCGCGCGTCGGCAAAGGCGTGTTCATCGACCACGGCACCGGCATCGTCATCGGTGAAACGGCGGTGGTCGGCGACGACGTATCGATCCTGCAGGGCGTTACACTGGGCGGGACCGGTGCGGAGCGAGGCGACCGCCACCCGAAGATCGGCAAGGGCGTGCTGCTGGGGGCCGGGGCCAATGTGCTCGGCAATATCCAGATCGGCGACTACGCCAAGATTGCCTCGGGCTCGGTGGTCCTCAAGCCGGTGCCGCCGCATTGCACGGCGGCAGGCGTGCCGGCGCGTCTGGTCAATTGCAAGACCTGTGAAGACCCGGCGCGGGCCATGGACCACACCATGCCGGATATCGATCTCGATTATTCGATCTGAAGTCCGTTTTGAATGAGCGACGCCGAGCCCAGAAGCGCGGAAGACCTATGGCAGGACGCGTTATTCGCCGCCGGCTACGACTATGCTGAAGTTTGCGCGCGATTGCGCGATGACAACCCCATGGCGCTTGATGCTTTGGGGCATTCCTTAGCCTATCTGGCTACGGAATTGTGGGACCGCGGTTTCAGCCAGACAGAAATCAGGGAAGCATTTACGGAAGCGGTTACGCTTCTTGTTCCTTACGCGGCCGGCGAGGAACGGCGGGGCGATTGATATTGATCCGAGCCTGTGGATAAGTGTGCGCCGCATTTGCGCGGCGGCGCCTTGCCCTTTATGGGAAAGCTCACACGAAAAAGTTTATCCCCGCTTTCGGCAATTTGTGCTTTGATCCCCGTGCGATAGGGGGCGCCGCGGCGGATAGACCCCACATCTGAGAAGTGAGGCTTGGCCATGACCCCGACCGAAATCGAAAAGGTTCAGGATTATCTCTTCAAGACGTTCAAGACCAAGGGGCTTGAGGTCAAGGCGCGCAAGCAGAAGGATTCCGCCGAGGTGTTCGTCGGCGAGGAATTCGTCGGCGTCATCTATGTCGACGAGGACGAAGAAGGCTCGTACATGTTCGAAATGGCGATCCTGAAAGAGGACCTTTAAGGCCTTACTCCGAGGCAATTATTGCCTCGGCAAGCGCGACCGCGCGCCCGAGCTTTTGCGAGGAGCCCAACCCTTCTTTAGAAAGATTGGGCGCCTGAGCGACTAATATGTATCGACCTTGGCCTTGCTACGGCGCTTCGGCGCCGGCTCGACGTCGGGCGGCGGCGGGGTGTTGCCGCTTTGCTCATAGGCTTCGGCGCGGCGGACGGAGTCCTCGGCCTTGCGGGCGTTGCGGCGGGTCAGTTCGTCGCCGAGGGCGCCAATCAGCTCCGAGAACATCGACAGGAACTGCGGAAAGCGGGTGGCGACAAAGCCGCCGATGGTGGCGACCACCGCGGCCAGAAGCGGCGAATGCGGCGACATGGCTTCGACCATGCGCGAAATGCTGCCGATCGGCGAATTGGCGAAGGCTTCGTCGAACATGCGCTGTTGCCTGGAGCGCTTATCCTTGGGCGCGACCAGCCGTACGATACCGTAGACGACGATCGGCAGCAGGAAGATCAAGCCCAGCACGGCCGGCCCCCATTGCGGGCCCATGGCGGCGCTCAGGACGCTGTAGAGGCTGACGCTAATCCAGATCAGGCCGATAATGGCGCAGGCCAGCATCAGCACGAAGCCGATGACCGAGGATTTGATCTCGTCGAACTTTTGGCCGAAATTGAACATGTTGGACCCTGACGCGCTCCCTTGCATCCTGCGTTGTCATAGGCAGCGTAAACGCATAAGGGAACAATATGATTAAGACCGTCGCTTTTTTGTAAGTGGAGTCAAGCCTGTGATCTTTTTGAGGGCTCTTTGGCACACCTGCAAGGTGGTATCGGCGGGCCTGTACTGGCTGCTGTCGGTCTGTTTCGTGTGGGCCGGTTTGGTGCAGTTGGGGAACGCGCCGTCGTGGGGCTGGGCTTGCCTGGCGTTTGTGCTGGCGCTGTTCGTTGGGCGCGGTCTGCTGGCGCGGCGGATCGGCGCAGGCGCGAGCTACGTGGCCGGATGCGGGGCATTTGCCGTATTCCTGATCGTGGCCGCCGTAATGACGGGCTACAAGCTCTAGGCGACCTCGTTCAAGGCCTCGCGAATGGTGCCGACGATCTGGTCGATATGCGATTTTTCGACGATCAGCGGCGGCGACAGGGCGACGATGTCGCCGGTGACGCGGGTCAGCAGGCCCTTTTCGAAGCAGAGATTAAAGACATCCAGCGCCCGCTGGGTGGCCGCGCCGGGGCGCGGTTCCAGCTCGATGCCGCCGACCAGGCCGAGATTGCGGATGTCGATGACGTGCCTGGCGTCGCGCAGGGAATGGAGCGCCTCCTGCCAGTAGGGCGCCATGTCGGCGGCGCGCTGGAACAGGCCTTCCTCCTGATAGACCTCGAGCGTCGCCATGCCGGCGGCGCAGGCCAGGGGATGGCCGGTATAGGTGTAGCCGTGGAACAGCTCGATCGGCGTGTCGGCGGTCTGCAGGAAGGTGTCGTAGATACGCGTCGAGCAGGCGACCGCGCCCATCGGCACGGTGGCGTTGGTCAGCCCCTTGGCCAGGCAGACGATGTCGGGCTTGATCTTGAAATAGTCGCTGCCGAACGGCGCGCCGAGACGGCCGAAGCCGGTGATGACTTCGTCGAAGATCAGCAGGATATCGTGTTTGTCGCACAGGGCGCGCAGGCGTTCGAGATAGCCTTTCGGCGGCACCAGGACACCCGTCGAACCCGCGACCGGCTCGACAATCACGGCGGCGATCGTGCTGGCGTCGTGCAGGGCCACCAGCCGCTCCAGATTGTCGGCCAGGTCGGCGCCGTGCTCCGGCTGGCCTTTCGAGAAGGCGTTGCGCACCGGGTCGTGGGTGTGTGGCAGGTGGTCGACGCCGGGCAGGCCGAGGCCGAACGACATGCGGTTCTTGACCATGCCGCCGACCGAAATGCCGCCGAAGCCGACGCCGTGATAGGCGCGTTCACGGCCGATCAGGCGGACCTTGTTGGGCTGGCCCCGCGTCCGTTGATAGGCCAGCGCGATCTTCAGCGCGGTATCGGCGGCTTCCGAGCCGGAATTGCAGAAGAACAGGCGCTTCAGGTCGTAGGGCAGGACAGCGGCCAGCTTGTTGGCGAATTCGAAGGCCAGCGGATGGGCCATGTTGAAGGTCGGGCCGAAGTCCATCTCGCCGGCCTGCTTGCGGATGGCTTCGGTGATCTTGTCGCGGCCGTGGCCGGCATTGACGCACCACAGGCCGGAAGTGCCGTCCAGGATCTGGCGGCCGTCCTGGGTGGTGTAGTGCATGCCCTTGGCGGCGACCAGCAGCTTGGGCGCGGCCTTGAACGCCTTGTTGGGCGTGAACGGCATCCAGAAGCTGTCGAGTTGCTCACGGGTAAGGGGCGTTGTCATATTGTGGCGCTTTTTTGTTGAGGCGGCGGGAAACGTGCTAGACTGTCTCCTTGCCGCGAATTCCGGACACGGATGTGATCACGACCTGGGAGGCGAGGCAAGGGGGAGCGAAAAGGAATATACATGCGTTTTACGGAGTATAGTTTTGCGTCTGGGAGTTTTACGTCGTGATGGTCGTCAATCTCGATCCCAACCAGGACCCTTCGATGGGCGACGGCCGCGCTCATGCGCAGGTCTATGAGAGCTTAAGCGAAGACCTGATCCAGGGGCAGATTCCGCCGCTCAAGCCGGTGTCTTTGCGGTCGCTTGCGCAGCGTTACGGCGTGTCGCCGATGCCGGTGCGCGAGGCGGTGCGGCGGCTGATTGCTGAACGGGCGCTGGAATTGCAGCCGTCGAACAAGCGGCTGCGCGTGCCGGACCTGACCGAACACCGGCTGACGCAGCTGATGACGGCGCGGCAATGGGTTGAGCCGGAGCTGGCGCGGTTGGCAACGCCGCATATGACACGCGAGGTCGTCAAGCGGCTCAAGGACGACGACGACAAGCTGATGAACGCCTTGGCCAAGGGCGATGTGACGACCTACATGCAGGCCAACCACGACTTCCATTTCAGCATCTACCGGCTGGCCGACGCCGACCTGTTCTACGACATGGCGCGGACGCTGTGGTTGCAGGCCGGGCCGTTCATGCGGGTGGTGTTCGGGCGGCTGGGGACGGTGCATCTGCCGAAGGACCATCACCAGGATATGATCGCCGCCTTCGAGCGCAAGGACGCCGAAGCGGTGCAGGCGTCGATGGCGGCCGATGTGCACGAGGGGATGGAACTGATGCTGGAAGCGATCCGGCAGAGCCATGCCGCGCCCAATCCAAAGCATAAGCGGGCGGTGAAGTAGGTCCTAGTCGTTTTCCAGGTGGGGATGGCTTGCGAGCGCAATTGGGTCGAACGGTGTCAGCCAAAAATTGATATCCTGCTCAGCCGAAGGCAAGCCGACGGCGGCGAGGACCTGTTCGAGATAAAAGGCGCATCTTTCGCGGTCTTCGGTATCGCTAAGCCCGAACCAGTCATAGGTATCGTTCAATTCATGCTTCAGCCATGCCCGGCTGAGGGTTCCTTTCAACTCAGCCTGAACCTTGTCTATGAACGCATTGACCAGCTTTTCGGCGGCTTTCCGGTGGTTCGGCGGTAGATAGCCCACATAACCGAGAGGCAACTGAGCGGACGGGTCTTCCGGGCCGAATTTGGATATTGATTTGAGCTTGGCGAGACGGGCCTGTGCGTCGGCTGCCACCTTGATGTTGTCTTCTTCGGCGGACTGGCAAGCCGACGCCATTAAAATCAGCCCGGCTGCGGCAATAAAATATCGGCGATCCATAGCGGCTATACCCCAGCTCCTCTCACATGAGATTAGCGTTTCCAATCGTTGTCGTCCATGCTTCCGGCTTGACACCTTTTTCTGCGGCGGTGTCTAATCGTGATCACAGCCAAGGATTCCGCCATGCCTTTATCGCCGCTCGTTACGCCTGCCGATTCGCTTGAGGGCGTGCTGACGGCGATCAACGGGCTGAAATTGCCCGACAAGGCGATTGTCGAGGGGCGGGAAGTCGGCTCGAAATCCGGGCGGACCTTCGACAATTTCTCGCCGCGCGATGGCAGTAAGATCAACCGTATTGCCGCCTTCGACGCGACAGATGTGGATGCGGCGGTCGTTTCGGTACGGGCGGCGGTCGAGGATGGCCGGTGGCGCAATCTGGCGCCAAGGGTCAAGAAAAAAATCCTGCATCGCCTGGCCGACCTGATGGCCGAGCATGCCGAGACGCTGGCCTTGCTGGAAAGCCTCGATACCGGCAAGCCGATCCGCGACGCGCGCGGCTTCGATATCCCGGCGGCAATCAATACGACGCGGTATTATGCCGAGGCGCTAGACAAGATTTATGGCGAAGTGGCGCCGACCCCTGAAGACCGGTTGTCTTATGTCATTCACGATCCGTTGGGTGTGGTCGGGGCCATCGTGCCGTGGAATTTCCCGCTGCACATGGCGATGTGGAAGGTGGCGCCGGCCTTGGCCATGGGCAATTCCGTGGTGTTGAAACCGGCGGAACTGTCGTCAATGACGGCGCTGTATACGGCGCAACTGGCCCTTGAAGCCGGCGTGCCGCCGGGGGTGTGGAATGTCATGCCGGGCCTGGGCAGCGAGGCCGGCGGTGCCCTGGCCAAGCACATGGACGTCGACATGATCGCCTTTACCGGTTCCGGCGTCGTCGGGCGGCAGTTGCTCCGCGCCTCGGCTGACAGCAATCTCAAGCGGGTGTCGCTGGAGCTGGGCGGCAAGTCGCCGCAGATCGTGTTTGCCGATGTGGAAGACCTCGACAAGGCGGCCGAAAACGCGGCTTGGGGCGTGTTCTATAACCAGGGCCAGGTGTGCACGGCGGCGTCGCGGCTGCTGGTCGAGGAGTCGATCAAGGATGCGTTTATCGCCAAGGTCGAGGCCATCGCCAAGACCATCAGGGTCGGCGATCCGCTCGATCCGGCGACACAATTCGGCGCCATGGTGTCGTCACGCCAGATGCACACGGCGTTGGAATATATCGAGCGCGGCCAGGCCGAAGGCGGCAAGCTGCTGATGGGCGGCCAGCAGGTTCGCGCCGACAGCGGCGGTTATTATGTCGAGCCGAGCCTGTTAGACGTCGCGCCAAGCAATATCCTGGCCAAGGAAGAGGTGTTCGGGCCGGTGCTGTCGGTGTTGACGTTCAGGGACGAAACCGAGGCGTATAAAATCGCCAACGATACGGTCTACGGACTGGCGGCCGGGGTGTGGACATCCAATATATCGAAGGCGATGCGGGCGGCGAAGGCGCTCAAGTCCGGTCTGGTGTGGGTCAATGGCTGGGATGCCTGCGACATCACCTCGCCGTTCGGCGGCGTCAAGCAGTCGGGCTTCGGCCGCGACCGCAGCCTGCACGCGCTGTACAAATATGCCGATCTGAAGGCGGTCTCCATTAGCTTCTAAGGCGTACTCCGATGAAACTCACTCCCGCGCTGGTCGCTCTGCTGGGCGACACTATCTCGCTCACCGAAAAGCCCGGTCATTTCGCCGTGAAGAATCCGGCCGACGGGACTATTCTGGCTTATGTGAAGGACCACGGCGCCGAGGATACGCGAACTGCCATCGCCGCCGCCGACAAGGCGTTCGCGGCATGGTCGGGGCAACCGGCCAAGAACCGCTCGATCATTCTAAAAAAGTGGAATGATCTGGTGCTGAGCCACCTCGAGGACATGGCCTTGCTGGTGACGCTCGAGCAGGGGCGGGTGATCAAGGAAACGCGCGGCGAGGTAACCTATGGCGCCTCGTTCATCGAATGGTTCGCCGAGGAGGGCAAGCGCGCCTATGGCCGGACGATCCCGGCGACCTTGCCCGGCAAGCACCTGCAGACGATCAAGCAACCGGTGGGCGTGTGCGCGGCGATCACGCCGTGGAACTTCCCGATTTCGATGATCACCCGCAAGGTTTCGCCGGCGCTGGCGGCCGGCTGCACGGTGGTGATCAAGCCGTCCGAGGAGACGCCATTGTCGGCCTTGGCGCTTTACCAACTGGCGCGGCAGGCCGGCTTGCCGGAAGGCGTCATGGTCATTGTCAATTCGATGCGCGCCGCGGAAATCGGCGGGGTGATGACATCGGACCCGAGGGTCAAGAAGCTGTCGTTCACCGGTTCGACGCCGGTCGGCAAGCTGCTGTATGCGCAATGCGCGCCGACCATGAAGAAGATTTCCATGGAGCTGGGCGGCAATGCGCCGTTCCTGGTGTTCGACGACGCCGATATCGACGCGGCGGTCGAAGGGGCGCTGGCGTCGAAATACCGCAATTCCGGCCAGACCTGCGTGTGCGCCAACCGCATCCTGGTGCAGGCCGGTATCTATGACAGTTTCGCCGCTCGGCTAACCGAGAAGGTCCGGCAGATGAAGCTCGAGCCCGGCTGGCTGGAAGACGCTGGTCTGGGGCCGCTGATCAACCAGAAGGCCATCGACAAGGTGCAGAGCCTGGTCGATGACGCCGTCAGGAAGGGCGCGCATGTCGAGCTGGGCGGCAAGGTCGACGGGCAGGGGGCGCTGTTCTATCCGGGCACGGTGCTGACCGACGTGACGGCCGACATGGAGGTGTTCTCGACGGAAATCTTCGGGCCGGTTGCGCCGCTGTTCAAGTTCCAGACCGAAGAGGAAGGCATCCGCATGGCCAACGACACGCCGTTCGGCCTGGCCGCCTATGCTTATACGCGCGATATCGGCCGGGCGATGCGGGTGGCGGCGCACCTGCAATATGGCATGGTCGGCATGAACGACGGCTTGATCTCGACCGAGGTGACACCATTCGGCGGCGTCAAGGAATCGGGCCTCGGCCGGGAAGGCGCCGCCGAGGGGCTGGAGGAATATCTCAGCGTGAAATATATCTCCTATGGCGGGCTGGGCGACATCTGAGTCGTCTCGCCCTCTCAAGAGGACTTCATGACCCTGCCTGCCCATCCGATGGTCGCGACCGTTGCCGAAGCCCAGGCGTTTCTCGACGCCCGTCCGGAGATCCAGTTCTTCGAGGTGCTGTTCACCTCGATGACCGGCGTGCCGCGTGGCAAGCGGTTGCGGCGGCACGAACTGCTGCCGATCTACGAATATGGTCGTTTCCTGCCCGGGTCGATCCTGGTGGTCGACACGTTGGGCGCCGATTGTGAGGACACGGGCCTGGTCTGGGAAGATGGCGATGCCGACCGGGTGGCGCGGCCGGTGCCGGGGACCTTGGTGCCGGCGCCGTGGCTGGGCGACGATGTCGCGCAGGTCACGCTGTCGCTGTATGAGCTCGACGGCACGCCGAACGATCTCGATCCGCGGCATGTATTGCAACGGGTGCTCGATCGTTATGCCGCCGACGGCCTGACGCCAGTGGTGGCGTGCGAGCTGGAATATTACCTGGTCGATATCGAGCGCGGCGAAAACGGCGAGCTGCTGCCGGCCGCCGGGTTTGACACCAGCCAGACGCCGAAGGGCACGCAGGTCTACGGCCTGCCGGAAATCGAGGCACACGGGGCGTTTTTCCGCCAATTGTGGGAGACGGCCGACGCGCAAAACATACCATTGGAAGGCGCGATTTCCGAGTTCGCGCCTGGGCAGGTCGAGCTGACGCTTAAGCACAAACCGGATGCCTTGCGGGCGGCGGATGACGCGGTGTTGTACAAGCGCGCCGCCAAGGGCGTGGCGCTGGCGCTTGGGATAGAGGCGACCTTCATGGCCAAGCCGTGGGCCGACCGCTCGGGGTCCGGTTTCCATGTGCATATCAGCGTCGCCGACAAGGCCGGTAAGAACCTGTGCGCCGACGTCGATCCAGCGGGGTCGCCGATGCTGCGCAACATGATCGGTGGCATGAAGGCGCACCTGGCCGATTGTAGGGGCATCCTGGCGCCCGGCGCCAATAGCTACAAGCGTTTCAAGGCCAATTCCTATGCCCCGGTCGGGCTGACCTGGGGCGTCAATAATCGCACCGTCAGCCTACGCGTGACGGCCGGTCCGGCGCATACCCGGCATGTCGAGCATCGTGTCGCTGGGGCCGACGCCAATCCGTACCTGGTACTGGCGGCGATCCTGGCCTGCGCCCACCATGGCCTGACGCACAAGACCGATCCCGGTCCGGCGGTGGTCGGGAATGGTTACGCGGTGGCGGCCGAATCCGGCGCGACCTTGCCGACCAACTGGTACGCGGCAATTGACTATCTCGATAAGTCCAAGACCCTGCGCGATTATCTCGGCGAACGCTTTGTCGACATGTACGTCAAGGTCAAGCGCACCGAACAGGCGCGGTTCTACGAGGAAGTCACCCAGCTCGATTACGACTGGTACCTGCGTAACGCGTAGCAATTAATCCGTACTGTGATCACATAAGGGGATTGACAGTCCGGTCAAGGCGTATTCCTCTGGTTAATATTTCACGCTCTTTCGAAGCTGGAGGTTGCCATGGGGTCCCGTACGTCACGTCGTTCGCTTTTGACCGCTCTGGGGGCCGCCGCCGTCGGCATCAGTTTCGGCGGCCTGGAAGGCTGCGCCAAGCCCACCGCCAAGGGCGCGGGCACCGGCGAGGAGCCGAAGCTCAACTTCTACAACTGGGATACCTATATCGGCGAGACCACACTGGCCGACTTCAAGGCGGCCAGCGGCATCGACGTCAACATGACCCTGTTCGCCAGCAACGACGAACTGTTCGCCAAGCTGAAAGCGGGCAATCCGGGCTTCGACGTCATCGTGCCGTCGAACGATTATGTGTCGCGGATGAGCGAGGCTGGGCTGCTGATGGCGCTCGACCATGCGAAAATTCCCAATATCAAGAACGTCAACAAGGACTTCCTCGACCCGCCCTATGATCCGGGCCGGAAGTATTCCATGCCCTATACCTGGCTGGTGCTCGGCATCGGCTACCGCAAGTCGAAGATGCACGACATGAACGGCGAAAAGGTGCCGAACTCCTGGAAGTGGGTGTTCGAGTCGGGCATGTACAAGAAGAAGATCTCGATCCTGGGCGAATCCGCCGACCTGATCCGGCTGGCTGGCAAGTATCTTGGCTACAGCCTCAACAATATCCCCGACGAGGGCCTGGTCAAGATCGAGGAAATGCTCACCAAGCAGGTCAAGGCGGGCAACCTGCTCAAGTTTGCCGGCGACGAGGGTGACAGCCTGTTGGCCAACGGCGACGCTGACATCGTCATCGAATATAACGGCGACATCGCCCAGAAGGCGGCCGAGGACCCCGACCTCGATTTCGTCGTGCCGATCGAAGGCTCGGAGCTCAACTCCGACACCCTGGCCATTCCGACGGGCGCGCCGCGCCCGGACAACGCCCACGCCTTCATCAACTACATGCTGGACGGCAAGGCGGGCGCCGAGCTGTCCAAGACCATCCTCTATCCGACGCCAAACGACGCCGCCAAGGCGCTGATGCCGGATTCGTACAGGAACAACCACATCATCTTCCCGCCCGCCGACCGGCTGGCCAAGTGCGAATACGGCGCCTTCCCGGGCGCCGAGCGCGCCGCCAAGTACGAGGAAATCGCGACGCGGCTCAAGGCGGCAGCCGGACAGAAATAGGGGCGGCGATGGAGCAGAGCTGGCGGCAGGCCAAGAGCATATTCGCGGCGATGCTGAGCGCGCCGCTGTTCTGGCTGGTCGCCTTCTTCATCGTGCCGATGGGCATCGTCTGGCTGTACAGCTTCGGCGAAAACCGCGGCCTGATCGACGTGGCTTTCACCGGCACGTGGAGCAACTACGCCAAAGCGTTCGACCCGCTCTATCTCAATATCTTCTGGAAATCGATCTGGGTGGCGGCCCTGACCACCTTCCTGTGTCTGGTCATGGGCTTTCCGGTGGCGCTGGCCATCACCTTCGCGCCAGAAAAGGCCAAGGCTTGGTTGCTGCTGCTGATCATGCTACCGTTCTGGACCAACCTGCTAGTACGGACCTATTCGCTGATCGCCGTGCTGCGCAGCCAGGGCTATGTCAATTCGATCCTGGCCTGGGGATGGAACGGGGTCAGCGGTGCGATGACGCACGCCGGCATGCATCCATTGCCGGACTTCCAGCCGCTTGACCTCCTCTACAACAACAATGCCGTCATCGTCGGGCTGGTGTTCGTCAACCTGCCGTTCATGGTGCTGCCGCTGTATTCGGCGCTCGACCGGATGGACCGGTCGCTGCTCGAGGCGTCGCTCGACCTCGGCGCTGGGCAATTGCAGACCCTGTTCCACATTATCGTGCCGCTGGCGTCGGCAGGCATTGGATCTGGCATCCTGATTACTTTTATCCCGGCGCTCGGCTCCTACCTGACGCCGGACATGCTGGGCGGGCCCGACTCACAGATGATCGCCAACGTCATCGAGGGTCAGTTCAAAGCCGCCAACAACTGGCCGTTCGGCGCGGCCCTGTCGTTCATCCTGGTCTACATGACCTTCATCGGCGTGGCGGCGCAGGGCATACTGGAAAGCAATGCCCGCAAGCGCGAGCAGCAGGCGAGGGCGGCATGAACCAGGCCGTCAAAAAACTTCCACCAGCCCCCTTGGAATATCTCCGGCGCTGGCCGATCCAGGCCTGGCTGCTGGGCGTCACGCTGTTCCTGTACGTTCCGCTGCTGAGCATGATGGTGTTCAGTTTCAACAATTCCAAGGCCAATGTGGTGTGGCGCGGCTTTACCTGGAAATATTACGACAAAGCCTTCCACGACGACAGTCTGATCACGGCGTTCGGCAATTCTTTGACTATCGCCGCCTGTTCGACGGCGATCAGCGTGGTGTTGGGTGCCATGGCGGCCATCGTGCTGTGGCGGTTCCGCTTCCCCGGCAAGACGGCATTTGATGCGGCCCTGAGCATCCCGATCGTCGTGCCGGAAATCTGCATGGGCGTCGGCATGCTGGTCTTCTTCGCCAAGGTCATTCCGTGGCCGGCGGATCTGCCGTGGCCGCTGAATCTGGGCTCGATCATTATCGCCCACGTGTCGTTTTCCTTCCCGTTTGTCGCCGTGGTCGTGCGGGCGCGGTTGGCGTCGTTCAATCGGGAACTGGAGGAAGCCGCCAAGGACCTGGGCGCGACCGAGTTCCAGGCGCTGATGGACGTGGTGGTGCCGCATCTGCAACCGAGCCTGATCGCCGGGGCGTTGCTGGCGTTCACGCTGAGCCTCGACGACTTCGTCATCACCTTCTTCACGGCAGGCCCGGACACCATCACCTTCCCGGTCAAGGTCTATTCGATGGTGCGCTTCTCGGTGACGCCCGAGGTCAATGCCGCCTCGACCATCCTCATCCTGGTCACGGTTTTCCTGACCTTCCTCGCTCTGAAATTCCAGGGCTCGAGCGCGCTGACGGCCGGCCACGGCCCGGAAGGAGGCTGACATGCCCGATAGCAAGCCAATCATCGCCTTCGAAAACGTCACCAAGCGCTTCGGCAAGGTCGCGGCGGTCGACAATGTGTCGCTGACGATCAACGAAGGCGAGTTCTTCTCGCTGCTGGGGCCGTCGGGCTGCGGCAAGACCACCCTGCTGCGCATGTTGGCCGGGTTCGAGATGCCGACCGAGGGGCGGGTGCTGATCGACGGTCAGGACATGTCGTTGGTCCCGCCCAATCTGCGGCCGGTCAATATGGTGTTCCAGTCCTATGCCGTGTTCCCGCACATGACTGTGCTCGACAACGTCGCCTATGGCTTGAAGATGGACGGTGTGGCCGGACCGGATCGCAAGGCGCGGGCGGAAGAGGCTTTGGCCCTGGTGCAATTGGACGGCTACGGTGCGCGCAAACCGGATCAGCTGTCGGGCGGGCAGAGGCAACGGGTGGCGCTGGCGCGGGCGCTGGTCAAAAAGCCGCGCGTGCTCCTGCTCGATGAGCCGTTGTCGGCGCTGGATGCCAAATTGCGCGACCAGATGCGCACTGAGCTGACGTCGTTGCAACAGAAGGTCGGCATCACCTTCATCATGGTCACCCACGACCAGGACGAGGCCCTGGCCATGGCGTCGCGCTGCGCGGTGATGAACAAGGGGGTGCTGCAGCAGGTGGCGACGCCGTCGGACCTGTACGAATTCCCCAATTCCCGGTTCGTGGCCGACTTTATCGGCAGCGTGAACATCTTCGAGGGCACGCTCGACGTC
>CAYULN010000162.1:0-15001 GCA_964445605.1 uncultured Caulobacteraceae bacterium | reverse complement strand
ATTCACTCAGTTCGTGCCAGGGCATGTCCATCTAAAGGATCTGGGCCAACTCGTCGCGCGCGAGATCGAAAAAGCGGGCGGAGTCGCGAAGGAATTCAACACCATAGCGGTCGATGACGGCATCGCCATGGGCCATGGCGGGATGCTCTATTCGCTGCCGTCGCGCGAGCTGATCGCCGATTCGGTCGAATACATGGTCAATGCCCACTGTGCCGACGCCATGGTGTGCATCTCCAACTGCGACAAGATCACGCCGGGCATGCTGATGGCCGCCATGCGCATCAATATCCCGGTGGTTTTCGTCTCAGGCGGCCCGATGGAAGCCGGCAAGGTGGTGTGGCCGGACGCGCAGGGCGTCAACAAGACCCATGCCCTCGACCTGATCGACGCCATGATCCAGGCGGGCGACGATCGCATCTCCGACGCCCAGGTCCAGGCGGTGGAAGAAGCCGCCTGTCCGACCTGCGGCTCGTGCTCGGGCATGTTCACCGCCAATTCGATGAACTGCCTGACCGAGGCGCTCGGCCTGTCGCTGCCCGGCAACGGCACGACGCTCGCTACCCACGCCGACCGTGAGCGCCTGTTCAAACAGGCGGGGCAATTGATCGTCGACATCACCAAGCGTTATTACGAAAAGGACGACGAGTCCGTCCTGCCGCGCTCGATTTGCACCAAGGACGCCTTCGAGAACGCCATGGCGCTCGACGTCGCCATGGGCGGCTCAACCAACACTGTGCTGCACATCCTGGCCGCTGCCCAGGAGGCCGGTGTCGACTTCACCATGCAGGACATCGACCACATTTCCCGCCGCGTGCCGTGCATCTGCAAGGTAGCCCCGGCCTCGTCAGAGGTTCACATCGAAGACGTCCACCGCGCCGGTGGCATCATGGGCATACTGGGCGAACTGAACCGCGGCGGCCTGATCCATGCCGACGCCAAAACCGTTCATGCGCCGAGCATGGCGCACGCCCTGGCCTATTGGGATATCAAGCAGACCAACGACGAGGAAGTCGCCACCTTCTTCAAGGCGGCGCCGGGCGGCGTGCGCACCACCCAGGCCTTCTCGCAGGAGCGCCGCTGGGACGAGCTCGACGCCAACCGCGAAACCGGCGTCATCCGCGACAAGGCGCACGCCTTCACCAAGGATGGCGGCTTGGCCGTGCTCTATGGCAACATCGCCGAGAAGGGTTGTATCGTGAAGACGGCCGGCGTTGATGAATCGATCTGGCGCTTCAACGGCTCGGCGCGTGTGTTCGAAAGCCAGGACGAAGCCGCCTCGGCCATCCTGACCAACAAGATCAAGGAAGGCGATGTGGTGGTCATCCGCTACGAAGGCCCCAAGGGCGGCCCGGGCATGCAGGAGATGCTGTATCCGACCACCTATCTGAAATCGAAGGGCCTGGGCAAGGCGTGCGCCCTGCTAACCGACGGCCGGTTCTCGGGCGGCACCTCGGGCCTGTCGATCGGTCACGCGTCGCCGGAAGCGGCCTCGGGTGGCCTGATCGCCCTGGTCCAGGATGGCGACATTATCCAGATCGACATCCCCAACCGGACCATCCACCTCGACATTTCGGACCGTGAAATCGCCGAACGCCGCGCCGCCGAAGAGCATCGCGGCAAGGCCGCCTATACGCCTCACAAGCGCGACCGCAAGGTCTCGGCGGCGCTGAAGGCCTATGCCGCCCTGGTCACCTCGGCCGACACCGGCGCGGTGCGCGACCTGGACCAGTTGAAGCACTGACATCTCAAGGCCAAAGCTTCGCGGCCGATGGCTTGACTCTGTTTGCGCGGCCGCTTCGTGAATTTTTCGCGTAGCCGTTGCAGCGCGCGTTTTATTTGCGTATGGTCGATCGGTGCATATGTACCGCGTTACGGTATAACTTTCTTATTTTTTCAGATACTTCCCGTAACGGGCTGCTTTTGCGGCAGCCCGGATTTTCTCATTCCACCCAGATCCAAAACGGAGCTACGATCATGTTCAAGCGTCTCCTGTCCCTGACGGCTGTTTCCGTCCTTACCTTTGGCTTGGCCGCCACGCCGGGTCTTGCTAAGACGGCTCATAAACCCGCCCCAAAGGCCGCGGCCGCCAAGCCGCACGTCAAGAATGTCGTCCTGGTCCACGGCGCCTGGGCTGATGGCTCTGGGTGGCGGGGCGTCTACGACATCCTGGTCAAGGATGGCTACAAGGTCAGTGTTGTGTCGAACAGTGACGAATCCCTGGCCGGTGATGTCGCCGACACGCAACGTGTGCTCGATCGCCAAGACGGCCCGGTGATCCTGGTCGGCCATTCCTATGGCGGCGCCATCATCACCCAGGCGGGCAACGACCCGAAGGTGGTCGGCCTCGTCTATGTCGCCGCCTTCGCGCCCGACGCCGGAGAATCGATCTTCGGCCTGCTACCCAAGGACGGTCCGCAGCCGCCGATCGAGACCAGCAAGGACGGCCTGGCCTTCTTCAATCGTGACGCCTATCTGGCGGCCTTCGCCCCCGACGTCCCGAAGGCCGACGCCGCCTTCATGGCCGACAGCCAGGTGCCGCTCGCCATCCAGGCTTCCGGCCTGGCCCCGATCACCGCCGCGGCCTGGAAGACGAAGCCATCCTGGTACCTGGTCTCCAGCGAGGACAAGATCATTCCGCCAGCGGCTCAACGCCAGATGGCGGCGCGCGCCCATGCGACCGTTTCTGAGGTCAAGGGCAGCCACGTCGCCTTTGTCGCGCACCCCCAAGCAGCGGCCAAGGTGATCGAAGCGGCCGCAGAAGCGACCGTCAAATAGCCAGCCGATAAACGAAAATGCCGCCCGTCTGGATGGCGGGCGGCGCAAAAAATTAGCGAAACTTGACCGCTGTCAATCGAACAGCGTCGCCAGGCCCTTGAGTTCAAGATTGTTCGTCTGGGTACGGTAGACCGGGATTTCCTGAACATAGCCGGTGCGCGGACCTTTGTCGTGGAAGCGTTCGACAAAGGTGGCCGTATCGAAATCGTCGCCCATCAGATCGATCAGCGCGCCGGTCAGATAGACGCCGCCGCGCGCCCCCAGGACGAGGGCGAGGTCGGAGGCGAACGCCCCCAGCCAGGCGGAAATCAGGCGGCTGACTTCGGCGGCGCGGGCGTCGCCCTGCTTGGCCAGAGCCAGAATATCCATCGGCGCCAGGACGGGCGCCATTTCGCCGTCGATGGTATGCAGGGCGTTCCACAGATTGGTGACGCCCGTCAGCGACAATGCCGTTTCGCGCGATGCATAGCCATGTTCGGCCATCAAGGCTCCGAGGACCTCGCATTCGCGTTCGGTGCGCGCCGCCAGGTCGGAATGGCCGCCTTCACCGGGCAGGGCCGTCCAGCCGCCGGCGCCGTCCGACACCAGGGCGGCGGCCCCAAGCCCGTAATGGGGGCCAAGCACGGCGATAACGGTTTCGTCGGCCGCGTCCTCTCCAGAAATGCGGACTCGTTCGTTGCGCCGCAGGGTCGGCACGGCCAAGGCACGGGCGACGAAATTGTTGACGACATTGACGCGCTGGATGCCGAGCAAATCACGTATCTCGTGCCGAGAAATGGCGACATCCTCGCCGACCGCCTGCATGATGCCGTTTTCTTCCCAGCCGCGCGCCGACAGGGCGGCGCCACGTAAGGCGGGATTGTCGTGTTCGCCAAGAAAAAGCCTGAGGCGGTCCGCGAAGGCGTCGCGGCTGTCGCAGTCATAGGTCGTGACCGGTCCCGGCCCTTCGCCGGTTTCGCCCAGGGCGAACTTGACGGATGAACGCCATGACAAATCACAGACCAGAAATTGATTAGTCATACGCTACTCCAGATCAGTGAGTTATCGCCCCCACTTGTTACCGGTCACAACAATAATGCAAAATAATATAATAAAGCGCTAATTGTCTGACATGTTGCACCGCAAACTGCGCAGTGGTCAAAGCCTTGCTAAGTTGGGTTTTTGTATTAGGGTGCCTGACGACAAGGGGAGGCGGACATGGACCGGCGGATAGTGATTTCGGGCTTGGCGGGGTTGACGGGCGCAATGCTGTCCGACTCCGCCTGGGCTAAGGCTTTGACCAGCACCGAAGCCCAGGCCGGCTTGCGCGACATGCTCGATGACGGCACGGTGGCGGCTGTAACCCGCCTGGGCAAGACCGACGGCTACTGGGGTGACGACCTGGTCCGCATTCCCTTGCCCAAACCGCTGGCCTCGGCGCAGAAAATTGCCAAGCCACTCGGTCTCTCAGGCCTGTTCGATGAATTGCACTTGCGCATAAACCGGGGCGCCGAAACCGCGGCGCCGCTCGCCAAGGACTTGTTCCACGACGCCATCAGCCAGATGACGATCAAGGACGCCGTCGGCATCGTTAAGGGCGGCAATACGTCGGGCACCGAATACCTGCAGAAGACGACGACGCCCCGCCTGACCGATGCTTTCACGCCGATCATCGGCAACGCCCTGGCCTCGACAGGGGCGGTGGACTACCTCGACCGCGCCGTCAAGCGCAATAAGCTGCAGGGCGTGGTCAAGACCGATGCCAAGACCTATCTCAGCGGCTACGCCGTGAAGTACGCGCTCGACGGCCTGTTCCACTATATTGGCGTCGAGGAAATCGCTATTCGCCGCAGCCCGGCCAAACGCGCCAGCGATATCCTGAAACTGGTGTTCGGGTAAAAAAAGCCTCCCGGCGGCAGGCGACGGGAGGCAAGTTCGGGACAGCTGGGATAGACGCCTATTAAGCGGCTGATAACTGGTCCATTTCGCGTTTGACGGCATCGGAAGCTTCGGCGACTTGCGAGAAGGTGTGGCTGATATTATCGAGACTTTCGTTGATCTCGCCGACGGCGGTGACCGCCGCCTGCATGTTGTGGGTGATTTCGGCGGTAGCCGCTGACTGCTGCTCAAGGGTAGCAGCCACCGACGAGACATTGACCAGCACCGCGTCCATCGAGGTCGAAATCAGCCCAAGCGCGCCGGACACCTCAGTAGTCACGGCCTGCATGGTGGCGATTTCTGAGGCGATGGTCTTGGTTGAATTGGCTGCCTGGTTGGCCAGGTTCTTGACTTCCGATGCCACCACGGCGAAACCTTTACCGGCGTCGCCGGCGCGCGCCGACTCGATGGTGGCATTGAGCGCCAGCAGGTTAATCTGCCCGGCAATATCCTGGATCAGGGTAACGACATTGGTCATGGCCGCCGCCGACCGATTGAGCAGGGCGGCGGAATTGTTGGCGTCCTCGGTGTGCTTGAACACGCCTTCGACGCTATGCCGCGCCTCGCCCATACTTTCCGAAATGCCCCTGACGCTCTGACTCAGTTCCTCGGAAGCGGCGGCCACGCTATGGATCATGGCGCCGGTCTGGGTCGAGGCAGTGGCGGCGATACCGGCCTTTTCGCGGGCGTCGGAGATGCGGCTGACCACGGAGCCCAGCTCGGTGTTCAATTCCAATCCGCGCTGGCGCTTGTGCACGGTGGCGGTGACGTCGGTGGCGAACTTGACCACCTTGACCACGGCGCCGGTATCGTCGAACACCGGGTTGTAGGTCGCCTGAATGTAGACCTCGCGGTCGCCTTTGCCGAGACGGCGATATTCGGCGGCCTGGTATTCGCCGCGCGCCAGACTATCCCAGAACTGGCGGTAGGTGGCGCTCTCGGCCTCGGCCGGATCGCAGAAAATGCGGTGATGCCGGCCCTTGATCTCGTCCAGGCCGTAGCCCATGGCCTTAAGGAAATTGGCGTTGGCAGTCAGGATCTCGCCCTGCGGCGTGAATTCGATGACCGCCTGGGCGCGGCCGATGGCTTCTACCTTGCCGCTCATGTCGATGTCGCGCAGCTTCTGCGCCGTAATATCCGAGGCGAACTTGATCACCTTGGTGACCTGGCCGGCGGCGTTGCGGATCGGATTATAGGTCGCCTGCAGCCAGATGATCCGACCGCTATTGCCGAAGCGCTTGAACGTGTTCGACGCGAAATGCCCGGCCGCGAGCTCGTTCCAGAAGCGCTGATAGGCCTCACTTTTCACATAGTCCGGATCGCAGAACAGGCTGTGGTGTCGGCCCTTGATCTCCTCCAGCCGGTAGCCGACGGCGGTTAGAAAATTGTCATTGGCCGTTAGAATCTGCCCTTGCGGCGTGAATTCGATCACGGCCTGCGAGGCATTCAAAGCGGCGATAATGGCCTTGTCGTCATGGTTGATCGCCTTGAGAAACATGGTCTGCGCCTCGGAGAATATGCGGTACGCGAAAGGGTTGTGTCGCCCCTCTTCAATTAATGGAAAATGACCGTATTGCGTTAATAACCGGTTTATACGCGGATAGTGGTAGGATGTGCATTCGCGCTAAGGATGAAAACGCAGAATTTGTTACAAATATTGTTATTATTTTTTGAAAGTAATATTTATTGTATCGAGTGAAAAATAGACGAAGGCAGGTTTAAAAAATTTTGCCGTTATGCCTATATACATAAAGTGCAAAATAATTCTTAGAATTTTGAATAAATACTGACCGTGTGAAAAGCCTGGGCTTTTGACCTGGCTTCGCCGATCCGTGTTAATTAAATAAAACCTTGGGTTGATATTTGGGCTGTGCACCATGAATTCATGGTGAGAAAATCTGTCCAGGGCCGGATGGGGTCTTCAAGCCACAATGCAGCCGGATTTGCTGCGTTTGCGAAAAGGACTTGCTTGCCAGGTGAAACCTATGCAAATTCGTGTCATTCTTGGTAAATATCTACTTTCTGCAGCTGCCGCGCGCCGCACTGGCGAAGGCCTTGCGGGAGGCGACGGATGGCAAAAGGCAATCTGGCCCGAAGAGAAAAGGCGCTTCGCCTATGGATCGGCGTGACGGCGGCCGCCGTCATCGCTCTTATCGAAACGATTAATTTCGCTCTGGTGATCCTGCGGGACTATTTCCACTTCGACAGCCAGCGGGCACTTGGGCGCTTGGGCATCATCGGTGAAGTGACTGGCCGGTTCTTCGGCCGCTTGCAGATGGAATTCCAATTTCTGGCACGTCTGGCGCGGGGTATGCCCGCCGCCGATCTCAGCCTGCTGTTCGCGGGATTGAGCGTTTTGGCTGCCTATATCTGGATCGAAGGAACAAAGGCGCGCCGACGGCGGCGGATGACCTTCGTCCCGGCCGCCATGCTGACCCTCATGGCGGCACCGGTGGTCCTCTCCCTGCTGTCGGTGGCGATGGCCTAGACTCGGGTATTGAAGCCGTTGGTGCGACGGGTGCTGATGTTCCGTCCAGGACGAGTCGACGCATGGCGCCGGCAAAAAATCTACGCGAAAAAAAACCGCCTGGAACCGGACGAGGATTCCAGGCGGCAATGCCCCAAAGGGCGGAGGCGAAAGCTTGCTAGAACTTCGTGGTCAGGGTTACGAAGGTCATGCGCGGCGGCATCGGGTAGGTGTTGTAGGTACCAGCCGCGGCGCCGACCACCAGGGTCGAGGTTGTCTTGATATCGCCCAGATTCGTGATGTTCAGGCTCAGCTTGGCGTATTTGACCGGCGAGGAGGCCGGCAAGTTGAAGCGGTAGCCCATCTGCAGGCCGGTCAGGAAGTAGCCCTTGACCCACAGGTCGTTGGTATAGGTGGCGAAGCGCTTGCCGACATAGTCGCCGGAAAGCTGCATGTCGAACTGGCCGTAATTGGCGCTCAGGATGAACTTGTTCATCCAATCCGGGCTGGCCGGGACCTGCTTGCCGGCGGTCGGTACGGTGGTGGTGCCGGACATATAATCGTTCTGGTAGACCGACTTGTTGTACGACACGGCGTCATACATCGACCAATGCTTGCCGAGGTGCAGCGTGCCCGCCAGGTCAACGCCGTCGGTCTTGACGTCGCCGACATTGGCCAGCACCGCCGCGCCGGCGACCAGCGACAGGATGACCGGCGTCGGGCTGATCGACAGCAGGCGGTTCTGGAAGTCGACGTGGTAGGCGCTGATCTGACCTTCGAAGCCGCTGATCGGGCCGTCGAAATTGTGGTGGAAGCGCCAGCCGGCTTCGTAGGTCGACGAGGTTTCCGGCTTGACGGTCGACTTGAACAGGTCGAAGGCCGCCTGGTTGCTCAGGCTCCAGGCCGAGCCGCCGGCGCCATAGACGATGAAGTGCCGGACGTTCTTCTGGGCATCGACGAAGATTTGGTCGTTAGGCGTCGCGTCCCACACCAGGCCGACCTGCGGCAGGAAGCCTTCGTCCGTCTTGATCGTGCCGGTCGGGAAGTGGACCGGGCTGGTCGCCGTCGGGGCGTTCAGCTGGTTGATCGGGAAGAAGCCGCTGCCGGTCTGCGACGACGACTTGAAGCCGTATTGCAGGGTGAGCGTCGGGGTGACGTGCCACTGGTCCTGAACGTGGAAGTTCAGCACCATGTCGTTGAAGCGGCCGTAATACTGGTTGAAGTTCTTGCCGACCGGGATGTCGTAGGGCGACAGGTCGTTATTGGCGATCGTGAACGGATACCAGGCGCGGTGCTGGGTCGAGAATTCCTTCTCGTACCACAGGCCGGCCTCCAGATTGTGGTCGCCGAGCTGCCACTTGAAGGTCGAGATCAGGCCGGCGCGGTTTTGCAGGTATTCGGTAGTGCGCACCGCCCAGCCCGTGCCGCCGAAGATCGCTTTCAGACGCAGAGCCTGGTCGGCCGCCGTCTCACCGGCCGGGCCGGGATAGTAGACGGCGAACAGGCCGGGCAGGCCCGCCTGGTTGATCGGGCCGGCGACGATGCCGCGGCCGTAGTTGTAGTGGTAATAGACCTGGTTCGACCAGCTCATGCTGTCATTGAACTTGTAGTCGTACTTGGCATAAGCCAGCACGTCCTCGCGCTGCGCGGCCGAGTGGTAGTTGCGGAAGTTGTTGCCGTCGGCGGCCGGCGGCGCGCCCGTCGCCGGATTGAGGTAGGCCAGGGCGGCATTGTAGTCCGGATAAAGGAACGGCCGGGTATATGGCACATTGAGGTCGGCCGTCGCCATCGTCGCCGAGGTGCCAGTTTGTGGGTGGACGATCGAGTCTTCGTTCGGCTCAACCTTCTTCTGATAATCGAGGTAGGCGGTGAAGCGGCCCTTGGCGCCGGTGTGGACGTACTTGGCGTTCAACTGGTCGTCGCGCTGGTGACCGTTGAAATCCCAGGCCTTGGCGTCGTGGTGCAGCGCCGACACGTACAGCGAATTGCCGTTGCCGAATTCGCCGCTGTCCAGGCGCAGATAGGTGCGGTCGGTCTCGTAGCTGCCGAGCGTTTCGGCGGCCGTGAAGCCGAACGCCTTGGCCGGATCGCTCGAGAAGGTTTCGATCGAACCACCCAGGTTGGAGGTCGAAGCGACGCCCAGATCGGCGGCGCCCGAGGCGAATTGCACACGGCTGACGTTTTCCGAGATCACGGCGCGCGACGGCGACAGGCCGTTCCAGTTGCCGTACTGCTGGTCGCCGAGCGGCACGCCGTCGAAGGTATAGCCGAGCTGCTGCAGGCTGAAGCCGTGCACGAACAGGGTTTCGTTCTGCTCGTTATTGCCCCACGGGTCGGCGGTTTCGAACAGCACGCCCGGCAGGGTCTGGATGGCCTTCAGCGGGTTGATGCCCGGCAGGATCTTCTGCAGCTCGCCGCCGCCCAGTTCGACCGACGAGCGGGTGGTCTTGTTGAGCTTGACGACGATTTCCGCCGAGGGCGCATCGGCCGCGGCCTGGCTGTCCGTGGCGGCATTATCCTGGGCGAAGGCGTGCGGCGCGGCCGTCAGGCCGAGCACGGAAGTGGCGAGCAGGGCGGCACGCAGGCCGCTGCGGTGTGAAACGGTCATGTGGATGTTCCCAGACAATATACTTAATGGAGACCGCTCCATTAAGGTTGCGTCGCAACATAAACTTGGCAATTTGCGCACAGATTTGTGACGTGCCATTTGCGCCACAAGCCCTTGCAGCGTAAGGCATCGGCTGACATTATTGCGTCGCAAAAGCGTGACCGAAATGTCATGCTGGAGCGCTATGCGGTTGCGCATGACCCATGCGCCCCATATCCTCGCCCCCAGCCGCCGCCAGCTGCTTGCCGGCGGCGCCGCTGCCGCCCTCCTGACAGGTCCGCGCATGAGCGAAGCTGCCGACAGTCCGTTCAAAAGCCCGTTGATCATCGGCCACCGCGGCGCGCCGGGCTACATGCCCGAACACACCATCGGCTCCTATGAAACGGCGATCCGACTGGGCGCCGATTTCATCGAGCCCGACGTGGTGGCGACCAAGGACGGCCACCTGGTCGTGCGCCACGATCCGGTTCTGGCCGACTCGACGGACATCCTGGCCCATCCGGAATTCGCCGGCCGCAGGCGCACTGTGAAGTTCCAGGGCTTCGAGATCACCGATTTCTTCGTCTGCGACTTCACCCTGGCCGAGATCAAGACTCTGCGCGCCAAGCAGGTCATGCCGCAACGCGACCACAGTCACGACGGCCAGTACCAGATCCTGACCCTGGAAGAGATGATCGATGTCGCGCAGCAGGGCGGCAAGCAGGCCGGCCGCACGGTCGGCATCTATCCGGAAATCAAGCTGCCGAGCTTCCATCAATCGATCGGCCTGCCCATCGAGGACAAGCTGCTCGATGTCCTGAAAAAGGCCGGTTACACCTCAGCCGCGTCGCCGGTCTATATCCAGTCGTTCGAGACCGCCAATCTCAAATATCTCAAGACCAAAACCGATATCCGCCTGATGCAGCTGGTCGGCGGCGACACCGATCCGGTGACGGGGGAAATGGTGTTCAAGGCCCCCAACGACCGGCCATACGATTGGACCCTGGCCGGCCGGGGCGGAACCTATGCCGACCTGCTAACGCCACAGGGCCTCGACGAAGTGGCCGCTTATGCGTCCGTCGTCGCCCCGACCAAGCGCTACTTGCTGGCGTTCAAGACCGATGCGAACGGCGCCCGCGTGCCGGTCGCCCATCCGGAGATCGTCAACAACGCCCATGCCCGCGGTCTCAAGGTGCATATCTGGACCATGCGCGACGACGTGCCGTTTCTCGATCCCTATTACAAGGGCGACGCCGTCGCCGAATATCTTGATTTCTTCAGGCTCGGCGTCGACGGCCTGTTCACCGATTTCGCCGACACCGCCGTCAAGGCGCGCGACCGGTTCCTCGGCCAGCCGGCCTGATTTTTCGCGCCGCAGCAAAAATACCACAAGCGAAAAACCTTGCCTTTCAAGGGCAAGAGGCGGGCCGCGGCGGCAATCCGTTGGCTGTCGTTAAACCTTAATGGAAATGTTGCCGCTCTGTAACAAAGCGCTGGCAAGGGCGTTCGGGATTTCAGCCTGGCTTCAGCCTGGCATCAGTTTCCGCTCAGTTTCGCTTCAGCCTTTGGGGGCATTCATGTTCAAAACGACGCTTTTCCTCACCTGCGCCGCGGGTGTCCTCTCCTTCGCCGCGCCGTTGGCCGCGCAGGCCCAGGACACGGCCGCGACGGTCGGCGACGCCACCACGGTCACCGTCTTCGGTCACCGCGCCGCCGAGCGCAAGTCGCTCGAGCAAAAGAAGACGGCCAACAACCAGGTCGAAGTGATCACCGCCAACGGCGCCGGCAAGCTGCCCGACCAGAACGTCGCCGAAACGGTCCGCCGCGCCCCGGGCGTGGTTGCCGCCAACGACCAGGGCGAAGGCCGTTACGTCGTCATCCGCGGTCTCGATCCGAACCTGGCCCAGGTCCGCATCAACGGCCAGTCGTCGGCTGCCCCCGAGCCGGAAAACCGTCAGGTCAAGCTCGACGACATCCCCACCGGCCTGATCGGCGGGGTCACGGTGATCAAGAACCAGACCGCCGACTATGACGCCAACGCCATCGCCGGCGCCGTCGACATCAAGACGCAGAACGCCCTCGACCATAAGGGGTCGTTCTTCAGCGGACACGTCGCCTACGGCCACTTCGACCTGAACGGCAAGAACCCGTCCGAAGCCGACATGACCTTCGGCACCCGTTTCGGCCAGAACAACAACATGGGCCTGGTCCTGTCGGTCAACGACTCGCGGCGCCCGATGCGTTCGAACAACACGCAGGGCTCGTCGAACTGGGGCCTGCGCGGCGGCTTCATGACGCCGGACGATTTCCGCATCCGCGACTATAACCTCGAACGCGCCCGCGCTGGTTCGGCCGCCGCTTTCGACTGGAAGCCGCAGGCCGGCGTTCATCTGTTCGCGCGCGTGCTGAGCTCGCACTTCAGCGACGACGAGACCCGTGATCAGTTCCGCATCCCGGTGCCGACCTCGGGCATCACCAACCAGACCGCCACCTCGGGTGATTTCACCAACCAGACGACGACGCGCTTCGTCCGCCGCCGCAAGGAAGTCGACAAGATCCTGACCACCAGCGTCGGCGGCGAGTTCAACCTCGGCCAGGGCAAGCTGTCCGTCGCCCTGACCAACAGCCAGTCGGAAAAGGACGATCCGCTGCGTTCGGAATGGCAGTTCACCGAGTCGGGCGTCAACGGCCACTACGACACGACCAACTTCCTGTTCAACGTCACGCCGGTCGCCGCCGCCTATGACGCCACCAAGTACAAGGCCAAGTCGTTCAATCTCGACATCCGCCAGGCCAAGGAAGACCTGAAGCAGGTCACCGCCGACTACGAAGTGCCGGTGTCCTGGTTCGGCGACGCCACCTTCAAGACCGGCTTCAAGCTGTCGGACCGCCGCAAGACCAACGACCGCAACTTCTGGAGCTACAAGCTGTCGACCGCCTTCCTGCTGTCGGCCGCAGGCCCGTCGGTCAGCAATGTTTCGACCTATTTCGGCCGTTATCCGCTCGGCCCGCTGGTCAATTACGACCAGGTCACCACCTACGCCCAGACCAACAACTTCCTGGTACTCGACACGGTCGGCAGCATTCCCAACAGCCTGGGCCTCGACTACGACGTCTCGGAAAAGATCGCCGCCGCCTACGCCATGGTCACCATCAAGGCCGGCAACTGGACCGTCATTCCGGGCGTCCGCGTCGAAGACACCAAGACCGGTTACAAGGCCAAGAGCTTCGTCGCCACGACATCGACCCTGACCCAGGGCTTCAATGTCTTCGGCAACAAGCACTATACCGATGTCTTCCCGTCGCTGGTCACGCGCTACGATCTGACCGACAGCCAGGTCGTCCGCCTGTCGGCGACCACGGCCATCGGCCGTCCGGGCTATGCCGATCTGGCCCCCTATACCAACGACGACGGCAGCGGCACCAGCGTCGTCACGCACGGCAACCCGGACCTGAAGCCGTGGCGTTCGGTCAACCTCGACGCCGGCTTCGAGCAATATATCGGCAAGAGCGGCCTGTTCTCGGCGACCCTGTTCTACAAGGACCTCGATACGCCGATCTATACCGTTCAGAGCGGTACGGGCAATGCCACGGCCATGCCGATGAACGCCAAGTCGGGCCGTGACAGCGGCATCGAACTCAACGCGGTCTACCAGTTCGACATGCTGCCCGCGCCATTCGACGGCCTGGGCATGAATGTCAACGCCACCTTCCAGGACGCCAAGGCCAAGGGCGCCCCGAACCGCACTGACGACGTGCCTCTGTTCTTCACCTCGAAGACCACTGGCACGGCCCAGATCACCTATGAAAAGTACGGTATCCTGGCCCGCGTCGCCTACACCTACCGCTCGAAATACCTCGACACGCTCGGCGGCTCGACGGCCACGGACCAGTACACCGGCGACAACGGCCAGCTCGACGCCAAGCTGAGCTATACGCTCGGCAAGAACTGGCTGGTCTATGTCGAAGGCACCAACCTGAACAACACGCCGTGGCGCCGCTTCCAGGGCACTTCGACCCAGCTGGTCGAAAACGAAATCTACGGCAAGACCGTCAAGGTCGGCCTGGCGGTCAAGTACTGAGTTTAGCGTAAAGCGAGCCTTGCTCCTCCTTCCCGGCGACGGGGAGGAGGAGATTTTTCTTGGAGAGATCGGGTCATGAAAGCGTTCGGCCATATAAGTTTGGGCATTCGGCTGGCGGCCGCCTGTTTGGGTTTGGTCCTGGTGCAACCCGCTTTCGCGCAACCGGCCGCGCCGGCCAAGGGGTTCACGCTGTCGCGCGTCGTGGTCGTCATGCGCCATGGCGTCCGTCCGCCCACCAAGGCGCAGGTCGTTCCCGATAACCTCAGCACGCGCGACTGGCCGAAGTGGGACGTGCCCTATGGCTACCTGACCGCGCACGGCACCCAGGCAATTACCCGCCTCGGCGAATTCGACGGTCAGACCTATGCCGGTCTGCTTGGCGACGCCTGTACCGGCGGCAAGGTGCCGTCCGTCCGCATCGTCGCCGATACCGATCAGCGTACCCTGGCCACGGCCGAGGCCTGGGCCGGCGGCGCCATAAAGGGCTGCAAGCCGCCGGTCGAAAACGCCGGAGAGGGCAAGGCCGATCCGCGCTTTTCACCGTTTGAAGCCGGCCAGGCTTTCGACGCCGACGCCGGCCTGAAATCGGCCCAGGCCGCTCTGCCCAAAGGCGGCCTGGCGGGCCTGGACACAGCCAACCGCGCCCGTCTCGACGCTATCAGCGCCATCCTTGGCTGCACTAAGGCCGACTGCCAACTGTCGGGCATACCGGTGGCGCTTGATGCTGCCAAGGGTCGCGTCAAGATCAGCGGCGGCCTCGATACGGGCTCGACGGTCGGCCAGGTGCTGATGCTCGAATATGCCGACGGCAAGCCGATGAGTGAAGTCGGCTGGGGCCTCGCCGACAAGGCGCGCATCCGCGACCTGCTTACCCTGCATGCCTTGGAATTCCAGCTGGTGGCGCGGCCCAAGGTCATTGCCGAGTTCGGCGCAAGGCCGTTGCTGGCCGAAGTCCGGCGCGGCCTGTTCGCCACCGATAGCGCGCGCTATACGCTTCTGGTCGGCCATGACTCCAACCTGGCCTATATCGGCGGGGCCTTGGGCCTGCACTGGACCGGCGGCGATTTCCCGCAGGACGATCCGCCGCCGGGCGGCGCCATTGTTTTCGAATTGTGGAAGAACAAGGCCGGCGCGCAAAAGATCGTGGTGCGCTTCCGGTCGCAGACCCTGGAC
>CAYULN010000161.1:0-35986 GCA_964445605.1 uncultured Caulobacteraceae bacterium | reverse complement strand
TAACCACGAAAACGCAGTTTCGACGCAGTCAATGACACGGATGGCCGCCTTCGGCGGCCACACGGATAGATACCCTTCAATGGCTCTGTCAGCGAACTCCGTTAAAAAAATGAAGCGCTTCGCGCTTCGATGACTTGGATTTCTTCGAGACGAATTTCTGGCTCCGAATATTCGTGTAGCTGCCGAAGGCGGCCATCCGTGTCATTGACTGCGTCGAAACTGCGTTTTCGTGGTTATAACCCTTCGTTCGTGTCTGTTCGTGTGGTTCGTGGTTTAAATCACTAGCTGGCGTCCTTAAGAGTGGCGTGCAGATTTCGATTGCCTTCCGCTCATTCGCGGGCAATATTGGTCAGATAAGATCATAAATGGCCTGACCAGTGCCGACGGATTTTCACGGCGACGCCGTGGAAGTCCGAACCATAAAATTGCCCGGAACGCTCCATGTCGAAATCCTCCGCCCTGAAATCCCTGCTGCTGTCGTGCGCCGTCACGGCCTTGACCACCGCGCCTGCCTTTGCCGAGCGCGCCTCGACAGCCGTGGCTTCGCCGCGCCAGTCGTTCGATTTCGACCAGGGCTGGACCATGCACACCGGCGACGATGCGGCGGCGTCGAACACGGTCTATGACGACAAGAGCTGGGAGAAGGTGACCCTGCCGCACGCCTTCAACGAGACCGAGGCGTTTGCCCGCGACATCCACCAGCTCGACACCGGCATCACCTGGTACCGCAAGCATTTCAAGCTGCCGGCCACTTTCAAAGGTGGCCATGCCTTCCTGGAATTCGAAGGGGCGCGCATGGCCGCCGAGGTCTGGGTCAACGGCGTCAATGTCGGCCTGAGCGAAAACGGCGTCATGGCCTTCGGCTTCGACATCACCAAGGCGCTGAAGCCCGGCGACAACGTCGTGGCGGTGCGCGTCGACAACGACTGGAAATACAAGGAACGCGCCACCGGCCAAGCATTCCAGTGGTCGGACATGAACTTCTACGCCAATTACGGCGGCATCAACAAACCGGTGCGGCTGCACCTGACCGGCGATGTCTACCAAACCCTGCCGCTCTATTCGAACCTGGGCACGACCGGAACCTATATCTGGGCGGACGGCTTCGACATCCCCGGCAAGTCGGCGACCATCCATGCCCAGACCGAAGTGCGCAATGATGGCACGGCGGCGAAAAGCGTGAATTACAGTGTCGTCCTGCGCGATCTCGACGGCAAGATTGTCGCGCAATATGACGGCGGCAAGGCCAGCGTGGCACCCGGCGAAACCAAGACGCTCGACGCCAGCCGGAAAGTGTCCGGCCTCAACTTCTGGAGCTGGGGCTACGGCTATCTGTACACCGTGACGACCGTGCTGAAGGACGACCAGGGCAAGGTGATCGACGCCGTCGACACCAAGACCGGCTTCCGCAAGACCGATTTCGAAAACGGCATGTTCAAGATCAACGATCGCGTGCTGCACCTGAAGGGCTATGCCCAGCGCACCACCGACGAATGGCCGGCGGTCGGCATCTCGGTGCCGCCGTGGATCAGCGATTTCAGCGACGGCCTGGTGACCAAGGACAATGGCAACCTGGTGCGCTGGATGCATGTCACACCATCGAAGCAGCAGATCGAATCCGCCGACCGGCTGGGGCTGATCACCAATATGCCGGCGGGCGACAGCGAGGGTGACCCGACCGGCCGCCGCTTCGATCAACGCGTCGAACTGATGCGCGACGCCATCATCTATAACCGCAACGACCCGTCGATCGTCTTCATCGAAAGCGGCAACAAGGGCATCTCCGAAGAGCACATGAAGATGATGCTCGATGTGCGCAACAAGTACGATCCGCACGGCGGCCGGGCGATCGGCTCGCGCGAAATGCTCGATTCCGGCACCGCCGAATATGGCGGTGAGATGCTGTATATCAACAAGAGCGCCTCAAAGCCGTTGTGGGCGCACGAATATTCGCGCGACGAAGCGGCCCGCGCCTATCAGGACGACTTCACGCCGCCGTTCCACAAGGACAGCCCCGACTATAACCGCAACGTCGAGTCGATGGCGGTCGAGGACGTCAAGCGGTGGTGGGACTATTACCAGCAACGGCCGGGCGCGGGGGACCGCGTCAGCGCCGGCGGTGTCAAGATCGGCTATACGGACTCGAATTCGCACTTCCGCGGCGACAATAATTACCGCCGCTCGGGCGTGCTCGACGCTGTGCGCCTGCCGAAGGACCCGTATTTCGTCCATCAATTGATGTGGAACGGCTGGGTCAATTCCGACGTGCCGGGGACCTATATCATCGGCCACTGGAACTATCAGCCGGGGACGGTGAAGCCGATCTATGTCGTGTCGAACGGCGACAGTGTGGAGCTGTTCCTGAATGGCAAGTCGCTGGGCAAGGGCGTCAAGAGCAGCGGCTTCCTGTTCACGTTTGATAATGTGGCCTGGCAACCGGGCGAACTGAAAGCGGTTGCGACTTATTCGGACGGTCGCACGTCGCAATTTGCCGTCAAGACGGCAGGGGCGCCGGCGGCGGTCCGCTTGACGCCGCACTATGGGCCGCGCGGCTTTGTCGCCGACGGCAACGACCTGATGCTGGTCGATGTCGAGGTGGTCGACAAGGACGGCCAGCGTGTCCCGACGGCCTTCAACAAGGTCAGTTTCAAGTTGGATGGCGCCGCCGTCTGGAAAGGCGGCATCGCCCAGGGCGACTCCTCCGGCAAGCCGCGGCCCGCGGTCGCGGTTATGGCGGCGGGATCGCCGGGCGCCACGCCGACCGCCGGTACGGCGCACGACGAGGACAATTATATACTGGCCAAGACGCTGCCTGTCGAATTAGGTGTCAACCGGGTGCTGATCCGCTCTACTAACGCGGCCGGAGCGGTGCATCTGACGGCGACGGCCGACGGGTTGACGAGCGCATCGCTCGACACCACGGCCAAGGCGGTTCCGGCGGCGGTCAACGGGCTGTCGACCGTGTTCGCCGAGGACTATCAAAAGTCAGACTTGTCGCGTGGGCCAACTCCGCTTACGCCGTCGTACACGCCGTTCCAGCGGACCATCAAGGTGGCCAGGATCGTCGCCGGCTCCAACCCGGACGATGCTGGCAAGAGCCACGACGACAATGAAAACACTGCCTGGTCGAGCGATGGCACGCAAGCCAATGCCTGGATCGAATACGACTTCGCGCAACCGGACACGGTATCGAAGCTGTCGATGCGCCTGACCGGTTGGCGGCTGCGGTCCTATCCGATCAAGGTGACCTTGGACGACCAGGTGGTGTTCGAAGGTTCGACGCCGAAGTCGCTCGGCTATGTCGATCTGGACCTGAAACCGGCGACCGGCAGCAAGCTGCGCATCAGCCTGACGGCGCCGTCGGAAGACCGCGACGCCGGCGGCAAGGTGGTCGAGCTCAACGGCAACAAGGAAGCCCAGAGCGTCGGCGCCGACAAGGTGGCGGCGGGCTGGCGCCTGAGCATCGTCGAGGCGGATATCCTCGGGCCTGTGAAGAAATAGGCCTTGTATGCTTTGAGGCGGGGAACAAATAATCCCCGCCGCTTCGACGCGCTTCATGCTTGTCGGCATGGAAAACGCACAACACACCCCCATCGCCACGCCGGAGCAGCGCCGTGCGCTCCGCCGTGATCAACTGCAACGTCTGCGCAATCTGGCCGAAGACTTGCTGCGCGCCGTCGAAGACCTCGATCCGCCCAAGACCCACAAGGACGCCGAGCAGGCCGCCAAGACCTTATTGGCGGTCGGCCGAGTGCTCGATGCCGTCTATGTCATCAATTCGGACGACGTGCGCTATATGCCGGCCGGCAATGTGACGCCCGATCCGGTACTGGAACGCCAGGACCTGACCAGCTGGAAGGCCATCCTCGACGCCAGCCTGGAAACTCTGGCGCAAGCGCGGGCGCTGAAGCGGGAAGCGGCTTAATTCCCCGCCAGCGCGCCGTAATGCTTCGGGTAGCCATCGAGATCGACCTCGAGGCGGTCGATCACCACGCCCGGGTCGAGCGCATAGACCTTCAGTTCATGGCTGCCCGGGACGAGGGTCTTGAACGGCATGGTCCGCACCGCCGTGTTGCGCAGCACGTTCTCGCGCCATTCGTCGCTGCGGCCGACCGTGGCGTAGTCGAGCACCTGCACCGGCCCGCCATCAAGGCTGACAGCGATGCGCACGCCCAGGCCCGGATGCAGCGGCCGCGTCGGCAGCAGGACGATCTGCATCTGGCCACCGACCGCCGAAGTGCTGGCGAAATGATAGACCAGCGGTGCGGCCTTGGTGTCGATCGTATCGACGGACGGCAGGTCGAGTTTCGACCGCACGGCCTTCCCCTGACTGCCGAGCTGGTCGATCGTCTCCCATTGCGGGCTCGCTTCGGCCGAAGCCGCTGGGATATTGATCATGCGATAGGCTTCGGCTGGCACCGGGCTGTCGGCCAGGATTTGCGTGCGGACATTGACCGGCTTGCCGTCACAGGTGAGGCTCAGATTGCCCTTGGCATCGCTGCCGTCGTAGGCCACCGTCAGGCGCGTTTCGTAGCCATTAGCCGCCGCCAAGGTGCCGCTGTCCGCCGCGAATTTCAACCCGGCATTGGCCGATTTGGCGGTCCATGCCAGGTCCTTCGGGGCATAGCCGAACAGGGTGACGACCTGGCTTGACGGCTGGCCTTTGCGGAAGGTCAGAACCGCGCTGTCCCCGGCATACTGGCCGTTGAACGCCAGCGAGCAGCCGGTCTTGCCGCTGTCGCCCCATTTCGGATAGGACACCGGATCGAACACCGGCAATTTGCGCGGCGCCGCGTCCATCATGAAGCGCCATTTGCCGTTCAGCATGGCGTTATATTGCGCGGTATCCTGCACAATCCTGTCCTGCGCGGCCTTGGCTTGGTCGCTGTACAGATTGGCGCTGGCCCGGCCCTGGTGGGCGTAGAGCGTCGACAGGTCGAACTTCAAAATCCGCGTATTGAGATTGGCGGCGCTGTTCACGGGATACAGCACCAGCTCGAAAAATGCGTCCTGGCGGTCGGCGGGCAGGGTGGCCGCGACCTTTTCGGCGCGCGCCGCCAGGTCGGCATAGGCGGCAATGCGCTTCTGCGCTTCCTCGCCGTCGGATTGGACGTAGTCGGAGGTCCGGGTCGGGGTGATCGGCTCGGTCTGGTCCCAGCCCATGAACTCCGGCTTGCGCTCGAAGGCCAGGTCGTAATAGCGCATCATGATGGCGGTGATTTCCGGCGCCTGATCCGCGCCGAATTGCTGCGTCATGAAGGCTTGCAGATGCTTCTGCGGCGCCTCGTCGAAGGTCTTGTGGTCGAACGCCAGATCGAGGAAGTACTGCGTCAGGTATTCGCCCGGCTTGATGTCGCCGACATTGAGGATCCATTCCTTGCGGGCGTTTTCGGCGTAGGCCCGGCCCATCTGCTCCTTGATCAGGCCGGGGTGAGTGGTGCTGATC
This sequence comes from uncultured Caulobacteraceae bacterium, assembly GCA_964445605.1. Classification (GTDB taxonomy): domain Bacteria; phylum Pseudomonadota; class Alphaproteobacteria; order Caulobacterales; family Caulobacteraceae; genus Asticcacaulis. The sequence goes on along the minus strand of CAYULN010000161.1, from coordinate 30,540 downwards.
CACAGGTAATCGTGCGGCCGCCCCCAGTAGGAGATGTGGTAATAGACGCCGGCGCCGCCGGAACGCTTCTGTTCCTCCGGCGAACTCAAACGGGTCAGGTAGCCGTAATTGTCGTCGCACCAGACCAGAGTAATGTCGTCCGGCAGTTTCAGGCCGGCATTATAGGCTTCCTCGACCTCCTTATAGACCGTAAAGGCCTGCGGTATCTGGTTGGCCGGTTTGCCTAGCGATTTGCTTAGGATACCGCGTTCGACGCCTTGCACTTCCTGCAGCACGTCGCGGCGGGCCTCGGGGGTGTCGGCGCCTTCCATCGGGCCGTCGCCGGTGCCGCGCAGGCCAATGGTGTACCGGCTCTCATACGCTTTCGATTGGTCGGCGCGCTGCTCCCAGTATTTGACCATGCGGTCGCGGTTGGTCAGGAAGTTGAAGCGCCCCATCGTCTTCTCGTCCCACTCGCGCGTGTTGTTGCGCATCATCGGCTCAGCGTGCGAGGTGCCGACGACGATGGCGTAATCGTTGGCCAGCTTGGGGTTGTTCAGGTCCTGGTAGAACGGATTGGTGACGTCGTGCATGGCCGGCCACAGCGTGTTGGCCTTGAGCCGCCACATCAGTTCGTAGATCCGGGCATAGGTCTTGGGGCCGATATTGCCGGTGGTGGGGTCGTAGGTCTTGGCGGCCCACGGTTTCAGGCCCCAGTCCTCGTCGTTGAGGAAGATGCCGCGATATTGGATCGACGGCGTTTCCGACGTGATGTCGTCGCCCTTGACGGTGAGATGATCGACCTGACGTGGCGTGACGTCGGCCCACCATTCCCAGGCCGACACGCCCATTTCCCGAGTCAGATCGACGACGCCATAGATCATGCCGCGCCGGTCCGAGCCGTCGATCAACAGGTAGGCCTTGCCCTTGGTGGTAAAGGCGACGCGTTCGTAGCGCTCCCATTGGCCTTTTAACGATTGCGGCTTGATGCCGGCCTGAGCGGCGAGCTTGGCGACCAGGGGCGAGTCATAGGTGCCGATAACGACGCAGACCTGGGTGCAATCGGCGATGTTGGTCGATAGCTTGGCGTCATGGCCGGTGAGGGACTTCAGATCGTGCGCCAACATGCCGGCGGCCAGTTCGTTAGTGGTGCCGGCGTCGTGGATAACCGAGGCGACCGACTGGCCGTCATAAAGCGTCACATCGGCGGCCACGGCCGGCGCGGCTATGGCCAAAGCGGTAACAGAAGCCGCCATCAGAAGCGTACGAGTCATGTTTTCCTCACCTGTCTATCGGCCTTTTGGTATGACCTATTGCACGGAGTGGCCCGACCTTTCAAGGTCTTGATTTTGACCAAGAACGAATATAGAACAAAATCAACCATGGCCCGTGTTTTTCCTGTTCTGCCGCCGACCTACTATCTCGATCATTTCCACGAAATGATCCGCTTTATCCTGTCGGTCTATGGCGGCGTGATCGGGCCTGACGAACGGGCTTTCGTTTCCGATTTTCATGAATTGAGCGAGGCAGCGCAGTGCCTGTATGTGCGCATGAGCAATCGCAAGAAGGCGGTGTTCACGGCCGAGGACCTGGACTATGCCGAAATTGACGGGGTGCGCGACGGCCTGGCGGAGTTGCTGGGGCGCGGGTTTGCCCGCGAGATCGGCGAGGGGGATTATCGCGCCTGCCTCGACGGCCATGCCAAGACCGACCTGGTCGAACTGGCCAAGCGGCATGACCTGAAAGCGCGTAGCGGCTGGGCCAAGCCGGATGTGGTGGCCTATCTGCTGGCCGAATTGCCGTTCGAGCGGTTTGCCTCCGAGTTCGAGCCGGGCGAGCGGGTTTTGACAGCGCGGCGCGAGACGCTGGATTTTTTGCTCTACCTGCATTTCGGACGGTTGCCGGAGTCGTTGCTGCACTTCACCCTGCGGGATTTGGGCGTGTTGAACGTCAAGGCGCGCGATGGCCATGCGGCGCGGTTCGATGATCTGGCCGAGGCGCGGGCCGGGTTCTTCTATACCCAGGCGTTGCGGCGGTTGCGGGCCGGCGACGTGGTGGAGTTGATCACCGGCGTCGATGCCTTTCCGGCAGCGGACACCGAGTTCGTCACCGATTTGCGCGACCGCTTGCTTTTCGGGCTTGGGCAGATCCTCGAAAAGCAAAAGGAGGCGGCGCGGGCCGTCGCCATCTATGAACGCTCGACCGCCTTCGACAGCCACGAACGCGTGGTGCGGCTGCTTTACGCCGCGGGCGACCACGACCGCGCCAAGGCGATGTGCGAGGCCATGCTGGTCAGTCCGGTGCATGACGAGGAATGCATCTTCGCCGCCGATTTCCTGGCGCGCAAGTTCGGCGAGGCGCGCACCGGCGTCTTCACCGATCTGTTGCGCGGGGCGCAGGAAATCAAGGTCGACGAGCTCTATCGCGGCCAGCCGGAACTGGCGGCCATCCGCCATTTCGAGAGCGAGGGCTGGACGGCCTGGCATACGGAGAACGGCCTGTGGCCGATGCTGTTCGGGCTGCTGTTCTGGGAGGAACTGTTCGAGACAATTGGAAGCTTCGCCAGCGACTTCGACCGCTTGCCGCGCTCGCTGAAGGACCGGAGGTTCCATATCCGCTTTGGCGACAGTCTGGCCCGAAAGCTCAATCACATAAGGCTTGGCGAGGGGATGCGCGTCATCGGCGCGACTATCTTGCAGCACGCCGGCGAGGATAACGGCCTGTTTCTGTGGCTGCCGGAAATTTCCGATATTGTTGAATCGTTTCTGGCCGCCGCGCCGCCGGAGGCGGTGGCTACCATCCTGGAAAAGATGGCGGCAGATTTCTATGGCCTCCGCGACGGTTTCCCAGATCTGCTGTTGATCGGCGACGGTGGCGTGCGGTTTGTCGAGATCAAGGCCGAGGGCGATCAGATTCGCCGTAACCAGCTGGCGCGGCTCAACCTGCTGAAGACCGCCGGGTTCGAAGCCGAGATTTGCAAGGTCGCCTACGCCGTAGACCCGGACCAGACCTATGTTGTGGTCGATGTCGAAACTACCGGTGGCCGGGCGGGCGGCGACCGGGTGACCGAGATCGGCGCGGTCAAGCTCAGCGGCGGCAAGGTGATCGACGAATGGCATTCGCTGATCAATCCGGAACGACGCATTCCGGCCTTCATCACCGAACTGACCGGCATCGACAACGAAATGGTCGCCGACGCGCCGCGTTTCGCCGACATCGCCGACGATTTCGCCGCCTTTCTGGGCGACGCCATCTTCGTCGCCCACAACGTCAATTTCGACTACGGCATGATCGCCGGGGAGTACCGGCGGCTGGAACGGCGTTTTCGCTATCCGAAGCTGTGCACGGTGGCGTCGATGCGGCGGCATTATCCGGGGTTCGGCTCCTACGCCCTGAAGAACCTGTGCCGTGAATTCGGCATCGGCCTCGAACACCATCATCGCGCCCTGGACGACGCCAAGGCGGCGGCGGAATTGCTGAAGCTGGTGAATATCCGCCGGCTGGGCCTGGAGGTGGTTTGACGCCAGGCGGCGGCAGGCCTACACCTGTCGCAAAGGGAGGACGCCATGGACAAGAGCCGTTTGCATGCCCTGCTGGAAACCGTCGCCACCTATGCCGCCGCCCGGCGTGACGGCGACGCGGCACGGCCGCATAGCCCGGCGGAAAGCTATGACGCCCAGGTGGCGCGATTCGACCTCGGCGATCTCGAAACCGCAGCCCCGATCGAGGAGACAATCCGCGAATTGATCTCGCGCGCCGAACCGGGCCTGGCGGCCATGACCGGGCCGCGTTTCTTCGGCTGGGTGATCGGCGGCAGCCATCCGGCCGGGATGGCAGCGGACTGGCTGACTTCGGTTTGGGGACAGAACGCCGGCAACCACCTGGGCTGTCCGGCGGCTTCGGCGGCGGAAGAGGCGTCGGCCAAGGCATTGCTGCAACTGCTTGGCCTGCCGGAAGAGGCATCGGTCGGGTTCGTCACCGGCGCCACTCTGGCCAACTTCACCTGCCTGGCGGCGGCGCGCGGCGAAGTGCTGCGCCGGGTCGGCTGGGATGTCGAAGGCGACGGCCTGTTCGGCGCGCCGCCGGTCCAGGTGATCATGGGCGAGGAGGCCCACACTACGGTATACGCGGCGCTGAAGTTCCTCGGTTTGGGCGACAAGCGCGTCACCCTGGTCGCCACCGACCGGCAGGGCGCCATGCAACCGGCGGCGGTCGAGGCTGCGCTCAATGCCGTCACCGGCCCGGCTATCGTCATCGCCCAGGCCGGACAGATCAATACTGGCGCCTTCGATCCGTTTCCGCTGATCACCCAGCTGGCGCGGCAAAAGGGCGCCTGGGTGCATGTCGATGGCGCGTTCGGCCTGTGGGCGCGGTCGACGCCGGACCGGGCGCACCTGGCCGACGGCGTCGACGGCGCCGATTCCTGGGCGACCGATGGGCATAAGTGGCTGCAGACGCCCTATGACTGCGGCTATGCGATCGTGCGCAACAAGGAGGCGCACCGCCGGGCCATGCAGATCGCCGCCAGCTATCTGCCCGGCGCCAGCGACGGCGGGCGCAATCCGTCCGACTATGCGCCGGAACTGTCGCGGCGGGCGCGCGGTTTTGCCACCTGGGCCATGCTGCGTCATCTCGGCAAGGCGGGGATCGCCGACATGGTGTCGCGGCATTGCGCGTGTGCGCGACGGTTCGCCGAGCGTCTGGCGGTGGAGCCGGGCATCAGCATCATGAACCCGGTCGTGCTCAACCAGGTGGCGGTGCGGCTGGGCGCAGACCTTGATCCGGATACCGCCGACCGGCTGACCCGGCTGGCCATCACCCGCATCCAACGCGAAGGCGTGTGCTTCGCCGGCGGGGCGCAATGGCGCGGGACGTGGATCATCCGCCTGTCGGTGATCGGATTTTCGACCACCGAGGCCGATATCGACCGTTCGGCCGAGGCGATCATCGCCGCCTGGCGCGCCGTCAAGGCCGAGAAGCATGCGGATGTGGCGGTATAATTTTCTCCTCCACGCAAGTGGGGAGGAGAGCTAGGCGGCGACTCCGTATGGTGTCGACTTGAAGATTTTCAGCTCTTCCTCGTTCATGTCGGTCGGGACGTCGGCGAACAGCGGCGTCGACAGGTAGCGCTCACCGGTATCCGGCAGCATGCACAGGATGTTCGCACCTTTCGGCGCCTGGCGAGCGATTTCCATGGCGCCGGCAAAGGTCGCCCCCGAACTGATGCCGACGAAGATGCCTTCCTGCTTGGCCAGTTCCTGGCTCCACTTCATGGCGTCGCCGTTCTGGATGGTGACGATTTTATGGATGTGCGACAGGTCGACGTCGCCGGTGACCTTCGGGATGAAGTCGGGCGTCCAGCCCTGCATCGGGTGCGGCTTCCAGGCCGGGTGGCCGGCGGCCGGCGTGCCGTCCGGGTTGCGCGCCTGGGGCAAATGGCTGCTCAACAGCGGCGCTTCGACCGGTTCGCAGACGACGATCTTGGTGTCGGGCAGTTCCTTGGCCAGGACGCGCGACACGCCGTTGAGCGTTCCGCCGGTGCCGTAGCCGGTCACCCAGTAATCGAGATGATCACCGGCGAAATCGGCGACGATCTCGCGCGCCGTAGTGCGTTCGTGCATGTCGGGATTGGCTTCGTTCTCGAACTGGCGCGTCATGAACCAGCCGTGGGTGCGGGCCAGCTCGATCGTCTTTTCGATCATGCCGGTGGCGCGCAGGGCGGCCGGCGTCAGCACCACCTTGGCGCCGAGGAAGCGCATCAGCTTGCGGCGTTCGACGGAGAAGCTTTCGGCCATGGTGACGACCAGGGGATAGCCCTTGGCGGCGCAGACCATGGCCAGACCGATGCCGGTATTGCCCGAGGTGGCTTCGATGACCGTCTGGCCGGGTTTCAGTTCGCCCGACTTTTCGGCGGCCTCGATGACGCCGAGCGCCAGGCGGTCCTTGACCGAGCCGAGCGGATTGAAGGCCTCGATCTTGACCCACAGATTGACGCCCTCAGGGGCCAGGCGGTTGATCCTGACGACCGGCGTGTGGCCGACGGTTTCGAGAATGTTTTGATAACGCGCCATGACAACCTGCTCCTTTTGGGCAATCCGGAAGCCGTTGTTTTAGGCAAGAAAAAGCCGCCCGTCGAGCCAGGTTTTTATCGTTTGGCGCCAATAAATTTTTGCGTCTGCGGTGAACCGAGGATTTCATCGCACGGCACCAGGCGCGCGGGCTGGAAAACGGCCTGCAGCCAGGCGGTCAGAGCCGGATCGAAGTCGGCGCGGTAGGTCGGTTTCGACAGACCCGGCCACAGGGCGAAGCTGGTGTCGGTCTGGGTGGCGCGATTGAGATAGACCTGGAAATCGGCGGCGTTGTTGAACGGCGTGAAGTCGAAATAGCAACGCCCGCCCCCGGCCTGATCGATCTTGGTGATGAAGGTCTTTGGGGTATCGGGCACGTCGTCCGGCCGGCCGGCGGGAGAGACCAGCTGCGTGTGCGGCCCGTAGTGCAGGGTTTCGATATTGTCGATCTTTTCGAGGCCTTTCGGCAGGTCGGGCAGTTCGAAATAGACGATGACGTCGGCGGGCGGGCCTTGCCGGTGCAGCAACGGCGTCGAGGCGGCCGGGAAACGGTATTCGCCCTTGGCCATCTGGTAGAATTCGTACGGGATCATGCCGCCGTTGATGAAGACCAGGGAGAACAGGCCGCAGGTCGCAAGGCCGGCGAGAGGAAGAGTGTCCGGACGGCGGAAGTGCGTGAAGCGCGCGATCAGGCCGGTGGCGATGAAGACCAGGCCGTAGCCGATGGTGCGCGCATCGAACGGATCGAATTGCGTCCCGGCGCGCAAGACAAAGGCCAGCGTCAGGAAGCCAATGCCGGCATAGACGAGCAACCAGGCGGCGCGGCGGGTTTCGGGTTCCGGCTCGGATCGGGCGAGGCTTACCTCCTTGCGGCTGACCAGCCACAGCGCGCCGGCGGCCAACGCCGGCCACAGGGCGAGGCTGAACAGGGTCTGGAGAAACAGGGCGCAGATCAGGTAGGGCGATTCCGGCGCGGCGAACCGGCCCATGCCGGTGGCGTAGCCGGTGGCGACGGCGTTGAACCTCTGGTAGGCGAGGTAGACGACCGCCGCCAGGATAAAGGCGGGCAGGATGCGCAGGGCGGTCTTCCAGCCATAGGCCAGCCCGGCACAGATAAACAGCACCAGGGCATAGGGCCCGAAGAAATAGCGCGCGAAACAGCCGACGATCAGGAACAGGGCCAGCAGGGCATGGCGCGCCAGGCTCCTGGGCTCGGCCTGCACACGGACGACGCCATAGATGACACCACAGGCGCAGAGCAGAAGCAGGTTTTCCGACCAGGTATAAAGCGCCAGCTGCAGGGTGATCGGGTTGAACGCGAGGAAGATCGCCGCCAGCCGGTGGCGCGTCGCTTTCTGGATCAGGACAAAGCTCAGGCCCAGCAACAGCGCGTTGGTCAGCTTGCTGGAAATCATCAGGCCAGGCAGGCTGGCCACCGGGGCGGTGAGGGCAAGCGCCGCCGGATAGCCGCACGGATAGACGGCGAGATACTGGCCGTCGATCGAGCAGCCATGGCCGTGGCGCAGGGATTGCGCCAGCAACATGTAGTACCAGGAATCGGGGCTGATATAGCCGAAGGTAATCGCGATCGCCGCGGTCAGCAGCAGCAAGGCGGCGACCGTCCCCAGATAAAGGGTGCGCGGGTTTCGGATCATGCGCCGCATCTTGGGATGGGCACGTCCGGCGGTCAAGCCGCGATGGCGGTTTTAGCCCTTTTTGCCCTTAACCGTCAGGCGGTAGAGCGCCGTTTCGTGCGGCGCCAGCGAAACGCGGATCGTGTTGCCTTTCAGCGGTGCATTCCGGTGCGTCCAGAGGTCGCGCAACGTCATGGCTCCCTTGCCGAGCCCGAGTTGCGACCGGTCGACCGCCACCGAGACCGGCTTGGCGGAACGGTTGATCAGCGCCACGGCCTTGTCGCCATTGGCCAGCGACTTGACCACAACTTCGGTGGTGTCGGTCTTCGCCACGACGGCGCCCTGGCGGCCGGCCGGATCCTGGTCGATGGCGATGACCTCACGGTTGCCGGCGATGTCGACCAGGCTCTGCGGCCACTTGGTGATGTCGGAGCCGATCAGCAGCGGCGCGCTGAGGATCGCCCACATCGACATATGGCTGCGCGCTTCGGTCAGGTGATCGGCGTCGAACGCGCCGTTGCCGATTTCCAGCATGTCCGGGTCGTTCCAGTGGCTGGGACCGGCCTTTTCCGGGTGGGCGGCGGCGCTGTCGAAATTGTGCAGCATGGACGACCATTTCGGGCTGATGTCGCCGCTGGTCCGCCACAGGTTGCCGTATTTGTAGCCCCAGTCGTTGACGCTGGCTTCGCCCCAGGCGCAGATCGAAAACACGTAGTCGCCGTTCGGCCGGACGGCGTCCATCGCCGTCTTTAGGCCGGCATAGAGCGCCTCGACCCTGGCGTCATCGGCCGGGTTCGGGTGGCCGCGCACGATGTAGGGACCAAGGGCTCGAAAGGTGCCGTCCTGAACGAAGGGCTTGTCGGGCGCGTAGTCTGCCGGGCCGCAGGCGTCGACCTTGATATAGTCGAAGTTCCATTCGCCGAAAATCAACCGCATGTCCTGGGCCTGGTGATCCATCGAGCCGACCTCGCGCTCAGCCACCGTGCCCTCCGGCAGGTTCGGGCTTTTGCGGTTCCAGGCCTGGGAGCAGGCGTTGCGGCCGATATCGGTATAGATGCCGGCCTTCAAACCCATGCCGTGCAGGCGGTCGGTGAACGGCCGCAGGCTGCTGTCGCCGCCCGCCGTTTTCGGCGCCGCGCTCGGGAACATGCTGGTGCGGACCTCAATGCGGCCGTCGGCGCGGCGCTTCAACCACCAGCCGTCGTCGATATTGACGTAGCGATAGCCGGCGTCGGCCAGGCCGGTTTTGACCAATGCATCGGCCACGCCCATCATCTTGGCCTCGGTGACTTCGGTGCCGAAGGCGTTCCACGGGTTGAAGCCCATGGGCGGCGTGGCGGCGGAACGGGTTTCGGCATTCGCCGCCAAGGGGAGGGCCAAAACGGCCGCGCACACCAACGCCGTTCGTATTGCTCCACGCATAGTCACCTCCCGGATTATTTTTCAAAAATTGTATGATAATTCTGGGGCGGTCAACCGCAAAAAAGCGGGGGGCCTCAGCCCTTCAGGCCGCGCAGTTGCAGGCCGTGCAGATAGGCGGCGACGTCATGCAAGGCCGCGTCCATGGCGGTACGCGTGCGCTCCAGCCGCCCGGAGGCGCCTTCGGCGTCGCCTTTCTCCGCTTCGCCAGCCAGCGCCGCCAGGTCAGCGGCGCCGATGCCGCCGGCCGCCCCCTTGAGCGTATGGGCGGCGTCACGCCAGCCTTCGTGGCTGGTGGTCAATAGCGGCGCCCATAGTTCGCACTGCTGCTGAAACAGCCGCAATACCTCTTCCATGACCAGGGTGTCGTTCATCGTATAGGCTTCCAGATAGGCGAAATCGACCGCTCCGGTTACGTCCCTCATCGCCATCTCCGCCTCCCTTGCCGTTACGGAATCGAAAAAACAGCCATAAACCGATTTTGCGCTTGAAACCCAGAAGAAAGTGGCTATGTTCCGCCGCCTTGACCGGCGGGCCGCCAACACCTGCCGAGGTTTTGAAATGGTTTCGGGTGTGTAGCTCAGTTGGTAGAGCAGCTGACTCTTAATCAGCGGGTCCACGGTTCGAGTCCGTGCTCACCCACCATTTCCCACGCAAACCCACCTAGGCCTGTAACTCTATATCCTCGGTCAGCCAGCCGATGGCCTCCGCCTCATTGCCAAAAGGCTTGGCGGTTATGTTCGGCAAAATGGGACCATAGGCGTGCGTCCGGGCAATCCGCACCGGATCGTCCGTCAGGATGGCGAATCGTGTCGGCTGCGCTCGCCCGGCCAGTTTGGGCCACTGTTCCGCCAGGGCGACGAAATCCTCGAACTGAAGGACATTGATAAAAGCGCGGATATCGAACAACCGGTTATAACGCCAGGGCTCGGCAAGGGTTGAGTAGGTCCGTTCGGTGACGTTCAGCAGGTCCTGACCGTAAAGAACGCCAGACATGCGGAAGGTCACGAAATGGACGTGATCGTTGATTTCGACCGAGATGGTACCGTGCGGAGTCGTCATTGTTCTAATCTCGCAACCCGACGCTGTATTATAGCCTATTTTCAAGGACATCGATAGGAATGCGGGGCGGGCCGACATGGCCCTTGGGGATAAAACCGGATCGGGCAAAGTAATTTTTGTCTAAGCCGTTGGCCCTTGAAAAGTTTGCCCTTATACGCCGCCGCCTTCGGTTCGAGGACCGGAGGCTACCACCTAGATAAGTGCCCAGGTGGCGGAATTGATAGACGCGCTGGCTTCAGGTTCCTCCCGTCTCTGAAAATATACCATAAAATCAGTAATTTGTAAGCGCAATTTTAGGCGGTGTGTCTAAAAGTGTGCCCAGGTCAGTTGCGCACGCAACTCGCCCAGTGGTATAGCCTATTGGCAATTTCAATCTCGGTGTAAGCTGGTTTGGCACGCTGCAGAGTTGCACTAAAACGGTTCGAATCGGGAGAGAGACTTGAAGGTAATCAGCATCTTCAACAACAAGGTGGGCGTTGGAAAGACCACCTACATCGCCCACTTGCTTGCGGCCGTCTCTAAGATCATTCACAGCATACGCGCGTAGCGCGAAGCGAATGCGTGTAAATTCCCGCTACGCGATTGACTCAAGCGCCCTCAAATGAGAACATTATGTGAACTTTTCTCCGCCCCGATTCTGGCGTGAAGGCTGGGGATAATGCGCGTTAAGGCATTAAAACCGAATCGGGCCATGCTAACAAACTGCATTGAGGGTCAGGCATGTTTAGCTTTTATGAATTCTTCGCCGGTGGCGGGATGGCGCGCGCCGGTTTAGGCGCTGATTGGACTTGCCTGTTCGCCAACGATTTCGACGCTAAAAAAGGCATGGCCTACCAGTTGAATTGGGGAACTGGTGGCGAACTGCACATCGGCGATGTGAAGAAGATCAGAGCCGATGATTTGCCGGGACAGGCTAACTTGGTATGGGGATCATTCCCTTGCCAAGACCTTTCGCTCGCCGGCGGAGGGGCCGGCCTTAAGGGCGAGCGCTCGGGTACTTTCTACCCTTTCTGGGACGTTCTGCATGGTCTCATCAAGGGCGGTCGCGCCCCTCAGATGATTGTTCTGGAGAATGTCGTCGGCACGCTGACCTCGCACGGCGGGAAAGATTTTCAGGCAATCTGTAAAACTTTTGCGGACGCGGGGTATCGCTATGGCGCGCTGGTGATTGACGCTTCGCTTTTCGTTCCGCAGTCACGCCCACGGCTTTTCGTCATCGGCGTGAAAGAGGACATGGCGATCGAAGGATTGATCGCATCCGAACCCGTTGAGCCTTTCCACACCAAAGGCTTGCGCACTGCAATCGACGCGCTGCCCGGTTCCGTTCGGAAGAACTTAGTATGGTGGAATATCCCCACGCCGCCACGCAGAAAATCGAGCTTCGCTGATTTGATCGAAGAAACGCCGGACAGTGTCGAGTGGCATACGCCTCAGGACACAAAGCGATTGCTCGCCATGATGTCGCCAGTCAACAAAGACAAGGTCGAGGCGGCCAAGCGCGCTGGTCGCCGCATGGTCGGCACCATCTACAAGCGCACGCGCTTGGACGAGAACGGCGTGAAGGTGCAGCGCGCCGAGGTCCGTTTTGACGATAAGGCCGGTTGTTTGCGCACGCCTGCCGGTGGGTCTAGCCGTCAAACAATCATTGTGGTCGAGGGCGCCTATATTCGTTCCCGCCTTATTTCCTCGCGCGAAACCGCGCGACTCATGGGGCTACCCGATAGTTATCGCCTACCGAAGAAGTATAACGAGGCTTACCACCTTACCGGCGACGGTGTCGCCGTGCCCGTGGTGAGGCATTTGGCTGAACATATCTTTGAACCGCTTTTGGGTGTGACGACGGTTTCAAAGAAACGCGTGGCGTATAAATGACAAGCGGGTCGCTTTCCCAAAGTCAGGTTTTGGAAGCGTTCGACAGCGAGCATGTGGGCCTGTCGAAGGGATCATTGTCGCTCGCGCTGATCTTAACGCGGGACATCAAGTCAAAGCAGTTTCCTTTAAATCCTGACGACTTCAAAACCACGAAAAACGGACAGGTCAAAGGACTTGGCGGCGGCGCGGTGAAGAAGATACTTGCCGACCACGGCATTGAACGGATTCTTTCTAATGAAGGCGGTCGCACCAGCCGAGGCAACATGGATCGCATGTATGCTTACGTTGACGCGTTGAATGATCTCAGTGCGCGCGGTATTTTAGACCTGGAAGAAGCTGAACGTTTTTGGGTCGGACGCGCTCTTTCCTATTTCGACTCTCAACCTTTCACGTTCAAGCTTGATCCGGCCCGTTCGTTGCGCGCCTGCGTGCGCGACCTTCTGGACCAAGCTATTGAACGCCAGCGTGAAGTCAAAGGTGTGATGTATCAGGGTGCTGTTATGCAGCACCTCGTTGGCGCGAAGCTGGACTATGTGACCAAAGGCGGTGTTCAGCATCACGGTTTCGCGGTCGCGGATGCCCCATCCAATCGTTCAGGCGATTTCACAATTGGCGATGTGGCCGTGCATGTGACGACTGCCCCCGGCGAAGCTTTGCTTCGGAAATGTCAAAGCAATCTTTCAGGCGGATACCGTCCGCTTATCGTGACGGTTGAGGATGGTGTTTTCGGCGCGAAGGCGCTTGCGAAGCAGGTTGGAATAGACGACCGGATCGACGTTATTGAGATTGAGCAGTTTATCGCCACCAATGTATATGAATGGAGTGGCTTTCAGCGTGACGCTCGCCCCGAAGCGGTGCGCGAGATCATTGAACGCTATAACCGCATCGTTGCAGATTGCGAAAGCGATCCAAGTTTGAGGATTGAAGTCGAGGGATGACGACCGACGAACTCCGTTCGCGGACAATGCGCGCGGTTCGTTCAAAAGACACGAAGCCCGAAATGCTCGTGCGCCAGGTCGCTCATGCGATGGGCTATCGGTATAGCCTTCATCGAAAGGATTTACCGGGAAAGCCGGACCTTGTTTTTTCCAGCCGGCGGAAGGTAATCTTTATTAACGGATGCTTTTGGCACGGGCACGATTGCAAGCGCGGGGCTCGCGCCCCGAAAGAAAATGCGGATTACTGGCAAAATAAAATCAGTCGTAATCGCGCGCGTGACCTCAAAGCTGTCGAAATGCTGACCCAACTAGGCTGGACTTCCAGCACGTTTTGGGAATGCGAATTGAAGGATGCGAACGCGCTGCGTGATAAGCTAAAAGCGTTCCTCGATTAACTGGGGGCGGATTCCCAATTAGTCGATGCAACCGGTTTTGGCGAACGAAAGCCTAGTATTCGTTCACGTCAATAAAGCGCTCAAACCTTATCTATATCTCGATAAACCGATGAAGAACCACACTCTGATGCAGACCATTGCGCGCGCCAACCGCAATGCGCCGGGCAAGAAGGCGGGTTTGATCGTCGATTACATCGGCGTGTTCCGGAACCTTCAGCGTGTATCTCGCCCACGCTGCGCTTGTCTGGTCCACCTTCAAGGCTGTTCTGCCGGACAGCCGCGCGGAGCCGTACCGCAAACTGGCGGCGGCCATCGAAGTGATCGCCGAACGTCTGCGGTCTCTGGTGGAGCGGCTGGATATTTCGGAGGTCACCTCTCGGATACAGGACTTGCTCGATGCCTCCATCGCCGGTGTCGAAATCATTGCGCCCATCCGTGAGGATGGCGATACCGCCGGACTGTTCGACCTATCGCGGTTGGACATCGATCGTTTGCGCGCGATGTTCGCCACAGGCAACCGGCAGCGCACCGAAACGCAGCAGCTCCGGCGGGCCGTAGAGGACATGGTCGCGGCCATGGCGGCTCGCAATCCGACGCGTCGCGGTTTGGTGGAGCGGTTCGAACGGCTGATTGAGCAGTATAATGCCGGCGGATTGACCACGGCGGAACTGTTCGACGCATTACTTGCGCTTGTAGGCGATCTCAATGCCGAGGATCAACGCTCCATACGTGAGGGCCTGTCCGAAGAGGAGCTGGCGATCTTCGACATCCTGACTCAGCCAGAGCCTAAGCTGGGTCCAGAGGAAGAGGATTTGGTGAAGCGGGTGGCCAGGTCATTGCTGGAAAAGCTTAAGTCGGAAAAATTGATTCTCGACTGGCGTCTCAAAGAGCGGGCCAAGGCTGCGGTTAAGACCACCATTCAGCTTCTCTACGACGAGAGCTTGCCGCCCGCCTATGGCGAAGGCATTTTCGACGACAAAGTCGAACGCACATTCCAGTGGGTGTACGAACGGTATCCAGGGCATTGAAGCGTTACCGCGTTTACAGCTTTTCCGACACAGAATGGGTCGTCTGCTGCGTAGCGCTCGTCGATTATAGCCCAAAAACAGGCATGGCACCGATGATGTCCGGCGCCAAGAGCCTATACGCAATCTATATGGCGGCCGTAGGCATCTATACACACGGCATATGCGCTGAGGCGTAACACTTCCACCATGGAGGTATCCGCCATGACAATCGTCTATTTTATCGGCGCGGCCTTGTTTTTCGCCATCTGCCAGGGCTTTGCCCAGCTGTGCGACAGCCTGAAGGAGAGCGGCCAATGATCGCCCTCTACGCTGTCGCCGGTCTTATCACCGTCGCTGTCGCCGGTTATCTGGTCGCCGCGCTCGTCAAGCCCGAACTCTTTCCCTGAGGCCGCGCCATGTCATCCCTGATTACGGGTAATGGCTGGCTTCAGCTGGCCCTTTATCTTTTTGTGCTGCTTGGCCTCAGCTACCCGCTTGGTTTGTTCATGGCCCGGGTGCTTGACGGCAAGCGCACTTTCCTGTCGCCGGCTTTGAGTGGCCTGGAGCACGGCATTTACGCCCTGCTCGGCGGAGCGGCCGATAAGGACATGACCTGGCGCGACTACGCCACCGCCGTTATCGTCTTTTCCTTCGGTGGTTTCGTGCTGCTTTATCTGATCCTGCTATTCCAGGGCGGCATCTCGCTCAATCCGCAGGGGTTTGCCAACCTGACGCCGGACCTGGCCTTCAACACCGCCGTCAGCTTCATCACCAATACCAACTGGCAATCCTATGCCGGCGAAACGACGCTGAGCTATTTCAGCCAGATGGCCGGCCTGACGGTGCAGAACTTCCTGTCGGCCGCCGTTGGCCTGGCCATCATGGCTGCCCTGATCCGTGGTCTGGCCCGCAAGGAGGCCAAGGGCATCGGCAATTTCTGGCAGGACGTAGTCCGTTCGACGCTCTACATTTTGCTGCCGCTGGCGTTAATCTGGGCGGTATTGCTGGGCTCGCAAGGTGTTATCCAAACGCTCGACGCCTATGTCACCGCGCACGGTCTCGAAGGCCCGCAGACCATCGCCATGGGGCCGGTAGCGTCGCAGGAAGCGATCAAGATGCTTGGCACCAATGGCGGCGGCTTCTTCAACGTCAATTCCGCCCATCCATTCGAGAACCCCACGCCCTTTTCCAATTTCCTGGAAGTGCTGGCCATTCTGCTGATCCCGGCGGCCTGCTGCTTCACCTTCGGGAAAATGATCGGCGACCGCCGCCAGGGCGTCGCCGTGCTGGCGGCCATGACCCTGGTCTTCGCCCCCCTGACCGTGGCCTGTGTCGCGGCGGAGCAGGGCGGCAATCCCCATCTTGCCGCCCTGCACGTCGACCAGCACGCTTCCGCCCAACAAAGCGGCGGCAACATGGAAGGCAAGGAAACCCGCTTCGGCATCGTCAACTCCGCCCTGTGGGCATCGGCGACGACAGCTGCGTCCAATGGCTCGGTCAACGCCATGCACGATAGCTTCACGCCGCTGGGCGGCCTGGTGCCGCTGATCCTGATGAAGTTCGGCGAAGTCATCTACGGGGGCGTCGGCTCGGGGCTCTACGGCATGCTGATCTTCGTTATCGTCACGGTGTTCATCGCGGGCCTGATGGTCGGCCGCACGCCGGAATATCTCGGTAAAAAGATCCAGAGCTTCGAGATCAAGATGGCGTCCATCGCCATCCTGGCGCCGTGCACCTGTGTCCTGATCGCCACCGCCTGGGCAGTGGTCAGCAAGGACGGCCTGGCCGGTATTTTCAATCCCGGCGCCCAGGGCTTTTCCGAGGTATTGTACGCCTTCACCTCGGCGTCCAACAATAACGGTTCGGCGTTTGCCGGCCTGTCGGCCAATACGCCATTCTATAATACGGCGCTCGGCGTCTGCATGCTGGTCGGACGCTTCTTCGTCATCGTGCCGGTCCTGGCCATTGCCGGGTCACTGGCCGCCAAGAAGGCCGTGCCAGAGTCGGCCGGTACGCTTCCCACCCATACCCCATTGTTCGTTGTGGTGCTGATCGGCGTCATCATTCTCGTTGGCGTCCTGACCTATGCCCCATCCCTGGCGCTCGGTCCCGTCATCGAACATCTCGTTATGCGCTCATAGGCCGCGCAGGCTCGCCGCAAAAGCGGCGGCGGGCAGTCGCCCTTGCCAAATCCAAGCGGATTTGGAGAAAGATCAAGAGCTGATCCAATGTCCTCTGCTACCGCTCAAAAACAAGGCTTATTTGAAGGGGCCGATCTCGGTTCTGTCCTCTTCCAGACCTTCACCCGCCTCAATCCGACGCATCAGGTGCGCAACCCGGTGATGTTCGTGGTCTTTATCGGTTCGGTGCTGACCACGGTCATCTTCGCCATCATGCTGGCCGCGCCGGGTGTTCTCGCCGGCGGCAAGGAGCCGGTCTGGTTCGTCGGGCTGGTCACCTTCTGGCTGTGGTTCACCCTGCTGTTCGCCAACTTCGCCGAAGCCATCGCCGAAGGCAAGGGCAAGGCCCAGGCCGACAGCCTGAAAAAAGCTCGCCGCGACGTCTCGGCCAAGAAAATGGCCAAAACTACGGATCGCAGCAAGTACCAGACGGTACCGGCCAATTCGCTGCGCAAGGGCGACCTCGTCCTGATCGAAGCTGGTGACTTCGTTCCCGCCGACGGTCAGATCGTTGAAGGCATCGCCTCGGTCGACGAAAGCGCCGTGACCGGCGAAAGCGCCCCGGTCATCCGGGAGTCCGGTGGCGACCGCGATGCGGTGACCGGCGGGACACGGGTTCTATCCGACTGGATCGTCGTTCGCGTCACCTCTGACCCGGGCGAGAGCTTCCTCGACCGCATGATCGCCCTGGTCGAAAGCGCCAAGCGCCAGAAGACGCCCAACGAGATCGCCCTGTCGATCCTGCTGGCGGCCATGACCCTGATCTTCCTGCTCGCGACGGCGACCCTACTGCCTTACTCGCTGTTCAGCGTCGCCAAAGCCGGCTCCGGTACGGTTATCACTGTTACGGTGCTAATCGCTCTGCTGGTCTGCCTGATCCCGACCACCATCGGCGGCCTACTGTCGGCCATTGGTATTTCGGGCATGCAGCGCCTGATCAAGGCCAATGTCATCGCCACCTCCGGCCGGGCGGTCGAAGCTGCCGGCGACGTCAATGTCCTACTGCTCGACAAAACCGGCACCATCACCTTCGGCAACCGCCAGGCCAGCGAGTTCTTCCCGGCGCCCGGCGTGACTGCCCAGCAACTGGCCGAGGCCGCCGAACTGTCATCGCTGGCCGACGAGACACCGGAAGGCCGTTCGATCGTCGTCCTGGCGCACAAGCTGTTCAACCTGCCGGAAAAAGTCCCCGGTGACCTGAACGCCACGTTCATCCCGTTCAGCGCCGAACAGCGCGTGTCGGGCATCGTCGTCCAAGAACGCCACATCATGAAAGGCGCCGGCGACGCCATCGCCAGGGTCGTGGCCCTGAAGGGCGGTGCGGTTCCGGCCGAAGTTCTAGCCCAGGTCGACGACATCGCTCGCCAGGGGGGCACGCCGCTCATGGTCGCCGAAGGTCCGCAGGTGCTGGGCGTCGTCTACCTCAAGGACATCGTCAAGCCGGACATCAAGGCGCGCCTGGCAGACCTGCGCCGCATGGGCATCAAGTCGGTGATGATCACCGGCGACAACCCGCTGACCGCCGCCGCCATCGCCTCGGAGGCCGGCGTCGACGATTTCGTCGCTCAGGCAACACCGGAAACCAAGCTCAGCTACATTCGTAAGATGCAGCAGGGCGGCGAGATGGTCGCCATGGTCGGCGACGGCACCAACGACGCCCCGGCCCTGGCCCAGTCCGACGTCGCCGTGGCGATGAATTCGGGCACCCAGGCCGCCAAGGAGGCCGGCAACATGGTCGACCTCGACAGCGACCCGACCAAGCTCATCGAGATCGTCGCCATCGGCAAACAGCTGCTGATGACGCGCGGGGCGCTGACCACCTTCAGCATCTCCAACGACCTGGCCAAGTATTTCGCCATCATTCCGGCGGCCTTCGCGTCGACCTATCCGGCATTGGGCGCGCTCAATGTCATGGGGCTGAAATCACCCCAAAGCGCCATTCTGGCGGCGGTCATCTTCAACGCCCTGATCATCATCGCCTTGGTGCCGCTGGCGCTCAAAGGCGTCAAGTATCGCCCAGCCAGCGCGTCCAGCCTGCTGACCCGCAACGTGCTGATCTATGGCCTGGGCGGCATCATCACCCCGTTCATCGGTATCAAGCTGATCGACATGGGCCTCACGGCGATAGGCCTCGCATAGGGCGGGCCCATCGTTTTTTTGTGTGCTACCGCTTCGCTGCTTGAGCACAGCGGCCTGGCATAAGGAGTTTTGAAATGGTCAATCTCTTCCGGCAAGTTCAGGCGACCGCGGTGGCGCTGCTGGTCTTCACCATCCTGCTCGGCGGCCTCTATCCGCTGGCCATCACCGCCATTCTGCAAAGCGCCTTTTCGCACCAGGCCAATGGCAGCCTGATCCGCGACCACGGCCATGTTGTTGGCTCGAACCTGATCGGCCAGAACTTCAGCAAGCCGGGCTATCTTTGGGGCCGGCTGTCGGCGACCTCGCCGAGTCCCTATAATGCCGGTGCCTCGTCGGGTTCCAACCTCGGTGTCAACAATCCGGCCCTGCTCGACAATGTCAAAGGCCGCATCGCGGCGCTTGGCGGCGCTGGCCCCGTGCCCGTCGACCTGGTCACGGCCTCGGGCTCCGGCCTCGATCCGGAGATCAGCCCGGCGGCTGCGGAATATCAGGTCGCTCGCATCGCCGTCGCCCGCAACATGGATCCAGGCGATGTCCGCGACGCCATCCATAAGGCGACGCGTGGCCGGACGTTCGGCGTCCTCGGCGAACCGAGGGTCAATGTCCTTGAAGTCAATCTCCGCCTGGACGGCAAGCTCAAGTGAACGACTTAAGACCCGATCCCGACAAGCTGCTCGCCCTGGTCAACCAAGACCAGGGCGAAGGCCTGCCTGGACGCGGCCGTCTGAAGATCTTCTTCGGCGCATCGGCCGGGGTCGGCAAGACCTACGCCATGCTGTCCGAAGCCAGCCGTCTGCACGCGGAAGGCCGCGACGTGGTGATCGGCGTGGTCGAGCATCATGGCCGCGCCGAGACCAAGGCGCTGGCGGAAGGGCTGCCGGTTCTGCCGCTACTCGACATCGACCATCGCGGTGTAACGCTGACGGAATTCGATCTCGACGGCGCGCTAAAACGCCGGCCATCCCTGATCCTGATCGACGAGTTCGCCCACAGCAACGCGCCCGGTTCGCGTCATCCCAAACGCTGGCAGGACATAGAGGAACTGCTCGACAACGGCATCGATGTCTTTACCACGCTCAACGTCCAGCACCTGGAAAGCGTCAACGATCAGGTGGCCCGCCTGACCGGTGTCTGGGTGCGCGAGACAGTGCCCGACCGCGTATTTGACGAAGCCGATGACATCGCCCTGATCGACATTCCGTCCGACGAGCTGCTGCGCCGCCTGGCCGAGGGTAAGGTCTACGTCGCTGAAGGCGCCAACAAGCGCGCCGCCGACAATTTCTTCAAAAAGACCAACTTGGGCGCCCTGCGCGAACTGGCCCTGCGCCGCACGGCCGAGCGGGTCGATGCCCAGAATGACCAGCTCAATGCCGCGCTCGGCCGGGACGAAGCCGCCCTGTCGGACAAGATATTGGTCCTGGTCGGTCACGACGCCCTGTCGGCGCGGCTGCTGCGCCACGCCCGGCGTATGGCAGGCCGGGCGCGGGCGCCGTGGGTGGCGCTGTATCTCCAGACCGACCGCCACGAAATCCTGAGCGAAAAGGCTCGCCGCCGCGTCGAGCACAATCTGCGCCTGGCCGAGAAGATGGGCGCCCAGACCGTCCGTCTGCCGGGTAGCCGCGCCGCCACCCAGATCGTCGCCTACGCCCGCAAAAACGGCTTTACCCGTATTCTGGTCGGCCACCGCAAGCGGCCGTGGTGGCTATGGCAGGGCAAGTCGCTGCTGCAAAAGCTGGTCGAACAGGCCGGCGGCATTGAGATCACCACCCTTAGTGAAGACGGTAACGCGCAAGGCCCGGCCGAACCGCGCGACGCCTTCGCCTTAAGCCCTTACGTCGCCCGGCCGGTATCGTATCTGTTCGCCTTCGGGATTATTGCCGTCGCCACTGTGGTGGGCCTGCCGGTGCGCAATTTCGCCACCGCCGACACCCTGACCTTGCTGTACCTGACGGCAGTGGTGATCATCGCCGCCCGCTACGGCATCGGCCCGTCGCTGTTCGCCACAGTCATCAGCATCGCCGCCTTCAACTGGTTCTATACCGAGCCCTATTACACTTTCAGCTTCTACGACCCGCACTTCTACTTCACCTTCGCCTTCATGGCGGCGACCTCGGTCATCGTCGGTTCGCTGACGGCGCGTTTGTCGCTGCACGCCAAGGTGGCCCGCAAGAGCGAGCAGGAAACGCGCCTGCTCTACGACCTGTCGCGCGGCCTGGCCTCGGTGCGCGGTTTCGACGCCATGGCCGAGGTGATGGCCCGCCACCTGGCGCCCGCCTTTGCGGCCGACACGTTCCTGTGGCTGCGCCAGGATACCGGCGTGCAACGCTTTCCACCCGAGATCGAACCCGCCGACGTAAAAGAAACCGGCGCCGTGCAGTGGGTGGCCCAGAACGGTCAGATCGCCGGCCGCGACACCGACACTCTGCCGTCGGCGCGTGGCCTGTATCTGCCGCTGCACGCCGGCGACGATACCCTGGGCGTGCTTGGCTTGATCCCGCGCGGCGACCACGCCTTTACCGGCGCCGATATCCTGGTTTTCGAGACGGTGGCCAGCCTGGTCGCCAGCGCCCTGCAACGCGCCCAGCGCGCCGACGAAGCCGAACGCTCGCGCGTCGATACGGAAAACGAAAAACTGCGCAATGTCCTGCTGGCTTCGCTGTCGCACGACCTGCGCACGCCGCTGACCGTCATGACCAACAGCGTTTCGGTCATGCTGCGCCAGCGCAAGAAGCTGCCACGTGACGTGGTCGACGAACTGACCAGCCTGTGGTCGCAAATGGGGAGACTGCAGAAGTTCGTCGGCAACCTGCTCAACATGGCGGCGATCACTTCGGGGCGGCTGAAGCTCAATTTCGAGCCGTACCTGGTCCAGGAGATCATTGGCGCGGCGGTGGCCCGGATCGAAGCGCACAAGGGCGGCCGCCAAGTCCGCACTCGCGTTGAAGGTCAGATCCCGATGGTCCGCGTTGATGGCGCCCTGATCGAACAGGTGTTGAGCAATCTGCTGGAAAACGCCATCCATCATACGGTCGACAACGGAGTCATCACCCTTTCCGTTGAACGTGACGCCGACCGCGTCCGGGTGCGCGTCTCCGACAATGGTGAAGGCCTGCCGCCCGGCGAGGAAACCCAGGTTTTCGAGACCTTCCACACGCGTGGCGGCCAGAAATCCGACCGCAATCCCAGTGGCACAGGCCTTGGACTGGCCATCTGCCGCGGCATCGTTCAGGCGCACGGCGGTTTGATCTATGCCAAGAATAACCCGTCCCGCGACGGCGGCGGCGCCAGCTTCATCTTCACCCTGCCGGTCATGGAGACTACCGCATGACAGCCGTACTCATCGTCGAGGACGAAACCGAAATCCGCCGCTTCCTGCGCGCGACTTTGTCAACCAACGGCTTCGATGCCATCGAGGCGCCGACGGCGCGCGAAGGCGTGCAGAAGCTGATCGCGCAGCGACCGGACCTGGTGCTGCTTGACCTTGGCCTGCCCGACCAGGACGGCCAGGACTTTGTCCGAGAGGTCCGCGAATGGTCACAGACACCGATCGTCGTCGTCTCGGCGCGCGGCCAGGAAAGCGAGAAGATCACTGCCCTGGAAAACGGCGCCGACGACTACCTGACCAAGCCTTTCGCCGCCGGCGAATTGCTGGCGCGCGTTCGTGTGGCTTTGCGCCACGCCCAAAGGCGTGAAAACGGCAGCCCGGTGTATGAAATCAACGGTCTTATCCTCGACCTGGCAGCCCGGCGAGTGTCGTTCGACGGCGTTGAGCTGCGCCTGACGCCGATCGAATACAAGCTGCTGAGCCTCTTGATGCAGCATGCGGGGAAAGTCCTAACCCATGCCCAGATATTGCGCGAGGTCTGGGGCCGCAATGCAGGGAACCAACAGCCTTACCTGCGCATCCATACGCAGCATCTGCGCGAGAAGCTGAAGGACGACGCTCTGGCACCGCGCTTCATCATTACGGAGCCAGGTGTGGGCTACCGTTTCGTGACGGGAAAATGATAGTCGAATTATATCTTTGCAGTGTCGCCACCGATTACGGCGCCTACGGCACGGCGACATCGGCCTCATGGGCGTCGATGAAACCATCGCCATTTGTGTCTGCGCGGTGGAACTCGGCATCGCCGACGGCCTTGAACTCGTCAGCCGAGATAATGCCGTCGCCGTTGGCATCGGCCGCCTTGAGATTGGCCAGGCGCTGCTGGGTCAGTTGCGCACCCGGCCCCTGCAGATGCCCGGCAAAGAAGGCATCGACCTCGGCAAGCGTCACGGTACCGTCCTTGTTGGTGTCGAAACGCGCCAGTTGCGTGGCGTGCGTCGCCTCGAACTCGGCCAAACTGACCTTGCCATCGCCGTTGCTATCCATCCGGCTGTAGAGGCCCAGCGGCTTGCCCTGGGTTTGGGCCTGGGCGCCGGAGGCCGCAATTAGCGCCGCAAACGCCGCAGACACAAAAACGAGTTGACCGAATTTGATAGACATTTTGCTGCCTTTCGAGAGATCAGATATGGCGACTCGGGGTTCTAGTACGTTCCCGAGCCGTTGACGGTGACGGCATTGCCGTTGGAACGGACGCTGGCGCCGGCCGCGCCGCCATTACCGCCGCCGGCCCATCCGTTGGAGCCGCCGCCGGCGCTGCCCGGGCCACCGCCATCGCCGCCGCGCGTGGCGCCGTAATCGTCGTCGCCCAGGCCGCCGCTGCCCGTGGAACCGTCAGGTGAACCGCCGCTGCCGTTGGGCGAACCGCCGCCGCCGCCGCCGCATTCGGGGTACTGGCCGCCATCGAGATAGGTGGCCGCACCGCCGCCACCACCACCGCCGCCAAGGAGCGTGCCGTTGACCGTGACGGTGATCGGAGCCCGGACGTTGAGACCAGGATCGCCGTCGCCACCGTCACCGGGGCCGCCCGCACAACTGCCGCTTCCGCCGGCGCCGCCTTGGCCATATACCGTGCCGTTGACGATCAGATGCAGGGTGACGCCCGATGGCCAGGTACCGGTGTCCAACCCACCATCGATTTCCATGGTCGACGGCACGATGAATTCAAAACTGGCCCCGCTGGCGCCGTTACCTGAATTTAGCGCAGAAAATGGGATATCGGCTGGAAACGTTTTTAAGCCGCGTATCTACAACCGCGAATGTTCGTGACGCACCTAGAAAGAACTAAGAGGCCTTCTGGCACAAGATGCCCTATCGCCGAGCAGTACGCAAAGTACGATCCGAACTATCTGAGCGAGGGCGCGCGGGGCATTGATGCCTATTTTAGCGAGCTTTGCGTGTCATCAAGGTCCAGCCAATAACAATGAGAAAAGCTGCAACTCCTTACCTGCACAGGGAAGGATTGGAGCGGGCGAAGAGGATCGAACTCTCGACATCCACCTTGGCAAGGTGGCGCTAGGCGCCATGGGGCCGGGTATGGCACTTGACGGGTGGGGCGTCCAGGCGGAAGACTTTCGGTTGCGCCCAATCCCGGCGCGGTTTCTCATCAGGACACGCCTATGTCCCTCATACATTCTAGTTCTTTGGCTAGTTCTTTGGCCGTGGCCCTGGCCGCGCTTTTCGTCGCGGCCGGCCCAACCTTCGCCGCCCAAACCGTTTCCGCCCCTGTGGTGCATGATATCGACCTCAACGGCATCGACCGGTCGATCGCGCCGGGCGACGACTTCTTCAACTATGCCAACAACAACTGGAGCAAGACGGCCGAGATCCCGGCCGACCGGTCGAGCTATGGCCCCGGCGCCATCCTGACCGAAAAGACCAGCGCCCAGGTCAAGGGCCTGATCCAGCAAGCGGCGGCGTCCAACCCCAAGCCGGGCACCGATGCCCGCAGGGTCGGCGACTACTATGCCAGCTACATGGACGAGGCCGGCATCGAGGCCAAGGGCCTGGCGCCGCTGAAGAGCGAATTCGCCGCCATCGACGCCATCAAGGACAAGGCGACGCTGTCGGCCTATCTGGGGACGACGCTGCGTGCCGATGTCGATCCGGTCAACGCCACCAATTTCTACACCGACCACGTCTTCGGCCTGTGGATTCAGCAGGGCTTCGAAGACCCCACGCACAACATGCCTTATATCCTGCAGGGCGGCCTCGGCATGCCGGACCGCGATTATTATCTCGATCCGTCGCCCAAGATGGCCGAGCTGCGCGGCAAGTATCAGGCCTATGTCGGCCATATGCTGAGCCTGGCCGGGATCAAGGATGCGGATGCCAAGGCGGCGCGCATCGTCGCCCTGGAGACCAAGATCGCGCAAAGCCACGTCAGCCGGGAAGACTCCGAAGACGTGCACAAGGCCAACAATCCGTGGAAGCGCGCCGATTTCGCCACCAAGGCGCCGGGCCTCGACTGGGACGCCTATTTCAAGGGTGCCGGCCTGGGGGCGCAGCAGACCTTCATCATCTGGCACCCGTCGGCGGTGACCGGCATTTCGGCGCTCGCCGCCAGCGAGCCGGTCGACACCTGGCGCGACTACCTGACCTTCATGACGCTCAATCATTATGCCGGCGTGCTACCCAAGGCCTTCGTCACCGAGCGCTTCGCCTTCTACGGCACGGCCATGCAGGGCACGCCGCAGATCCAGGACCGCTGGAAGCGCGCCATCACCAGCACCAACAACTCATTGGGTGAGGCCGTCGGCAAGATGTACGTCAAGAAGTACTTCCCGCCCGAGGCCAAGGCCAAGATCACCGCCATGGTCGGCGAATTGATGAAGGCCTATCACGCCCGCATCGAGGCATTAACCTGGATGTCGCCGGCGACCAAGGCCAAGGCGCTGGCCAAGCTGGCGACGCTGAAGATCGGCGTCGGCTATCCCGACAAGTGGATCGACTATTCCGGCCTGAGCATCGTGCGCGGCGACGCGCTCGGCAATGTCCGCCGGGCCGAGCTGTTCGAATACAAGCGCAAGCTGGCCTGGCTGCATCAGCCGGTCGACCACAGCCAGTGGGTGATGACGCCGCAGACGGTCAACGCCGTCAACCTGCCGCTGAACAATGCGCTCAACTTCCCGGCCGCCATCCTGCAGCCGCCTTATTTCGATCCGCAGGCCGACGCCGCCTATAATTACGGCGCCATCGGCGCGACCATCGGCCACGAGATCAGCCATAGTTTCGACGACCAGGGCAGCCAGTTCGACGCGCAAGGCCGGCTGCTCAACTGGTGGACGCCGGAGGACAAGGCGCATTTCGAGGCCGCCTCGGCCAAGTTGGCGGCGCAGTACAGCGCCTATTGCCCGTTCACCGATCTTTGCCTGAACGGCAAGCAGATGCTGAGCGAGAACATCGCCGACGTCGCCGGTTTGTCGGCGTCGCACGACGCCTATGTGTTGTCGCTGGGCGGCAAGCCGGATGTGGTCAGGGACGGCTTTTCCGGCGACCAGCGCTTCTTTATCGCCTTCGCGCAAAGCTGGCGGCGCAAGATGCGCGAGGCGGCGTTGCGCCAGCAGATCAAGACGGACGGCCACGCGCCGTCGGAATATCGCGGCGACACGGTGCGCAATCTCGACGCCTGGTACAAGGCGTTCGACGTCAAGCCGGAGCAGAAGCTGTACCTGAAGCCCGAAGACCGTGTGCAGGTGTGGTGAAGATTAGGTTCGCTTGAACACGCTGTAATAGGGCGTGTTCGAGCGCGTCGCGTTGAAGCCGGGCACCAGCGCCGTCAGGGGCGCGCCGGTATCGAGCTCGAAATAGTACATCAGCGGGTAGGGCGATTGCGTGTAGTCCGCCGGGATCGCCGCCCGCCAGGCGTTTGCCGCGTTTGCGCCATCGCGCGTCATGGCCACCGACGTCCAGCGCTCGCCCTGATAGACGTGGCGGTACCACAGTTTTGCGGCCTTCGCCGAGGCGGCCAGGCGCAAGGTCAGGGCCTGGCCCGGCGAGAAGGTCTGCGGCGGCTGATGGCGCGTAATAGCGACCGGGCGGTTTGGGCGGCTTTTGGCAAAGGCCAGGGCGGCAGCGCCTTTGGGATCGACTGGTGACGGACGTGGCGCCGCCAGGGCGTCCTTCAGGTTGGCGATATTGCGGTCGATGGCCGGCAGGCGGTCCTGCCAGTTGCCGTGGCGCAGCGGGATTTCGCCATAGGTGATGTCGGCGACATAGACCTTGGCGGCGCGGTCGGCCATTCTAACCCAGGCGTCGCGGGCCTTCATCTGGGTAGTCATGGCCAGAGAGGCGGCTTCGTCCGGACCGCCGCGTTTCCAGATTTCGTGATAGAGCGCCGTACGCAGCTTGCCGGCGAAGAAACGGCCCTGGCCAATGGTGATGCGGATGTCTTCTTCCCAGCGGCGGAATTCGACGGCGGCGGAGGCCGGGACCTGGCTCTTTGCCTTGGTCAGGGCGGCATCGGCGGCGGCGGTGACGTCGTCCAGCCAGCCGATGGTCTCTGTCGGCGAATAGCGGCTGATTTGCTTGCCCGCATAGAGGTCGCCGACATGGTCCTCGATCGACGCGAACAGCTGCGGGTCGAGCGGGCTGACGCGCGACACGATGTAAGGCGCGGTCATCTCTTTGTACGGCGCGTTCTTGTCGTCGGGGATGATAGCCATGTCGGTATAGACTTCGGGCCAGTAGCCGCGGTTGGATGCCGACGGGCAGTGGGTCGAAAAGAAGATCGGCTGGACCTGGCTGGCGCTGGCCATGGCCGCTTCCATGGCGGCAGCCGCAGGCCCGAATGTCGCCAACAGATAGCGCCGCCACACTTCGGCATTGGTATCGGGATTGTACAGCAGGCGGCCCCAAACGCGATAATAATAGGCGAATTTCGCCCATTCGCCGGTGCCCAAAGCGAGGGATTTGTCGGCATAGGCGCTGCGGCCGTCGTGGCGGCCGGTGCCTTCGCGGCCCTTGAAGGTGAGGGGCTCCATGACGTCGAGGCCCAGCGAGCCGCAGAAGCTGGCGGCGCGGCTGAAGCCGGCGATCAGGGCAGGATCGCCCCACATCAGGTGACGCTGCGAGCCCGGCCACAGGCGATGCAGCACGTCGTAGGGGCGGCCTTCAAGGAACAGGTCGGAATAACCATAGCGGGTGAACCGGCGCTGGTTCGAGCTGATGGTCATGGTGTCGGTGTCGCCGGACTTGGCCGGGCGGTTGAACTCGGCGGGGCGAATGTCAGCCTGGTGGTAGCCCAGGCCCATGTGCTCGGCCGAGAACTTGGGGCTGATCATGAACGGCATGCCGGTGCCCTTGGCGATGTCGATCATGTTCTGTGTCATGCCCTTGGCGTGCATGTCGATGCGAATCGTCCGGCCCGAGGTCTTGAACGCGCTGAACAGAGTTGTCCAGAAATCCCAGCTGCCCTCGGGAATGCCGCTTTCGCCGTGGATGCGCATGGTGACGCCGCTGATTTCCGGCACTCCCTTGAGCAGGAGGGTCATGGCGTCGCGGACATAGGCAGAGTGGTTCTGCGGCGTCAGGCCGGTGAAGTGGTGCTCCTGGCGGGGACTGTTGACGCCGTCATAGGCGTGGCTCCACAGGCCGAGCTGGAACTGGATGCCGCGCCGGACGGTCTCGCGAGCAATGAATTTCAGGGTGTCGAGATTTTTGGCACGTTCTTCCTCGGAGACGTCAAGCACCCGGACGTCGTAGCCGGGCACGTTGAGCAGGTAGGGATAGGCGAAGTGGAAGTAGTTCTCGCTGATGTCGACCGGCGCGTCGTAGCCGAGCCCGAACGCCAGGGTGAAGCGGTTGAAGCGCGAGGTCGCCAGGGTATCGAGGTAGCCGGTCCACATATCGCGGTCATAGAACCACGGCTTGTCCTCGACCTCATTGACGAACAGCCGGTCGATGCCGCGAATGACATTGGCTGGCGTTTCACGGATACTATCGGCGATATTCAGGCCGGTGTCACCTGGCGCAGCATAACGGACGCGGTCGGCCAGTTCGGTCAGGCCATAGGCTATCCCGACCGGTCCCCCACCGCTGACCCAGACATTTTTTCTGCCTGGGAAACCCGGGTCGTGGAACTGCGGCGATATGTAAAAGCTTTCAGGATTTTCCGGTTGAGCAAGGGGAGGGGAATCTTGATGTTCGGCCACGATGATGTTGAAGCCGTCGCCAAGTTGGGGGGCGGTTTCGAAAGGGATTTGCCGCGCGGTCAGGGCGGCCTTGAGCTGATCCAGCGCCCAGACGACCGGCGCGGCGCTGGCCAGCGGAAAGTTAGGTAACGCGACCAGGCGAATCTTGGTGTCGGCGGGAGCGGCGTGTGCGTCCGTCGCACCGGCCGCGGCGGCCATGCCCGCCAGCTTGATGAACTGCCGCCGGCCCACTTTGTTGCTGGTCATTTCCGCCTCCTGGTTTTTTCTTGTCTGTTACAAACGCGTTCCGATACCCATATCCGCCGCCCATGCGACGCTTTTTCCATTGCGCCCGCCGTCTTCGGTCATTAAACGCAGGGCCGGAAATACAGGACCCGACATGAGCGAAGATCTTCACATCCTCTGCACCGACCGCGACGGCGTCGAGCATGACCTTCCCGCGCTGGAAGGCTGGCGCGTCATGGAAATCATCCGCGACAACGGCCTGCCGATCAAGGCCGAATGCGGCGGGGCGCTGGAATGCGCCACCTGCCATGTCTATGTCGATCCGGATTGGGTCGGCAAGCTGGTGCCGAAGACCGGCGAAGAGGACGAGAAGCTCGACGAAGCCTTCATGGTCAAGCGCAATTCGCGCCTGTCGTGCCAGATCATCATGCGGCCGGAGTTCGACGGTTTGAAAGTCACCTTGGCTCCCGAGACGGATTAAGGATGCACGCCGCCGGATAGGCCGGGAAGCTCTGCAACCGTCTATCACAAGATTGACATGCTCCCGGTTTAGGGATCAGGTTTGCGCTTCAGAACAAAAGGTGGGTGAGCGGTATGCGTATCAAGCTGTTGATGGCGACGGTGGCTGTGGGTGCCGCCCTGGCGGGCCAGGCCCTGGCGTGGGGCGATGTCGGACACCGGATGATCGGCGAAGAGGCGATGCGCGTCCTGCCGGACATCATGCCGGAATTCCTGCGCACGCCGCAGGCCATCCAGGACGTCGGCGAATTCTCGCGTGAACCCGACCGCTGGCGCAATTCGGGCAAGGTGCATGACGATATGCGCGACCCGGGCCACTTCATCGATCTCATGGACGACGGCAATACGCTGTCGGGCGCCGGTCTCGATACCCTGCCGCCGACGCTGGACGATTTCAGCGCCTCGCTGCGCGCCAAGGGCACGACCCTGTTCAAGTCCGGCTGGTTGCCCTATTCGATCGCTGACGGTTACCAGCAGGTGGTCAAGGACATGGCCCAGTGGCGCATCCTGAACTACCTGGAAAGCAAGGAAACCGACAAGGCCAAGAAGGCGTGGTACCACGCCGACCGCCTACGTCGCGAAGAGGTAATGATCCGCGACATTGGCGTGCTCAGCCACTATGTCGGCGACGCCACCAACCCGATGCACCTGAGCATCCACTATAATGGCTGGGGCGCCGACCTGCCCAATCCGAATGGCTTCACCAACGACCACGTGCACGGGCCGCTTGAAGGCGATTTCGTCAACAAGAACGTCTCGCAGGCCGACGTGCGCGCCGCCATGGGCACGTACGTGCCGTGCACCGACCGGCTCGACCTGTGCATCGCGGCGCGGCTGAAGAAGAGCTGGGCGCTGGTCGTTCCGGAGTACCAGTTGCAGAAGGACGGCGGCTTCGTTGACGGCGATGCGCGCGGCAAGGCGTTCCAGACCACGGCCATCGCCAAGGGCGCGTCGGACCTGCGCGACACGCTTCTCGACGCGTGGCGCGATTCCAAGACGCTTGGCGTCGGCTATCCGGCTCAGGGCACGGCCTATGACGACTTCGTCGCCGGGCGCGTGGCCGATCCG
>CAYULN010000160.1:0-20499 GCA_964445605.1 uncultured Caulobacteraceae bacterium | reverse complement strand
GGTGTGGATTCGCAGTCCCGAGGATGTGGAAAGCGCTTTTGCCGCCCTGAACGACCGGCCGGCGATCCTCGAAGCCAAGGCCGACTTCGTGCGCGAAATTTCCGTGGTGGCGGCGCGCGGCTGGGACGGCAGCGTCAAGACCTTCCCGATTGGCGAAAACCGCCATGTGCACGGCATCCTGTCGACCACATTAGCCCCCGCGGAAGTGCCGCCGACCGTCGAGGCCGAGGCGCGCGACATTGCCCGCAAGGTTCTGGAAGGACTGGATTTTGTCGGCGTTCTGGCGGTCGAACTGTTCGTCCTGCCCGGCAACCACTTGCTGCTCAACGAGATCGCGCCGCGCGTCCACAATTCCGGCCACTGGACCCAGGACGGCTGCCTGTGCGACCAGTTCGAACAGCATATCCGTGCGGTGGCCGGCTGGCCGCTGGGCGATACCGAGGCGCGTTATACGGTCGAGATGACCAATCTGCTCGGGCCGGATATCTTGAAATGGCCGGACCTGGCGGCGGAGCCCAAGGCGCGGCTCTATGTCTACGGCAAGGATGATCCCAGGCCCGGCCGCAAGATGGGCCATATCAACCGGATCAAGACCTGAAAATGGGAGGGGTTTGAAACCCCTCCGGCGGTATCTACATGGACATTCCCTGTGGCATGGCGTGGAATTTGAGCGTCATGAAAGCGACCGTGCCGTCGCGATGCCGGCCATAGGACGGCCGCAGAGACGCAGGTGCGGCGTTGAATTGCCGGACGAGACCGAAGCCCAGACGGGCGTGGTCATTGAGGGGGAAGGTGCGGATCGCGCCGATTTCGGTCTTGCCGACCCAGGGACCGCTGGGCGCCAGTTCTTCGTTGCGGACGCGTTCGGCGCGCAGCAACCCCGTCCAGTGTTCGTTGAACGCCAGCGTGTTTTCGAACAGCCAACCGTCGCTCGGCTTGCCGGTGGCATGCACCTTTTGCTTGCGGCCGAAGGCCAGGGTCGAATAGAGGACAGCTTTAGTTCCCAGTTTTCGGACATATTCAGCGCTCAACGATTGTTTGAGCAGATCGGTGTCCGGTTCGAGCGCTTCCGGGCTCACTTGCCGGGCCCAGGAGGCTTGCGCCGTAAGGTTGGACGTGACGGACCAGGTCACCCGGACCGCGGTGGAATCGAGACGGAGCGGATCAAGATCGAAGCGCTTCTCATCCGGCTCGCGGCCGGTGAATTGCGATATTTCTAATTTTAAAGAACCTTTTGTAACGCCCGCTGTCAGGACGCCCATGGTGATGTGGCCGCTGTCCAGCCAGTGGTGCGTCAGCGGTGCGGTCGGGAATGTTTCCCCTGACGCCCGGTGCATGAAAGCCGTCGGGCCGAACGCGAACTCACCCGGATAGCCCGTCGTGACGAAAGCGTTGCCGCCATCGAATGTCTGGGTGAGCGTGGCGCTCAGGCCCATGAACAGATCGTGGGGATGCTGACGATCGATCAGGGTATGCTGGCCGTCAGCGCTTTCGCCGGTCTGGAGCAGCAGGGGATAGCCGCTCTTGCCCATAAAGGCGTCCGGCGACAACATGGCTTCGAATTGGAGGGACCGATTTCCAGCCAGAGGCCGTGTGGCGGTCAGCATGGCCATGCCCGAGACGAAATTCTTGTAACCGCCACGCGGGCCTTCCTGATTATCGCTGACGAAGGTGAGTGTGGCGTGACTGTGGATCTGCCAGGCGGATGGGGATGCCATGTCGGGGCGCGACATAGTCGTTCCGGGCATGCCGGGCATATCCATACCGGACATGTCGGATTGGGCCGAGGCCAAGCCGGGCCAAGCGCCCAGCAGCAAAAGCGCCGCAGTGGCGGCTGTGGATTTGCAAGACATCTGAAGTCTCCTGAAAAGGTTGATCGGAAAGGGGAACGATCAGACCGTTTTCGGAGGATGCGGCTCAAAGGCGGGAAGGTAAGCGACGAGGGCAACCGCCGGCGCCGGTTTCAGTCGGATGGGCCGCGACCGAGCCACTTGTGGAAGGGCGATATCCATCGGCGTGACAATGACCGGCTGATTGCAGCAGGGCATCACGGTTTGGTCGTCATGCGACCTGACGGGCGGCGTATGCGAATGGGACATCGCCACTTGCATGACGTGGCAGGGTGGATTTGCCCCCGCCGGGGCGCTGGCATGGGCTGTGGCGGTCAGGCCGAACAGCAGCCACAGGCAGGCGAGAATGGCCCGGACGGCCGTCATGACGCCGGTCCGTTTGACGCTTCCGCTTGGCCGAAGCGCAGCTTGCCCAGGCTGGCGGCGAGATTGAGCAGGTGTTCGCTCGGGCTCGGCAGCTTGGCCTTGAATTTCTCGTATTGCATGACCGCTTCGATATTGCGGCGGATCTGTTCGGCCTGAGCCTCGGCGCCGCGCGTCAGGCGGGTCAACATGGCCGTGGTCAGGATTCCCGACACGATCAGGCGTTTGGTGTAATGGTTTTCGTCGAGGGCCTTGTCGCCGGCCAGCCGCCAGATGATATCAGCCGTTTCCCACATCAGGCGGCGATGCAGGTCGAGATGCAGGGGCAAGGCGAGGAAACCGACCAGGCGCTGGGCCAGCTTTTCGTCGCGGGCGAAGGCGTCGATGCGGGCATTGAGCAGATGACCGATCTTGTCGCGGATCTTCATGTTGGACAGGGTGTTGGCCATTTCCGGCGCGGTCAGCACCGCGTCATGGCCGCGCCACAGAATGGCGGCGATGTCGGCGGCGCCGTTGGGCGCGATCAGGTCGCGTTCGCCGGCGCTCATGCCGGCGGCTTTGGCGCCTGCCTCGACGCTCATCCGGTTCAGGCCGAGCTGCGGCACGAAGCCGGCGACGGCGGCGGCGAGGCGCGTTTCGGCGGCCTTGAGATCGGCAAGCGGGGCGGACTGGCTCATACGGTAATTGTAGACGCATCGCTCTCGGCCGCCAAGGGGCGTGGCATGCGCGGGCTTAAAATGCCGCACTCGCTTGAAAAAACCTGCGCGGAAATCCCTTTTCTGGCGGGGTTTAGCTGGACAGAGCCGGTCGGTTGATGTATGGCCTCTGCAGTTTTTCGGCCGAAAGGCCCGCAAATGGCTGTTTGCGGGGCGATTGGCCTTTTCACTTTGACGGGTTGGGCCGGCGCGCAAAGCCGGGTTTCGGCCCCAGCCCGAATGGAGAGAGACCTCTGGTACAGATTTTTGTCCGTGACAACAACGTCGATCAGGCCCTCAAGGCCCTGAAGAAGAAGATGCAGCGCGAAGGTTCATTCCGCGAAATGAAGCGTCACGTACATTACGAAAAGCCCTCCGAAAAGCGCGCCCGCCAGCAGGCGGAAGCCGTGCGCCGGGCCCGCAAGCTGGCCCGCAAGCGCATCCAGCGCGAAGGCGGCATGGGCACCGGTCGTCCGGCCAAGGCCTAAGAGGAAAAAGATTGTCGGTTTTCTGCGTTGCAACGCAGCAAGCCCTGTCTATAAGAGGATGCCGGTGCGAGCCGGCATCCTTTTTTGCATCCGGAGACTCCGCTCATGGTGAAAAGCGCCTCGCCCGAAGGCATGCCTGATCCGCAGGATCTCGCCATTCTGGCGATCGCCATGCCTGCCGACACCAATCCAGCCGGCGATATCTTCGGCGGCTGGCTGATGTCGATGATGGACCTGGCGGCCAGCAACGTGGCGGCTCGCGTGTCGCGCGGCCGGGTGGCGACCATCGCGGTCGACGGTATGGTCTTTTTGACGCCGGTCCAGGTCGGCGATGAGGTCAGCGTCTATGCCAAATTGGAGAGCATCGGACGGACGTCAATGAAACTCAAGGTGCATGCCTACCGGCGGCCGCGCGAAAGCATGGAAAAGACACGCGTGACCGAAGGCATGTTCACTTTTGTGGCCATCGACGAAATGGGCCGTCCACGCCCGGTTCGGTCATAAGCCGCTTTGCAGGCGTTTAAATTATGTTAATAATGGGACGCGGGCCGGGATGCCTCCATGGCGTACCGGTTGGGCCAAAAGATCGGCTTTCAAACAGAAAAAAATGAGGGGTACACCATGGACAGATCGTTTATGAGCCGCTTCCAGGAGTGGCTGAACGAATGGAGCGAGCTCAAGACCCGCCAGGTTCTTGTCGTCGTTCTGGCCGTCCTGATGGGGCTCCTGGCCGGCATGGTCGTCTATACGATCTCCAAGGCCATCATCAACGACGTCTGGTCGTATCCGCCGGGCCTCTACGGCTTCGGCACCGAGGCCGACCAGAAGGAACAGCTCAACAATTCGCTGATGCAGATTTATATCTGCACGGCCGCCGCCTGGATCGTCGGGACGCTCGGCGGCAGCTATTGCGCCACGCGCGTCGCCAAGATGGGCCGGTTTCCGGCCTGGATCGCCGGCGTACTGCTGACGGCCTATTACTGGATCGACCTGTTGTTCCAGCCGCACAACCTGCCGCAGTTCCTGCTGTGCCCGGTGCTGGTCGGCATCTGCGCCTATGGTGGCGGCTGGTTAGGCATGTATGTGACCGTGCGCAAGCAGATGAAGAGCGAAACGCGATCAGCCGCGACACCGGAAGACGCCTAAAACCGGCTATTTCCCAACGATACGCATGGCTGACGGTGCCTGATCCAGTGTGATCTGCGTCGCTGTCGGCTGGTCCTCCGGTGCGAAACAGGGCGTGCCGGGGCCGGGCTTGCCTTGAGCCGTAAAGGTGCGCAGTGGAATGGTTCCACCGCCTTGTAAGGCAATGGTGCCGGCGTGGGTGCCATCGAAACAGACCACCCGATAATCCGGAATGGCGGCCGCCAGAAGGCCAGCGGCTTTCTTGGAGCCGTTGCGCGCCTGGTCGATACCGGTTTTCAAGGTGGCCACGTCCAATAGGCGGGCTGGTTCCATTGTCTCCGACAACACGATCGTCATGCCCAATTGCGAGCCCTTTGGCGCCGTGACTTCGGCCGCCGTTCCGGCAGCGATATCGGCGGCGGTGGGGATCGTCGAAAAATGATGATCCGGAGCGATAGGCAGAGGCACATCGCCGGCCTTGCGTTTCAGCACGATGCGGACTTCGGTCGGCGCAATCTTGCTGACAAAGACGTAGTCGAGATGGAAGTGGTCGCGTTCATTGCCGGGCAGGCGGTAATAGGCTTCCAGATAGGGAAACAAGGTCTTTGCGGGTATGGTCCGCGTGACGGTTTCCACCGCGGCGCCGTGCGCCAGGACAAGCAGTGACAGACCGATCATCCCGGCGCGCATGGTGCGGCCTATTTCGGCGGCGTGTCGAACAGGACGACCGAAGGCGTCGCGCTCAAGGAAATGCTGGTGGCGCCGTCCATGTCCGACGGCACGAAATAGGGTGTGCCGGCCGGATATTCACCGGTCGCAGTGGTACGCGGCAGCGGCTTTGATTGGCCGCCGACTGTCACCGTTCCAGAGCCGCCGCCGACAAAATAGGCGCGGTCTAGCTTGGCCATGCCGAGGGCCAGCACACCTGCGATCTTGCTCATGGCGGCATTGCCCTGCTTGACGCCAAGCGTCAGGCCGGCGGCGTCGTAGGTGCGGCCCGACGGCTGCGGCGAATAGACGACGATCTTCGGATTGACCGAGCAGGCCTCGGGGCCGCTGATCGTCACGCTGGCGCCACTATTGAGTTGTTCGCGTGTCGGCAGCGGCGTGACACGGCCGTCGGCTGCGATACGCATAGGAATGGTTTGCCCGCCGGCGTTCATGCTCAGGCTGACCTGCGAGGCGTCGCAGTGCTTGATGCGCAGGCGATAGAAGACGTTGACCTGGCTGCGGTCGGACGCCGGCAGGTTCAGGAACTTTTGCAGGCCCTGAAACAGGTCGTTGGCCGAAGCGGTCTGGGTGGTGATGCCGTTGACGGTCGAGGCCGGCGGCAATTTCGGCGTCGCCAGCGCGGGCGCCGCGACGGCCAGGCCCCCAGAAACCAGGCCCAGGACCAGCAGAGCGGCAACGGATGTTTGCTTCGTCATCATGACCTTCACAGCTTTCATCGAAATCTCGTCCCTAACGGACTTAGCATAGAGGCCCTATGGTGCAAAATTAAGACTGAACGGTGCCTGAACAAAGGTCCTGGGCCGCCATTTAGATTCAGGATTGGCAAGGTTTCTGACAGCCCGGACCTGGAAGTCATCGGTTCGTGTCAGAAGCGAAAATTTGCCCGTTTTTGCTGCCATGATTTCGCCTGAATTGTGTAAGCAGTGTTATGAAATATCGGTATCTCACAGCCAATAGGAGCGGGACCATGGGCTTGCTGGATGGAGTTATCAATGCCTTGGGCGGCCAGAGTGGTATTGCCGGCGATATCGAAGCCATTGCCGGACATTTCGGCGGCGCCGGGGTTCAAACCATTGTAACGCAGTTCGAACAGGGCGGTATGGGCACGGTCATCCAGTCGTGGATTTCCAGCGGCGTCAATCTGCCGATCAGCCAGGATCAGCTTCAGGCGGTGCTGGGCTCGGATGCCGTGACCAAGATGTCGGCGGCACTGGGTATCGATCCGTCGCAATTGTCGAATGCCTTGCCCGAAGTCATCAATCATTTGACGCCGAACGGGCAATTGCCGGCGGGCGGCATCGGCGATGAACTGACCCAGGCGCTGAGTTCCGGGTCACTCGGTAACATTTTAAGCGGCTTCATGAAGCCGGCGAATGCGTGATCCTTATCCTCACAGCAAGGAGGCTGACATGCGTACAGTAATGGCAATCATAGTAAGCGGTGCTTTGGCGGCGGCGGCCTTGACCGGGCCGGCCCTGGCGGACTCGAAGATGCAGCAATGCGCCGCGCAGTGGCAGCAGTTGAAGGCGGCCAACAAGACCAACGGCCAGAGCTACAAGGATTTTTCCGCCCAGTGCATGAAGGGCTCGACGCCGGTGGCGACGACGCCAAAACCGACACCGGCAGCGTCCGTGGCCAAGCCGGCCTCGACCACGGCTTCGGCAGGCAAGGGCAACTCGGCGCAGAACAACAAGATGAAGCAGTGCGCGGCGCAGTGGGATCAGATGAAGGCGCAGAACAAGACCGGCGGCCAGACATACAAGCAGTGGTCGTCCAAGTGCCTTAAGTCGTAAGGCTTTTCATCCGGGTATGAAAAAGGGACAAGGCGTGAGCCTTGTCCCTTTTGTTTTGGCTGAAGCCGGACTTAAAGGCCCTTGATGATGCCCTCGACCATTTTCTTCGCGCAGGCAAACAGCATCCCCGCCGATGCGAAGTTTATAGGCCCTTGACGATGCCCTCGACCATTTTCTTCGCATCGGCAAACAGCATCATCGTATTGTCGCGGAAGAACAGCTCATTCTCGACGCCGGCATAACCGGCGGCCATGCCGCGCTTGACGAACAGCACGGTGCGGGCCTTTTCGACGTCAAGGATCGGCATGCCGAAGATTGCCGAGGTCGGGTCGGTCTTCGCCGCCGGGTTGGTGACGTCATTAGCTCCGATGACGAAGGCGACATCCGCGGTGGCGAACTCGCTGTTGATATCTTCCAGTTCGAAGACTTCATCGTAAGGGACGTTGGCTTCGGCCAGCAGGACGTTCATGTGGCCCGGCATGCGGCCGGCGACCGGGTGGATGGCGTACTTGACCTCGACGCCTTCCTCCTTGAGCTTGTCGGCCATTTCGCGCAGGGCGTGCTGGGCCTGGGCGACGGCCATGCCGTAGCCAGGGACGATGATGACCTTCGAGGCGTTCTTCATGATGAAGGCGGCGTCGTCGGCCGAGCCTTGTTTCACCGGGCGGGTTTCGACCTTGCCACCCGCCGCGGGGCCGGCGTCGCCGCCGAAGCCGCCCATGATGACGCTGAAGAAGTTGCGGTTCATGCCCTTGCACATGATGTAGCTGAGGATCGCGCCCGACGACCCGACCAACGCGCCGGTGATAATCAGGGCGATGTTTTCCAGCGTGAAGCCGAGCGCCGCCGCCGCCCAACCCGAATAGGAGTTGAGCATGGAAACGACGACCGGCATGTCGGCGCCGCCGATCGGGATAATCAGGGTGATGCCGAGGATCAGCGACAGGGCGAAGATGCCCCAGAAGGCCCACTTGGCCTCGCCGTGCGTAGCGATCAGCACGCCGACCAGGACGACAATGGCGACGCCCATGGCGATGTTGAGCAGGTGGCGCGCCGGCAGGATGATCGGAGCACCGGACATGTTGCCGTTGAGCTTGGCGAAGGCGATGACCGAGCCGGTAAAGGTGATGGCACCGATGGCGCAGCCCAGGCTCAGCTCGATCAGCGACTGCGTGCGGATGGCGCCGGCGCCGTCGTCGATATGGAAGGCCATGGGCGAGAACAGGGCGCCGACGGCGACCATGCAGGCGGCCATGCCGACCAGGCTGTGGAAAGCGGCGACCAATTGCGGCATCGAGGTCATCGACACCTTGTTGGCGATAACACCGCCGACCAAGCCGCCGACGGCGATGCCGCACAGCACGATGACGATGGTCGTCGGATCAAGCGCGTTCTTCATCTGCAGGTTCAGCAGGGTGACGCCGACGGCGATGGCCATGCCGATCATGCCGTAGAGATTGCCCTGACGGCTGGTTTCCGGCGACGACAGGCCACGCAAGGCCAGGATAAACAGAACGCCCGAAACGAGATAGGCGAGGGCGGAGATATTCGCGATTGCCATTAGTGGCCCCCTTCCTTCTTGCCGCCGGCCGGTTTGTCTTTCTTCTTGTACATGGCCAGCATGCGGCGCGTGACCATGAAGCCGCCGAAGATGTTGACGGCCGCAAGCGCCGAGGCAATGCCGCCGGCGCCCTTGGACAGCCAGGCGGACCAGTCGCCGCCTTGCGCATTGGCGGCGGCAGCGAGCAGGGCGCCGACGATGATGACCGACGAAATGGCGTTGGTTACGGCCATCAGCGGCGTGTGCAGGGCCGGCGTGACGCTCCAGACGACATAATAGCCGACAAAAATGGCCAGAACGAAGATGGCCAGACGGAAGATGGTGGGATCAACGAGTTCCATGGTCCGTTCCCTCGGATTAAGCAGGTGAGCCGGTATAGGCGGCGTTGGCGCGGACAATCTGCGCCTGTTCATTGTATTCGTGGCTTTCGGCGACCCAGCTGCCAGCCTGGTTCTTGTAGACAAGCGTATGGCTGTCGGCGCCCACGCAGTTGGCGACGGGTTCGAAGTGCAAGTTGGCGATGCGCGACAGACCGACCTCGAAGTAGCGCTGCAGGTCGGCCTTCGACGTCAAGGTGCCGCTGTCCGCGAAACCGAGCGTGCGGACATAGGGCGAGGTGAAACGAATATCGTCGGCGTAAAGCGCCATGATCGCTTCCAGATCGTGACGGTTCCAGCTGTCGTACCAAACGTCGGCCAGGCTGTCGTAGTCCCGGGTCATTTCCGCCTCAGCCTTGTAAAGCCGGATGGACGACGGCGCCGCCGTGAGTGACCAGGGCCGCCTTGAGGATCTCGTCCTCCATGTCGGGGGCCAGCTTGCCTTCCTTGTCGATCAGCAGGCCGACAAAGGCCTGCAGGTTCTTGGCATAGAGGGCCGAAGCGTCGGCGGCGATACGGCCAACAATATTGGAGTAGCCAACGATCTTGACGCCATTGATATCGACAACTTCGTCGGCCTTGCAGCCTTCGACATTGCCGCCTTGCGGAGCGGCCAGGTCGATCAGCACCGAACCCGGCTTCATGCTCTTGACCTGATCGAGCGTGACCAGGATGGGGGCGGCGCGGCCGGGGATCAGGGCCGTGGTAATGACGATGTCCTGCTTGGCGATATGCGACGAGGTCAGTTCGGCCTGCTTGGCCTTGTATTCGGCCGACATTTCCTTGGCGTAGCCGCCGGCGGTCTGGGCGTTCTTGAACTCCTCGTCCTCGACGGCCAGGAATTTGGCGCCCAGGCTTTCGACCTGTTCCTTGGTGGCCGGGCGGACGTCGGTGGCGGATACGACGGCACCGAGGCGGCGGGCGGTGGCGATGGCCTGCAGGCCAGCGACGCCGACGCCCATGATAAAGGCTTTGGCGGGGGCAACCGTGCCGGCGGCGGTCATCATCATCGGGAAAGCCTTACCGAAGGCTTCGGCGGCTTCGATGACGGCGCGATAACCGGCCAGGTTGGCCTGGGACGACAGGGCATCCATGACCTGGGCGCGGGTAATGCGCGGGACAAATTCCATGGCATAGGCGGACGCACCGGCATCGGCGAGCGCCTTCAGCGTGTCCTTTTCGCGGTGCGCGTCGAGCAGGGCGACGACGATCGCACCCTTTTTCAGCGCCTTGATCTCGGTGGCGGACGGTCCGCGCACCTTGAGCACGATATCGGCGGCCTTGAGCGCTTCGGCGGCGGTCTTGGCCAGTTTGGCGCCGGCGGCTTCGAACGCCGCATCGGTGATGGAGGCGCCCAATCCGGCGCCACTTTCGATGATCACGGTAAGCCCCGACGAGGCCCACTTCTTGACGGTTTCCGGCGAGGCGGCGACCCGCGCTTCGCCGGGCACCGTTTCCCTGGTGATGGCAAGGGTTAGACTCACGATCCCATATCCTTTGTGATGTGGCTTTTCAGGACGCTTGGGAACAAGCGTTTCGGCTTTCGCGCCGGTTTATTGGTCAGGCCGCTTGTTATTGGTAAACGGCCCCGGAGTAAAGACTTAAGTCCGGCCAGCGCGTTTTTCGCTGCAAATCCGGCAGGTTACAAAACGAGCGCCGTTATATTGAACGGCGCCCGGCGGTCATCCAGAGATCATGGAATCAGGCTGGCCTTTGTTCGCATCATGTTTATCCCAAAAGTGCGCGCGTATCAGTCAGGCACTTTTGGGCATGATGCTAGTGCCTAGCGCGCCGGATCGGCCTTCTTTTTGAGCAGCAGCCAACCGAGAACGGCGACCACAACGGCCAAAATCGCGGCCGTGATGAAGCCGAGTTGCGTGCAGGTCAGCACGACGACGAAAACCAGCACGATGGCGAGAAGCAGGCTGCCCCACTTGGTCATGTTGGCGAACAGCGCGTAGCTGTGCTGGTGCTGCGAGATATCCATCTCGCCGTGCTTGTATTCGCCGTGGGAGGAGTGATGGTCAGCCATGTTAGCCCCGAAATGCTACTACGCAGAGCGATTTCGCGCCCGCGAAATGAAATGAGTCAGCTGAAGCTCTTACAAAACGGCTACGATTTGGTCAACGGCCTAAAGCAGCGCCTCGAATTGGCTGATAAAACCTTCCAGGGCATCTTTGCTTTTTGTTGGAAAAGCGTTTGTCAGAGCAGGTCTTCAAATTGCTGAATAAGCTTTTCCAACCGGGAGCACCCCATCGTCCAGAACGCCTTGTCGCGCGGGTTCATGCCGAAAGGCAGAAGCGCTTCCACATAGGTCTTGGTGCCGCCACCCGACAGCAGCGCCTTATATAAAGGTGTGAAGGCCTCGGGGTTTTCACGGCGCTTTTCCATCAAAGCCGAGACAAGTAGATCGCCGAAGCTATAGGCATAGACATAAAACGGCGCGTGGACGAAGTGGCTGATATAGGCCCACCAGTATTCGTAGCCTTCGTTGAGCTTGATCGCCGGCCCGAGGGATTCGCCCATGATGTCGAGCCAGATGGCATTGATCTGGTCGATGGCGACCTCGCCTTGTTCACGGGCGGTGTGGAAACGTTCCTCGAAGCGATGGAAAGCGATCTGGCGAATGACGCTGTTCAGGCCGTCCTCGATCTTGCCGGCCAGCAGGGCTTTCTTTTCGTCGCGTGAAGCCGTGGCGACGAGATGTTCGAAAACCAGACCCTCGGCGAAGATCGATGCGGTTTCGGCCAAGGTTAGCGGCGTATCGGCCAGGATGGAACCGAGCGGCTGGCAAAGGGTCTGGTGGACGG
Organism: uncultured Caulobacteraceae bacterium; assembly: GCA_964445605.1. Taxonomy (GTDB): domain Bacteria; phylum Pseudomonadota; class Alphaproteobacteria; order Caulobacterales; family Caulobacteraceae; genus Asticcacaulis. Next base: position 8,705 of record CAYULN010000160.1, on the reverse strand, counting down.
CGTGACCGAGTTCATGAGCCAGGGTCAGGACTTCGCGGCGGTCACCGGTAAAGTTGAGCATGACATAGGGATGGCGGTCGGCTGTCACCGGGTGGGCATAGGCGCCGGATAGCTTGCCCGGACGTGGCGCGGCATCGATCCAGGGCTTGTCGAAGAAAAGCTGGGCGCGCTCAGCGAATTCCGGCCCCATCTGGGCGAAGCTGTCGAGCACGATGGTCTTGGCTTGTTTCCAGTCATACGACTTCTGCACGTCCTGAGTCAGGGGCGCATTACGATCCCAGAAATCAAGCTGGCTTTTGCCCATGATCTTGGCTTTCAGAGCGTAATACCGATGTGATAACGCGCCATAAGATTCGCTCACGGCGTTTGCCATTGCGTCGACCGCGTCCTTGTCGACCTCGTTGGCCAAGTGACGGGAAGCGGCGGGGTCTTCATACTTGCGCCAGCGGTCTTCGATCTGCTTTTCGAAAGCCCGGGTATTGAGGCAGAGCGCCAACACCGAGGCATTCTCCTTTAGGGCCTCCGTCAAACCCGAAGCGGCCGCCTTGCGTTCAGCCGCCTGAGGGGAGGAAAGGCGGTTCAGAGCTTCATTGAGTGTCAATTCTTCCTTGCCGACCGGGGCACGCAGGCGAGTCAAGGTCTCGTCGTACAACCGGATCCATTGGCTGATGGCGGGCATGCGCTCCAGCATCAGCCGTTCCAGTTCCGGGCTCAGTTCATGCGGCCGTGACGCACGGACGTGGCGCAGCCAGGGCCGCCAGCGTTGCGCCTTTTCCCCGACTTTCAAGGCGTTTTCTATCTCCCAGTCCTCGAGCTTGTTCAGCTCAAGCGTGAGGAACAGGCTGTCAGCGGAGATCATCGCCGCCTGGGTGCGCAGGTCGGAATCGAGCTTGGCTATCCGCATATCTTCGCGATCAATGGTTGATGCGAGCGTCGCATAGGCCAGAGCGCCATTCAGTTCGTCCATGGCCTTTTCATAAAGCATCAGCGCTTGATCGATCAGCAGCCCCAGCCGTTCGGCATTGCTGCGCGCCGACAAAAAGGCGCCCTGCAGCTTGGCCAGTTCCTTCACAAAACCGGCGCCGCGGCTCATCGCCTGTTCGATCCTGGGATCGTCGGGACCATTGTAAAGATCGCTCAGGTCCCAGATAGGCAAACCGGTGGTCGTGTCGATAGGCAGGGCTGTCATATTGAGGCGCTTTAGGCTGGAGGTGTCCTTGTCCGGGGCACATAAGCACGGTCGCCTAAAAAATCGAGACATTTTGCGACTGCGTAAACGGCTTTTTCACCTCACTCGCGTAGGTTTGTCCCAAAATAAGCCGACGTTTCAAAAGAGACGCGGCACAGGTGATGACAATTTAGGGTGCTAGAATGGCCAAGACGATCTTGATCTGCGACGACGATCCGACTCAACGCCGCCTCATTCAGGCGGTGCTGGAACGCGAAGGATTTGCCGTCCTGCATGCCGAAAACGGCGCCCAGGCGACCGAACGTCTGACGACCACGACCGGCATCGACGCCGTCATCCTCGACCTTGTCATGCCGGGCCAGTCAGGCATTGATACCCTGAAGGAAATTCGCGCCTCGGGCATTCGCACGCCAGTGGTGGTGCTGACGGCTTCCGGCGGGATCGACACGGTGGTCAAGGCCATGCAGGCCGGCGCCCAGGACTTCTTTATCAAGCCGGCGTCGCCGGAACGCATTCTGGTTTCGGTGCGCAACGCCTTGCAGATGGGCGATCTATCGGCCGAAGTGGCGCGTCTAAAAAAGCACACGGCCAACCGCACCTCGTTCGACGACCTGATCGGCACGTCGCCGGCGATGCAAATGGTGCGTCGTCTGGGCGAACGGGCGGCGAAGTCCTCCATTCCGGTGCTGATTCTTGGCGAAAGCGGCGTCGGCAAGGAACTGATTGCCCGCGCCATCCAGGGGTCTTCGGAACGCGCCGGCAAGCCGTTTGTCGCCGTCAACTGCGGCGCCTTGCCGGAAAACCTGGTGGAATCGATCCTGTTCGGCCACGAAAAAGGTTCGTTTACCGGCGCTTCCGATAAGCACCTCGGCAAGTTCCAGGAAGCCAATGGCGGCACGCTGTTCCTCGACGAAATCGGCGAACTGCCGCTCGACATGCAGGTCAAACTGCTGCGGGCTTTGCAGGAAGGCGAAATCGATCCGGTCGGCTCCAAGCGCCCGGTCAAGGTCGACGTGCGCATCATTTCGGCGACCAACCGCAATCTGGCCGATCAAGTCAAGGCCGGCGCCTTTCGCGAGGATTTGTTCTATCGCCTCAATGTCTTCCCGATCGAAGCGCCGTCGTTGCGCGACCGTCGCGAGGACGTTCCGGCCTTGATCGAGCACTTTATCCGCCGCTTCAATGTCGAAGAAGGCAAGCGCGTCAGCGGCGTGTCCGGCGATGCCATGCAGTTGCTCAGCGGCTATGACTGGCCGGGCAATGTCCGCCAGTTGGAAAACACCGTCTATCGCGCCATCGTCCTGGCCGACAGTCCGCATCTGCAGGCCTTTGACTTCCCAGCGATCAGTGGTCAGTCAGCGCCGTTGGCGACGGTCTCCGCCGCGCCGGTGGCGATGCATACGGTCGCCCATGCGGTCGAGGAGCATATGGACGCCATGGCGTCGTTGCAGGATGCGCCGGTGCGGATTCTCGACGACGCGGGCCATCTGCGCAAGCTTGAGGATATCGAGCGCGACCTGATCGAGCATGCCATCAGCGTCTATGCCGGCCACATGTCGGAAGTGGCGCGCCGCCTCGGTATTGGCCGTTCGACGCTTTATCGCAAGGTACGCGACTGCGGTCTGGAAGGCCTGGTCAAGGACGCCGGTTAAGCTTTTTGGCGTTATAACGCCAAAATTCAATTGTTAAATCAGTCGATTGCTGCGTTTTACCCAGGGTAAAACGCAGCAATCTTGCGTGCATATGTTTGTAAAATATGGCCGCTTGTGCGGACGCCGTCATTTCGCCATATGGGATTGGCAAAAGAACTGGCGAAATCGACGGCTTTTAGCTAGTTTGTCGTTCATTGTAATATAGCGCCTCTCAGGGGAAAATTCATGTCACGCACCACGAAACGCGATCTGCCCGGCATCGACCGCCGCCTGTTCATGGCTGGAGCGGCCGCCGTCCTGGGCGCGCCCGCCGTGGCTAATGCCGCCAACGGCGAATATATGTTCTATGTCGGCGCCATGAACACCAGCGGTCTCGTGACGCTGACCTATTCGCCGGCTTATGACACTTGGACGCAGGGTAAGGTTCAAGCCGGTGTCGCACCGAACGCGTCGTTTGGCGCCTATAGCCCGCGTTTCAAGCGCCACTACATCGTCAACGAGCAGGATAACGGCGCCATCGGCGTCTATCAGGCCAATGGCAACGGCAAAATGACGCTTAAAGGGCAGGTCTCCAGCCACGGTTCAAATCCTTGCTATATCTCGCTTGACGGCACGGAATCGTATCTGGCGGTGGCCAACTACAACACCGGCGACATCGCGGTTTACGCGCTCGACAAGACGGGCCTGCCGGTTGAGCCGGCGACCATTAAGCAAAACACGGGTAAAGGCTACATTCCCGATCGCCAGGACGGCCCGCACGCTCATTGGGTGCAATTCTCGAAAGATCAAAAGTTTATCTACAGCGTTGATCTCGGTACCGATCAGATTCTCGGCTATCCGTTCAATGCCGGGACAGGCGCCGTTGGCGATCCCTTTGTCGCCTTCAAGGCCGATCCGGGTTTTGGGCCACGCCACATGATCCTGCACCCGGGTGGTCAGGTCGCTTATATCTTGGGCGAATTGTCCAATGCCGTCATTACCTTACGCCCACAAGCTGACGGTACCTTCACGGGCGTGCAATGGACCAGTACGGTCCCGGCGGATTTCACCGGCCACAGCCAGGCCGCGCATATCTCGCTCAACAAGAACGGCGACCGCCTGTACATTTCCAATCGTGGGCACAACAGCCTGTGCGTGCTGGGGATGGATCAGGCCGGCCGCCTCGTGCTGATGCAGATCATCCCGACCGGTGGCGACTGGCCGCGCCACTTCCGGGTTCTCGACAATTCCGATCGCATCGTGGTCGCCAACCAGAACAGCGGCAATCTGACGGTTTTCGGCATGCACCTCGACGGCACGCTGAAGCCGATCGACGCGAAGCTCAATGTGCCGAATGCGGTGTTCATCGGTGAACTAGCGTCGTCCTGATCGCATCCGTCCGCAGTCGAATGCAACCCCCGCCGGCCCGCCGGCGGGGGTTTTTCATTGCCAAACGGCGGCAGGCTTAATCAATCATTGAAATTAGGGAAATTTAGAATTTGGCCCACACTTTTGCGAGCTGGCGGGCGGCTCAACCAAAGTCGGCACCGTCTATAAAAAGATTAAATAAAATCAATATACTGGACTGATTGTGCGCGCTATGGAGCTGTGCGCCAAGGTCGAAATCAATGTTGAATTTTGGCTCGCTTCAGCGCGGCGAACCGACGGCGTCGACACGGCTCTTTTTAAGCTAAGTTGGCATGCAACCGGGCTGAAATGCTAGCATTCCGCCCCCGTTTGGACGCTTTCTACGGCAAACGCGGAAAGCGCGGTTAATGTTAAGGGGAAACGTGCAAAAGTACTTTCGAAAGTTCGAATAATCTATTGAAAGGAAAGAAAAATGCGGCGGTCTTTTGCGCCGCTATCGAGCTGAAAGCCGGTTATGCGGGCCTAGGCCTATGATTTGGGCTTGCCGGGGCCGTTTTTACGCTCGGTCTTGCGCCGGATTTCTTTCAATTTGACGCCCTGACGCATGGAAAGCGTGCTGCCCAATGCCCCCTTGTCCGGATCGGCGAAGGCGCGGCCATAGGTTTTCACACGCTCGGCGACACCGTCGATGAAATCTTTTTCCCAGTCGGACAGGGAAATGTTCTGGGCTTCGGCGGCCTCGCGGGCCTTGGTCAAGGCACGCAAGGTCTTTGTCTGCAATGCTTTTTGTTGCGTTTTGCGCTGTTCGGCAGGCGAAAGCGGGGCGGTTTTCAAACCGCCGCCACTTTTCATTGCCGCCTTGCTCTGCAAGGGTTTGGTGCGGGTCAGGCCCTTCGGCGGCGATTTGGCTTTGAAGGTCACCGGAAATCGCCAGGGGGCTGCAAGCGGATCAGCCTTCGATGGCTGACATATAAAGGTCGATCAGCGCCTCTTCCTCGGAGCGCTTCACCTTGTCCTGCTTGCGCAGGCGCACGACCTTGCGCAGAATCTTGACGTCGAAGCCTTCGCCCTTGGCTTCGGCGTAGACTTCCTTCAGGTCGTTGCTGACGACGGCCTTGTCTTCTTCCAGGCGTTCGATGCGCTCGATGATGGTGCGCAGCCGGCCTTGTGCGGCGCCGGTGATGACGTCGTCGGAAGTGAAGGAGGGGGCGTCGTCGGCCATGGCGAAATCCTGAAGAACAGCGGAGTACGGATAAGCTTTTAACCATAGACAATCGCTGGCGGGGGCTCAATCGCACGCCTGAGGATAAGCTGGGATTGCCTGTGGATGGATTATCCGCCCCACTTGGCCAGGTATTTTTCGTAAACTTCCCGCCACGCTGGCGTACCGAAGGCGCCGCCGCTTTCATGAATAATGCTGAGGGCGATGGTCCCCATGCGCAGATGCCGGGTCTCGAACTGACGGCAGATATCCATGTCGTAGAAGTGGAACTTGAATTGCGGGTCGAAGCGGATGCCTGTTGTGGTGAAGGATTTGCGCTTGGCGGCGAGCAGGACACCGTCCAACAGTTTGCATTCTTGCAAGGCGGGGCCGAAAATCGAAAGCGGACAGGGATAAGCTTTGCCGTGCCCGACGGTCCCGCTCAGGTAGGTTCGATCGTCCCAAATGAACTTGTCATTGATGAAGGCCCAAGCCGGTTGACGGGGTTGGCGCCGCTTGTTGCCGGCCAGACCCAGTAAGTCGAAGCGTGCAAAGCCTTCCACCAGGCGGTCGTACCAGAAATAGTCGAGGATGAAGATGTCGTCGTGGGCGAAAACGAGAATATCTTCGTCGTCGCCGGAGGCGTCGATGGCGTCGTTATAGCACTCGCCCAGGCCCCGGCTGTTCTCGCTGAACAGGTTCAGGTGAATGGGGTAGGCGTTGAAAGTCTGCTTCAAGGTTCGCCCCATCGCCGATCTGTCAAGGAAATCGGCCTGGGAAAGCCGGGTGCAGCATACAAAAATAACCGCCATTGCCTGCCTTTCCTATGAGAGCACGCCCGCGGCCACCAAGGCGGGGCGCAGGGCCTTCGGATCGTCGAACGGATGCGTGACAAAGCCCTTGGCCTGGGCGGCTGCGATATTTTTTGGACTGTCGTCAGTGAAAAAGATGGCTTCGGCGGGATAGCCGATCCGTTGCAAGGTAATGTCGTAAAGCCTGGGATCCGGCTTGATCAGCTTTTCCTGCGCTGAGATGATGACGTCTTGGAAGTGGCTGAAGACCGGAATCTTCGAAAAGACCAGTTCGGCTTTTTCGGCAGGCATATTGGTCAGGGCATAAAGCGGGACGCTCAGAGCGTGCAACTCCTCGATGACCGCAATGGTTTCGGGCACGACGTCGCCCAGCATTTCCTCGAAGCGCGTGTCGTAGGCCAGAAGTTCGTCGGCGAATTGCGGGAACAGCTTGAGCCGTTCGGCGCGGTTGTCGGCGAAGCTGACGCCGGCATCATGGCGGTCGTGCCAGGAAAACGGCACGACCTCGGTCAGGAAATAGGTCAGGCGCTCCGGGTCGGGGAATATCTTGCGGAACAGATTGGCCTGGCTCCACGGGATGATGACGTTGCCGACATCGAACAGCACGGCCTTTATGCGAGCCACAGCCAACCTCCGCGCACGAAAAAACGCTTAAAGCGGACCTGCTTTAAGCGTTTTCGATAGATTGGATCAAGCGTGATTAACCCTGCTTCGCCTTAAAGCGCGGATCAGTCTTGTTGATCACGTAGACGATGCCCTTGCGGCGCACGATCTTGCAGTCGCGGTGGCGACCCTTGAGCGACTTGAGCGAGCTGCGGACTTTCATCGGATTTACCTGGTCTTAAGCAAAACGGTTGAAGCAGCAAAAGCGCCTCGGCCGATCGGCCGCGCTGCCCATGCGTGCGTGTGAGCGGCGGGTTCTATGGCGAAGACGGAACAATGTCAACGCGTTTTGCCTCAAACTGCCGAAAATTTCCGGCACCGGGGGCTGTGGCGTCATGGTTTCGTCCGGATTTAAAGCGTTATAATGGGCTTGGAAAGTCGCCTGCAATCAGGCTAGATGGACCGGGCGGAATTGGCTTGTTTCGGGAGATCCCATGCGGTTGCGCAGCCTCAGTCTGATCGTCGTCCTGACCGCGTGCGCCAGCCCGGCGCCGCATCCGGACGTCAAGACCACGCCGGTGGCCCCCGTTACCCAGGCGCCGCCTCCGCCCGTCGCCGAAAACACCACCCCGGCACCGGAGTCATCGGCCTCCGCGTCCGCAAGCGCGGCGGTGACCCCGGCACCGGCGCAACCGGCCGTTCCGGCCGCCGTCTATGCCAATTTTGACGACTGGAAGCAGAATTTCATCGAGAAGGCGCGGGCGCGTGGTTTCGATCCGGCCTTTGTCACTCAGGTGCTTGACGGCGTGCAGCCTTTGCCGGGCGTCACGGCGTCGGATTCGCAGCAGCCGGAATTTTCCAAGCCGGTTTCGAGCTATATCCGCCAGGCGGTTTCGCCGACGCGCAGCGCCGCGGCCAGGACCGCACTCGACGCCAACACCAACGTCAATGAAATCGTCACGGCCTATGGTGTGCCGCAATGTGTGCTGGGCGGCGTGTGGAGCATGGAAAGCGATCTGGGTCGCGTCCAGGGCAATATAGACGTGGTGTCGGCGCTGGCGACCCTGGCTTACAATGGCCGTCGCCGGGTCTGGGCCGAAGACCAGTTGATCGCCACCCTGACCATCCTGCGCGACCATGGCATCCCGCGCGAGACGCTCAAGGGCTCGTGGGCCGGGGCGATGGGCCAGACCCAGTTCGAGCCGGACAACTATCTGGCGCTCGGGGTCGATGGTGATCACGACGGCAAGGTCGATATCTGGCATTCCGATTCCGACGCCCTGGCTTCGACGGCCAATTTCCTGGCCAAGTCGGGCTGGGAACCGGGCGAGGAGTGGGCGGTCGAGGTGATCCTGCCGGCCGGTTTCGACTATTATCTGGCGGAAACCAGCAAGCTCAAGCCGGCGGGTTGGCAGGCCCTGGGGCTCAGGCGCGCCGATGGCGGCTATTTCACGCCGGCCGAAATGGATGAGGATGCGACGCTGATCCTGCCGTCGGGAGCGAAGGGACCGGCTTTCCTGGTTCTGCCCAACCATTACGTCATTCGTAAATATAACAATTCGACGGCCTATGCCCTGGCGGTCGGGCTGATCGCCGACGGTATCTGCGGCAAGCCGGGCGTGGTGACGCCGTGGCCGGTCGAGCAGGGGCTAAGCCTCGAACAACGCACCAAGTCGCAGCAGGCATTGAAGGCCGCCGGTTTCGATCCCGGCGCCGTCGACGGCGTCATCGGTGTCGGCACACGCACGGCGATTCGCAACTGGCAAAAAGCCAATGGCGAACCCGCCGACGGCTATTTGAGCGTCGAACTGGCCAACCGGTTCGTCGCCCTGGTCAACGCCGCCACGCCGCCGGTCGTGCCGTCGGCCCCGGCTGCGGAGCCTGTGCCGTCGGCACCCGTT
>CAYULN010000159.1:0-16171 GCA_964445605.1 uncultured Caulobacteraceae bacterium | reverse complement strand
TGAAAAGCCGGGGCTTTTGGCTTGCGGGCGGGGGCGGGTCTCAGTATGGTCCGCGCAAAATTTGCAACCGATTTCCGCACATGGCCGCTTCCGAACCCTTATCGTTTCAGGACCTGATCCTGACCTTGCATAGCTATTGGTCCAAGCAGGGATGCGTGATCCTGCAGCCCTACGACGTCGAGGTCGGCGCGGGGACGCTGCATCCGGCGACTGTGTTGCGGGCGCTTGGCAAGAAGCCGTGGAAATGCGCCTATGTGCAGCCGTCGCGCCGGCCGGTCGACGGCCGCTACGGCGAAAATCCGAACCGCCTGCAGCACTATTATCAGTACCAGGTCATCCTGAAGCCCAATCCGGAAAACTTGCAGGAGCTCTATCTCGGCTCGTTGAAGGCCATCGGGCTCGATACGCATCTGCACGATATCCGCTTTGTCGAGGACGACTGGGAAAATCCGACGGTCGGGGCCTGGGGGCTCGGCTGGGAAGTGTGGTGCGACGGCATGGAAGTGACGCAATACACCTATTTCCAGGGAGTCGGTGGTATCGAGGTCGACGTGGTGTCGGGCGAACTGACTTACGGGCTTGAGCGGCTGTGCATGTACCTACAGAACGTTGATAATGTTTACGATTTGCGCTTCAACAATGACGGTGTCAAATACGGCGACGTGTTCAAGGAGCAGGAACGGCAGTTCTCGGCGTTCAATTTCGAGGCGTCGGATGTGGCGACGCTTAAGCGGCAGTTCGAGGACATGGAAGCCAATGTCACGCGCATCCTGAACGCCAAGAATTCGCTCGGTTATCCGCTGGTTCTGCCCGCCTATGACCACGTGTTGAAGGCGTCGCACCTGTTCAACCTGATGGATGCGCGCGGGGCAATCGCGGTGGCTGAGCGGCAAAGCTATATCGGCCGCATTCGCGACCTGTGTAAAGCCTGTGCGCAGGAATGGGCCCGGCAGGAAGAGGCTGGCGTCACTGGTGGCGCGCGGGGGATTTCTTAAATGCCTCAATTGTTTATCGAGCTTTTTTCAGAAGAAATTCCCGCCCGTATGCAGCTTGGGGCGGCGCGCGATTTCGAGCGCCTGTTCGGCGGTAAACTGACGGCGTCGGGCCTGACTTTCGAGTCGATCAAGGCCTATGTCGGGCCGCGCCGCCTGGCGCTGGTGGTCGAGGGTTTGCCGTCGGAAACGGCTGCCGTGACCGAGGAAGTCAAGGGGCCCAAGGAAGGCGCGCCGGAACAGGCCATGGCCGGTTTCCTGCGCAAGGTCGGCCTGACGCAGGACCGACTGACTTTGGAAGGCGGCGTCTGGTTGGCGCGGATCGAAAAACCGGGCCGCAAGACGGTCGACGGTTTGGGCGCCATGCTGGGCGAGGTGATCCAGAGCTTCCCATGGCCGAAATCGATGCGGTCGGGCACCTCGAGCTTCCGTTGGGTGCGGCCGCTGAAGCGCATCTTGTTCCTGTTCGACGGCCAGGTCGTGCCATTTGAATTGGAAGGGTTGCAGGCGTCGAACCTGACCGAAGGGCATCGTTTCCTGGGGGCTGGACAAGCGATTCCGGTGCGCAATTTTTCCAGCTATCAGAAAGGGTTGGCGGATAATTCTGTCATCCTGGATCATGAAGCGCGCCAGGCCCTCATTCTGGAAAAGGCGCGCGCCGTGTGTGCCGAGGCAGGCTGCGAATTGATGGACGATCAGGGCCTGCTCGAGGAAGTGGCGGGCCTGAACGAATGGCCTGTGCCGGTGCTGGGCGATATGGACCCGCGGTTCCTGACCTTGCCGCCGGAAGTCATCAAGACGTCGATGCGGACCCACCAGAAGTACTTCGCCGTGCGCGACGCCAAGACCGGCAAGATGGCGGCGAAGTTCGTCATCGTCGCCAATATGCAGGCAAGCGATGGCGGCACCGAAATCAAGCGCGGTAATGCCAAGGTGCTGTCGGCGCGGTTGTCCGATGGCGTGTTCTTCTGGAACGAGGACAATAAGCCGGGCAATTTCGATGGTTGGCTGGAACGGCTGAAAGGCACCACGTTCCACGTCAGGCTCGGCACCATGGCGCAGCGTGTCGAACGCATTGTCGCCCTGGCCAAGCATATCGCGCCCTTCTTCAAGGCGGATGCGGCTGTTGCCGCCGAAGCGGCGCGACTGGCCAAGGCCGATCTGGCTTCCAAGATGGTCGGGGAATTCCCAGAACTTCAGGGGGTTATGGGCGGATATTACGCTGATGCTTTAAAGCTGCCGGCCGATGTCGCCAACGCCATTCGCGAACATTACAAGCCTCAGGGGCCGTCCGACAGCGTCCCGGAAAGCGCCGTGTCAGCCACCGTCGCCCTGGCCGACAAGATCGATACCCTGGTCGGGTTCTTCGCCATCGACGAAAAGCCCACCGGTTCGAAAGATCCCTACGCTTTGCGCCGTGCGGCGCTCGGTATTCTGCGTATCTTGCGTGAACACAATACGCGCCTGTCGGTCGGAGAGTTGGTCGAAGCCTGGTATGCGCATCTGGGAAGCAACGTTCCGGCGCATTTCCGCGGCTATGAAATCGTTCGGGCCGAAATCCTCGACTTCTTTAACGACCGTTTGAAAGTGCAGTTGAAGGACGAGGGGCAGCGTTTCGACGTTCTCGATGCCGTGCTGGCGGAGAAGGACGACGATGTAGTGCGGGTCACGCTCAAGGTCGCTGCCACCGACGCCGCCCTGGTCGAATTCGGCGAGGACCTTCTCGCGGTGCACAAGCGCGCGGCGAACATCCTGGCCGCCGAGGCCAAAAAAGGCGCCCTGCCGGACGGCGAACCGCGCCTGATGGATCGTGCGCCGGCCATCGAAAGCGACTTGATCAGCGAACTAAAAGTCCAAAAAAACAATGTCACCGGTTTCCAGGCGCAGGAAAATTACTTCGAGGTCTTGAAATCGGTTGCTGCAATGCGGCAGACTGTCGACGCTTTCCTCGACGGTGTCCTGGTCAACTCGGATGATTCGGCGGAACGGGCCAATCGCCTTTTGATCTTGAAGGCGGTATGTGACCTGTCGGCGCCGGTGGCGGACTTGACCAAGATCGTCTGAGGTAGCTTGTCGTTCTGTGATAATTTTTAATAAAAACAGAGTGATTTCCAAGAAAGCGTACAAATAGAATTAAAACAGCTTGAGTGATTTAAAGGGAATAGCTCATGACGAAGCACTGGGTTTACGCCTTTCAGGCGGGCAAGGCGGACGGCGATGCCTCGATGAAGGCGCTGCTGGGCGGCAAGGGCGCCAATCTGGCGGAAATGTCCTCGCTGAACCTGCCGGTGCCGGCAGGATTCACCATCACCACAGAGGCCTGCGTCCACTATTTCAAGAACAATTCCGAGCTGCCGGAAGGCCTGGTCGCGGAGGTTGAAAAGGCGCTCGGCGACCTGGAAAAGACCACGGGCAAAGGCTTCGGCGACGTCAAGAACCCGCTGTTGGTCAGCGTCCGCTCGGGCGCCCGGGCGTCGATGCCGGGCATGATGGACACCGTCCTCAACCTCGGCCTGAATGACGAGACGGTCGAAGGCCTGGCCCAGTTGACCGGCGACCGGCGCTTCGCGCTCGATTGCTATCGCCGCTTCATCACCATGTATTCCAATGTGGTGCTGGGCGTCAGCCATCACAGTTTCGAGGACATTCTCGACGACCACAAGGACCGGTTGGGCGTTACCGTCGATACCGACATCACCGACAAGGACTGGGCGCGGGTCATCGCCGACTACAAGGCGATGGTCAAATCCGAGCTCGGCAAGGACTTTCCGCAATCTCCGAAAGATCAGCTATGGGGGGCGGTCAAGGCGGTGTTCGGCTCGTGGATGAACGACCGGGCCAAGTTCTATCGCAAGATGCACGATATTCCCGAGGATTGGGGCACGGCCGTCAACATCCAGTCGATGGTGTTCGGCAATATGGGCAACACCTCGGCGACCGGCGTGGCGTTCACGCGCAATCCGTCGACCGGAGACAGCAGCCTTTACGGCGAATTCCTGTTGAATGCCCAGGGCGAAGACGTGGTCGCCGGCATTCGTACGCCGCAGGCCCTGACCAGGAAGTCGCGCGAGGAGATGGGCGAGAAGGCGCTGTCGATGGAAGAGTCGCTGCCCGACGTGTTCGCGCAGTTCAAGACGACCGTCGATACGCTGGAAAACCATTATCGCGACGTGCAGGACGTGGAGTTCACGGTCGAGCAGGGCAAGCTGTACATGCTCCAGACCCGCAACGCCAAGCGCACGTCCAAGGCGGCGCTGAAGATCGCGGTCGACATGGCCAAGGAAGGCCTGATCACGCCGCAGGAAGCGCTGATGCGCATCGATCCGGGTAGCCTGGATCAGCTGCTTCATCCGATGCTTGATCCGAAGGCGGAAAAGATCATCATTGCCAAGGGCTTGCCGGCATCACCCGGTGCCGCGTCGGGCAAGATCGTGTTCACGGCCGATGACGCTGTGCGCCTGTCGGCCGCCGGTGAGGACATCATCTTAGTACGCGACGAAACTTCGCCGGAAGACATTCACGGCATGCACGCCGCGAAGGCTATCGTCACGGCGCGCGGCGGCATGACCAGCCACGCCGCCGTCGTCGCCCGCGGCATGGGGCGGCCGTGCGTCTCCGGCGCCGGCGAAATGCAGATCTATGCCGAGCGCGGCGAGTTCTTGTCGCGCGGCCAGACCTTCAAGCACGGCGAAGTGATTACGCTCGATGGGTCGTCGGGCGAGATCATTAAGGGCGCGGTGCGCATGATCGAGCCGGAGTTCTCGCAGGACTTCCACCAGATCATGGAGTGGGCAGATCAGCACAAGACGCTTGAGGTCCGGACCAATGCCGAAACGCCGGCCGATGCCCGTACGGCGCTCGGCTTTGGCGCCAAGGGCATCGGCCTGTGCCGCACCGAACATATGTTCTTCGACGAAGACCGTATCACGGCGGTGCGTGAGATGATCCTGGCCGACGACGAGGCCGGCCGCCGCAAAGCGCTGGCCAAGATCGAGCCGATGCAGCGCCAGGATTTCAACGAGCTGTTCGAGATCATGAACGGCCTGCCGGTGACCATCCGGCTGCTTGATCCGCCGCTGCACGAATTCCTGCCTCATAGTGAGGAAGATGTGGCTCAGGTGGCGGCCATGTCGGGCGTCGGCGCAGACAAGCTGTACAAACGGACCAAGGAGCTGTCGGAAACCAACCCGATGCTGGGCTGGCGCGGTTGCCGCCTCGGCATCACCTTCCCGGAAATCTATGAGAGCCAGTTGTCGGCGTTGTTCCATGCCGCCATCGACCGCCTCGAAGCCGGCGGCCAGCCGCAGCCGGAAATCATGCATCCGCTGGTCGCTACCCAGGAAGAAATGGCCAAGCTGGTCGCCATGACGCATGCCGTGGCCAAGGCGGTGTTCGCAGCGCGCGGCAAGTCGCTGGCCTACAAGACCGGCACGATGATCGAACTGCCGCGCGCCGCGTTGCTGGCCGACAAGCTAGCGGAAACGGCGGAATTCTTCTCGTTCGGTACCAATGACTTGACGCAGACGACCTTCGGCATTTCGCGCGATGACTCAGGTCGCTTCCTCAACCCCTACATCGAGAACGGTATTTTCGAGAAGGATCCGTTCGTGTCGCTCGATCAGGATGGCGTCGGCCAACTGATCCAGATTGCGGCGGAACGGGGCCGGAAGACACGTGGCGACATCAAGATGGGCATCTGTGGCGAACATGGCGGCGACCCGGCTTCCATCGCCTTCTGCCATTCGGTCGGTCTGGCCTATGTGTCGTGTTCGCCGTATCGCGTGCCTGTGGCACGGCTTGCCGCTGCCCAGGCGGCGATCGCCGCGGCGGAGAAATAGGCCTGGATTACCGGCTGGCGTCCGCGCTTTCCCTTTACGGAAGGGGCAGGGCGCTTTTGCCACACCTCGGCCGTCACATGCAAAATCGTTAAGATTTGTCCCTTTTGGGTTGTTTTGGCTGGTTGTTTAACGCGGGCTTCCGCGATAAAAACGGTTAAGACAAAAAGTACAGAGGGGTGTCGGATGGAAGCCAGATCGATCTGGTTGGCGGGACTGTCAGGGCTGGCGGTGTTGACGGCCGTCGGGCTGTACACGACCTTGCCCGGCGTCGAGCGCGAGGTCCGGCAAAAGGTGCTGCGCACCCTTGATGATAAAGGGCTTGATGATGTCCGTGCCAAGGTCGACGGCCAGACCGTCACCCTGACGGCCATGGATAACGACCCGGCGTCGGCGGGCAAACTGGCCCAGGCCAAGGCCGCCGTTTCCTCGATCGACAATTCGGCTGTCAACGCCAATGCCCAATGGCTGACCGGTACGGTAACCCACGTACATGTCGGTGACGTGCCGCAAACGGTTTCGGCCGTTGTGCCGAAGGCGGTTCTGCCGGTACAGGCCGTGGCCAGTGCGCCGACCGTCTACGGCGAACGCGCGACGACTATCGACAGCGCGGCTGAGCGGCCGTCGGTGGCCGGCCAGGATATGCCGATCAGCTCGAACGCCGCGCAGGGCTGTGAAGAGCGCATTCTTCAGACGATGGGCGATCGCAAGCTGAACTATGTCTTCGGCACCTATCAGCTGGCGCCGGAAAGCAACGCCGTCCTCGACGACGTCTACAAGGTGATGGCCAACTGTCCGGGCACCGTCAAGGTAACGGTCGCCGGCTACACCGACAATGCCGGCGACGCTACGGCCAACCAACTGATTTCCAAGGCGCGGGCTCAGGCCGCGGCCGATGCCCTGGTGGCGCGCGGCTTCGACGCCGGCCGCATCGACGTCAAGGGCTACGGCGCCACATCGCCGGTCGCCGATAATTCCACGCCGGATGGCCGGGCGGCCAACCGGCGCGTCGTGTTCCTGGTAAGCGGGGGATAAGCAGAATGCTGCATCTGATCATCGAACTGCGCTGGCTGCTGCTTGTCGCCATTGGTCTCGGTCTGTTGACGGGCTTCGTCGCCCGCAAGGTGGGTTAAGCCATGTTGACCATGACGATCCAATCGGTCCTGCTGCTGGTGGTGGCGTTCCTGGCGTCGGCCGCCATTGGCTGGTTGGCGGCAGGCAAGCGCAAGGCCAAGGGCCGTATGAGCGTATTCGACACCGAAGCGACGCCGGCCGCCGAAGACGTGGCGCCGGAAGTGGCCATGGCCGCCGAGCAGTTCACCTCCGGCGTAGTGGTGCCGTTCAAGATGCCGGTGGCGCCGGAACCGCAACGGGAATCGAAGTCGGCCTATGAGCCGGCGCCGCGCCTCGACATGGTGGCCACCCGTGCCGATCCGCTGCCGCGCCGCGTCGAGCCGGACTTGCAGGCCAATTTGCAAGGCCGCGTGTCGAGCCTGGCCGCCATGACGCCGGAAAGCGTCGAAGCCGCTGTGCAACAGGCCGGGTCAGGTCTGGAGCCGGTGCGCCTGGGGGCGCCACGCGGGCCGGTCGACGACCTGACCGTCATTTCGGGCATCGGACCGGGCAACCAGCAGGAGCTGAACGAGCTGGGCATCTATCACTACTGGCAGATCGCCGGTTGGACGCCGGAACACGTCGCCTGGGTGTCGAACCGTATCCGGTTCCCCAAGCGTATTGTGCGCGAGAACTGGATGGCGCAGGCCGCCAAGCTGGCGCGGCTGCATTGAGTTTGAGTGGGGCTTACTGGGGAAAAGCGCTCGCAGCGATGCGGGCGCTTTTTCTTTTAAGGGTAATGGGTTGTGGGAGAGACTTAAGCTCAGGCGCGCGGCATGCTGAGGCCCTGGGCCGGGCCGAAACGGAAGTGTTCGCGGTCGTAGCTGTACAGCTCCGCCGGGCGTCCGCCGGTGTCTTCGCGCATGGCCCCCAAGGGCGAAACAAAGCCGGTTCGTTCCAGGGCGCGGCGGAAATTCTGCTTATGCAGGCGCAGGCCGGACAGGGCCTCCAGGGATTTCTGTAACTCCAGAAGCGTAAAGCGTTCCGGCATCAGTTCGAAGATCACCGGCCGGTATTTCAGCTTGCCGCGCAGCCGCGACAAGGCGGTGGCGGCGATGCGGCGGTGGTCCGAGGCCATGGTCTCGCCGCTGGCGGCCGGCGTATCGCGGGCGCCCTTGACGCGGTGGGCCTCGCCGATCAGATCGGCGCTGTAAAGCAATTCGTAGCGATCGAGGACGCGTTCCTCGTTCCAGTGGTCGAAATCGGCGGGAAACAGCGTGTCGACGCGACGGCCGCGCAGGCCGGAGGGGTCTTCGGCGGCCCAGGCCAGCAAGGCGTCGCGTAAAGCGGCCAAAGGTGGATTGGCCTCGCCGCCGCGCCAATCTTCCCATGGGAAGAAGCGGTGGAATGGCACCCAGGCGGCATCGAACCGCGCCTGGAAATCGCTGTTGGGCGTCAGGGCCAGATAGCCGATCGAAATGATATGGTCGGCGTCGCTGGCTTCGTTCAGCACGGCTTCGCGACCGGCGTCGCCAAAGCTGTACAACTGCTCGACATAGCCGATGTCGAAACCGGTCTGTTCGCCGACGAAGGCACGCAGGGCCAGGTCGAAGGTGCGGTGGCTTTTCGGGGCGAACGGGCCGGAGGGCAGGGCGAAGGCGGGCGCGCCTTCGCGTTTGGGCAGGTTGCGGCACAGCACCAAAGCCTCATTGGCCTTGACGGTGACCACGACGGCCGACAGTTCGATGGCCAGCGCCACTCAGTGTTTTCCCATCTCGGCCATCAGGGCGTCGAAGCGGGCGACGAACGCCGCCTGCGCGTCGTTAGGCGATTGCGGGATGATGGCGAGGGCGTAGCCTTCGGGCGGCTCACCGAAGAAGGTCAGGGCCTCGGTCTCGCTGAAGCCGACCAATTGGGTGGCTTCGAAATAGGCGCAGGCGTGATCGGCTTGTTTGATCAAGGTTTTCAGCGTCGCCGGCACGAGTGGCGGCAAGCCGAAACGAATGTGAATGGCCTGTTCCAGATGGCTTTCGAAGCGCTTGTAGTCGAGGCCGAGGGCCGCCTTGAACGGCGAAATCATGTCGCCGATGACGTATTCCGGCGCGTCATGCAACAGGGCGATCAGGCGTTGCGCCGGCTTCAGGTTGGGCTGGATATGGGCGCAGATGTCCTCAACGATCAGCGAATGCTGGGCGACGGAAAAGCCATGCTCGCCAATGGTCTGGCCGTTCCAGCGGGCGACGCGCGACAGGCCGAGCGCGATGTCGTCGATTTCGATGTCGATGGCGGCCGGATCGAGCAGGTCGAGCCACCGGCCGGACAGCATGCGCTGCCAGGCGCGCGGGGCTGTCTGGCGCGGTTTCAAACGGCGGGGTTTGGGCGTGGCGGCGTCGGGCATGGCGGGCAGAATGTCACATCAAGATTTTATCGTAAACGGAATATACTCTATACAAACGTGCAGCGGACCTGGCTGCACGAATCGCAGATTGTGCACAGGAGGTTCCGATGGCGGACACTCAGGCAGGCGGAGATATCGGGGTGGCGGCGAAAACGGGGCAATCGTGGGCACGGATCAGCGTGCCGGTCAGCGGCACGGCGACCGAGGGTGTGGCGCTCGAAGTGGCGGCGAAGATCGCGGAGGCTTTCAAGGCGGAATTGAACGTGCTGTTCGCGCCGCCCGATCCGGCGGAGATGGCGCCCTGGCTGGGCGAGGGCTTCATGGGCAGCCTGCAGATTACGGCGATCGAGAATTTGAAAGCGGCGGCCGAGGAGTCGGAGCTGATGGCGCGGTCGCAGTTTTCGATGCTGGACTATGCCGGCAAGACTTTTTCGGCGCTGGATTCGCCGGTGTGGCAGGACCTGGCCTTTGAGACGCGGCTGTCGGACCTGATGGTGTTCGGCGACCTGAGCGCCAAGGGGCAGGGCATGTTGTCCGAGGCCTTCCAGCAGGTGATGATGGAGGAACGGGCCGGGGTTTTCGTGGCGCGCAAGGCGTTCGATGTCCAAGGGACGGCGGTTGTGGCCTGGGACGGCAAGGAGCCGTCGTCGCGGGCGGCGCGCCGCTCCGTGCCTTTGTTGAAGAAGGCATCGAAAGTGGTGATTGTCGGGGCGCCGGTGGGTGACAATTCGCCGGACCTGGGCCGGCTGGGGCGTTATTACGCGGCGCATGGCGTGGCGGCGGAGATCGATATCCTGCCGAAGGGGGAAATCCATACGCAATTGCTTGAGGCCACGGAACGGCACGGGGCGGACTACATGGTCGCCGGGGCGTTTGGCCGGTCGCGGATTCGCGAGTTCGCTTTCGGTGGGACGACGCGGTATCTGCTGCAGAATACGCAGCTGAATTTGTATATGGCGCACTGAAACGAATGGGGTGTGGGGCCTGTGGCTCCGCAAACTTCTTAAATCCAATAAAAAAGGCCCCCTTAGGGGCGGGGCCTTTTTTATTGGATAGGGAAGTCTTGGGGCCGCGGGCCCCAAACCCCATAAGTTAAAGTGCGTATATCACACTGTCATAGATAATCGGCGAATAGTGCCGCAGCGTGAACCGGTAATCGTCCCGGATATCGCGCACCGTCTCAAACAAGGTGACGAAATCGTCGAAACGATGATAGGCGCTGATGGCCAGTTTGGGCTTCAACCCCGAAATCAGCCGCCGCGCCCCGTTCAAGGCCTGGACTTCTGCGCCTTCGACATCGAGCTTGATCAGCGACACCTCGCCGACATCCATATTGTCCAGAGCGTTCAACGGTACCCGCACCTCGGCGGTATCGCTGACGCGGCTGCCGTTGTCCGGCCGATGTTCCAGGCCCAGCTCCGCCGGCTCATTCCACAAGCCGACCTGGTGCAAGGTAACATCGGCGATGCCGGCGGTCTTAGCCATGAACGCCGCCGAATTGGCCGGATCAAGCTCAAAGGCGTGGATGTGCTTGTATTTGCCGCCAGTCTTGGCGGCGAAATCACGCACCGTGTCGCCGTCGAAGGCACCGCCGTCGACCAACACCTCATGACCGCCCAAGGGCATGACATCCGGCTCGAAATAGATCGCCTTTTCCGGTTTGGCGACCTTGCCGATGAAGCCGGCATCCCATGTCAGCCGGTAAAGCATCACGGCATCCAAAGTCCGCAAGCTTATGGAATCATTCAAATACCGCCGAGCCGAAGCATGCGCCGCATAGATACCGGCCTCGTCGGAAAAGCTCGGCAGAAACGCCAGGCGATGGCCTGGGAACGCGTCCTCCGGCCAGTCGCGGATAACCTCGAAATAGCCGAGAAGCGGCTGAGGCCGCGCACCCCAGACTCGGGTGAAGTGGGCGATAGCGCCTTCCGAACCACAGCAGAAAATGCCAATGGCGTCGGGGGTTTTATCAAGCAATTCCGTCAAGCCGGCATCGCCGATAACGGGAACGCCGTCGACATTCTGGCCGGCGCGGGCATTGTCGACCAAGGCGATAACGTGGCCTTGCGCCAGTTCGTGATGCACGAATTCCTGGGCTAGGACTGAACCCGCGCCAAGGAGGATGCGCGGTCGCTTTGACTGGGTCAGCGATCGGCGCCGGTCATTGGCCTCGCGCAGCCAGGTTTTGAAGCCCGGCGACTGAAAATCGACTTCGCCGAGGGGGAAGGGCAGCGGGGCGGAATCAAGCGGCATGGAAACGCTCCTGCAGGGCTTGGCGCATGCTATCGAGAGCCGGTTGCCAGTCGGCAAATGTCGGCGTCGAGAACAGGCGAACCGATGGATACCAGGGATAATAGTCCTGACCCAAACGCGGCCAGGCGCGATCGACGGTGAGCATCCAGACGGGCACTCCGCAGGCGGCGGCGATATTGCTTGTGGCGTTGGACGGGCCGAGAATGACATCGAGCGCGCAGGTAAGTGCCGCGAGATCGTCAAGATCATCTTTCAGATCAATGCTTTCCGGCGTAATGATGTCAAAGCCCATCGCCTTGGCTTCGGCCATTTCGGCGGTCGAGTCGCCGTATTGCAGATTGACGAACTGCAGGCCGGGCAGGGCCAGGATGTCGCGCCACTGCTCGAACGGCGAGTACATCTGTGCACGCAGACCGGTCAACTTCAGGCTTTTCCAAAGAATGCCGATCTTCGGCCGGTCATTGTGGGCGGCAAAATAGTCATGCCAATAGGCGACACGTCTCGGATCGGGGACCAGGAAGCTCAGTCGTTCAGGGAAATCTGAAACGCGGGCGCGATGGTCGGCCAGGAAATCGCCCGTCAACGCCCAAAGATCGAATGCATCTTGCTTCAGATCGGGGAAGCTTCGGCGGGTACGGCCATCGACGGTCTGGGTGCGATGCGCGACGACCGTGGCGTCAGGAAAGCTGCGTTGGAACAGCGGCACCAGGCGGGGCTCGACGCCGATACCGAGATGTGCGACTTCGGCCGCCAGATCGGGCAGCAGCGAACCGTACATTACTTCGTCGCCAAGACCTTGCTCGGCGCCGACAAAAAGCCTTTTTCCAACAATAGGTTGGGGAAATTTTCTGTGGGGAATGTTTAATTCATAAGCCACTTCGGCGGAAGTGCCGCGCTTGTGCCGTCCCTCGTACCAGCGCCATCCCGCTGCCAGATCGCCCAACGAGAGGGCGGCGTGGGCGCAGGTGATTTCGGCGCTGGCCCGATTGTCAGGATCTTTGAAGTCCCGGGCGCACACGCTGACGTCGGCCAGGCCGGCCACGGTTTCGCCCATATCCAGACGGGCGCAGCCACGATTGAACAGCGCATGCAGGTTGTCCGGCGCCAGGCGCAGGGCTTCGTCGAAGAAGGTGAGAGCGGTGGTCCGGTTGCCGTTGGCGGCGACGGCCGTTCCTAATCCTTCCCATAAGGATGTTTCCGCAGGCCTCTGTCCAATCACGTTTTTCAAAAGATCGATAGCTTCGTCGTAACGCGATTGTTCACGCAGGCTCGCGGCATAGGCGCAGATAACTGCCGTTTCCTGATCACCCCGCGTAATCAGATGGGCATAGAATTTTTCCGCCATGTCCCACATGCTGCGCCGAAAGGCCAGGCCCGCCAGGGCGTGCACGGTTTCCAGCGCATTCGGATCAAGTTCGAGGGCGCGCTGATAGGCGTCCAATGCCCCCGGCAAATCATGCGCCGCCTCTCGTTCCACGCCGCGCCGCCGCCAGTATTCGGCGGTGTCCGTCACGGGCAGGGAAGCGCCGGCGGCCATGTCAGGCGCCGCCCTTGACGATAAACTTATCGATCAAGGCTTCGCGCAGTCCGGCCATGACCGGTTGCCAGTCAAGTAGGGATTCCGTGGCGAAGACCCTGGTGTTTTTATACCATGGGAAGCGTTCGGTGCCGAGGAAGGTCCATGACCGGGCCGGCGAAACCAGCCAGATCGATGCACCCGCCGCACCGGCGATATTGCTGGTGGCATTGGATGGCCCAAGCACGCAGTCGAGCGCCACGCATAGGGCGCTCAGGTCGTCGAGATCATTCTTCAGGTCGATATTCGGCGGCGTCCAGATGTCCAGGCCCATGGCTTTGGCCTGGGCTAATTCCTCGCCGACGTCGCCATATTGCAGATTGACGAACTGGATGCCGTCGAGGCTGAGGATGTCCTTCCACTGGTCGAATGGCGTGTAGTAGCGATCGCGGCGCGAATGTTTGATCAGCGACTTCCACAGGACGCCGATTTTAGGT
Organism: uncultured Caulobacteraceae bacterium; assembly: GCA_964445605.1. Lineage (GTDB taxonomy): Bacteria > Pseudomonadota > Alphaproteobacteria > Caulobacterales > Caulobacteraceae > Asticcacaulis. The sequence continues at coordinate 2,627 of CAYULN010000159.1, read as the reverse complement.
TTGGCGTTCAGCCCGCTGAGCAGGCCTTTCCAATGGGCGACGCGGTCCGGATCGGCCTTGAGCGGCGGTATCTCGACGTCGAAGCTTTCGAGCGTCCGGCGATAGCGGCTGAGGAAATCGCCCATGATCGCCCAATAGTCATAGCTTTGCCAGTTGATGATCTCCGGGAACAGGCGCACCGGGCGGCCCTGGAAGGTCGTCGTGTGGTGGCGCGTGACGGTGCAATTCGGAAAGCTGCGCTGGAACAGCGGCACCAGGCGGGGCTCGACGCCGATGCCGAGGTGACCGTCCGGGCCGATCTCGCGCAGAATGTCGGGCAGCAGGGTGCCGAACATGATTTCGTCGCCCAGGCCCTGTTCGGCCGAGACAAAGACGCGCTTGCCCTTCAAGGGCTCGGCCGGCGTCCAGTGCGGGCGGTCGATCAGGTAGGTCAGGGTTTCGGCGGTGTTGTCCTTGGCGCGGGCCTCGTACCACTTCCAGCCTTCGGCGTAGTCGCCCAGGATCAGATAGTTGAAGGCGATGCTGAGCCGGCAGGTGTGGATGTTCATCGGATCGTCGAACAGCGGCAGCGCCCGATGCAGATATTCGAGTGCCTGGTGAGAATCTCCCAGGACCGACAACGTGTTGCCGTAGTTGTACAGAGCGTGGACGTGGTCTGGATTGTGGCGCAGGGCCTCGGCGTAGAAGACGGCCGAATTCTGCATGTCGCCCTGGGCGTTGACTACCGTGCCGAGCGCGTTCCAAAGACCGGCATCTTCCGGATGGGCCATGATGGTGGTGCGAAGGAGCTCAATGGCTTCCTCGTATTGGCTTTCCTCGCGCAGCACGGTGGCCAGGTTGTTGACCGCCTCGCTGTGGCCGGGGCACTTGGCGAGGAAGAAACGGAAGAACTTCTCGGCCAGTTCGTTCATGTCGAGGCGGATCGCCAGGCGGCCGAGATCGTTGGCGATGGCCGGATTGTCAGGCATCAGCCGCAGCGCCGTCTCATAGCAGGTCAGAGCGGTGGCGTAGTCGTTGCACTTGTCGCGGGCGATGGCGAGGATGTGCCAGGCTTCGCCGCTCTTTTCGTCGATGTGCAGCGCCTTGAGGGCGAATTCGCCACCGCCGGCCCAATCCCCTTTCTTGAAGCTGATCAAGGCTTCCTTGAGCAGGACCAGGGTATCGACGCGCTTGATATGGTCGGTATGTTCCTGCAAGCGCCGCAGGGCCTCGGTCGAGCCGGAATCGCCCATGATCTGGGCTGCCGGATTGAACACCTGGGCAGGCCGATAGGGCAGGGCGGCATCGCCGCCGGCTTTGTCCTCCTGCGCATGGAACAGCAAAGCGCGCGTATCGAGCGCGGTCGCGGACGGCTTGGCGGAGCCGAGGGCAAGTTTGTGGGCCGAAGACGCAGACTGCGACGCGGATTTAGACATGGCTAGCTCTGAACAAAGCTTTTGTGCATTCTGTAGAACGAGATTCGCTTAAAACTCCCTAATGGAATCTTGCTGAGCCGGGTTGGCCTGTCTGGCAAGTCAGATTTTCGGGAGGGCGAAACCTGGTGTTAACTCGGGGTGCGCTATAACGGGACACGCAACGGTCTCCGCCCCAGCGGAAAACAAGGAAAAACAATGCCTTTAAAGCTGTCTTTAAAGCCTGGGGAACGCTTCGTCCTTAACGGCGCGGTGGTGCAGAACGGTGACCGGCGCTGTTCGCTGGTGCTGCAGAACAAAGCATCGGTCCTGCGCGAAAAAGACATCATGCAGGAAGAAGATGTCAATTCGCCGGCCCGGCACGTCTATTTCCCCGTCATGATGATGTATCTCGACGAGGCCGGCGCCGGCAAATACTACGATGAATTCCTGAAACGCATGACCGAGTTCATGAGTGTCATCTCCAATCCCGGCGTCCTGGGCGAATGTGTCGCCATCTCCAAGAGCATCATGATCAAGGAGTACTACAAGGCGCTGATGGGATGCCGGAAGCTGATCGACTATGAAGATGAACGGTTGGGAAGGAAACCTGACTAAATGTCGCTTAAGGCCTATCAATCGACCGCTACCCGCGCGGAGAATCCACGCCAGACGGAATACCGCTTGTTCGGACAGGTTACGCGCGCCCTCATGGAGGCGCAGAGCCTGAACCGTTCTCAGATCCGCGAGCGCATGGACGCGCTGGACTGGAACCGCCGCATGTGGTCGGTCCTGGCGGCGGACTGCTCGGTCGAAGGCAACCGCCTGCCCGACCAGGTGCGTGCCAATATCATTTCGCTGTCGATCTGGGTGAACAAGCACACCTCGCTGGTGATGCGGAATCAGGAAGAGATCGAGCCGCTGATCGAAATCAACCGTATCATCATGCAGGGTCTGGCGCCGCAGGGCATGGCCAATGACGCGGACGGCGAGCAGAGGTCGGCGACCGCCTGAACGTTTCCAGAGCGGAATGGCTTTAGATAGAATCGTCATTCCGCTCTAAGTTTTTGTTTTGTCGCGATGTCTAAGCGCAAAACCGCTGACACTTTTGCGCACATCGCTCTAGACTTCCCGGTAGCGGTAGCCGACGCCGTAGAGGGTTTCGATCGAATCGAAGGTCGGATCGACGACGCGGAACTTCTTGCGCATCCGCTTGACGTGGCTGTCGATGGTGCG
>CAYULN010000158.1:0-16847 GCA_964445605.1 uncultured Caulobacteraceae bacterium | reverse complement strand
GAGGTTAAGCGCGTAAACCGCTGAAAAGATGACGCCGGAAGCCGCGACAAACGCCACCCATGTGCCCCACTTATAGGCGCCGGTCATGGTGGTGATTTCGCCGATGAAGCCCGACGTGCCCGGCAGGCCGACATTGGCCATGGTGAACAGCAGGAAGACGAACGCATAGTGCGGCTTGAGCTTGGTGACGCCGCCGTAGAAGGCGATCTCGCGCGTGTGCCAGCGGTCGTAGACGACGCCGACGCACAGGAAGAGCGCGCCGGAGATGATGCCGTGGCTCAGCATCTGGAACACCGCGCCCTGCACGCCCAGGGCGTTGCCGGCGAAGATGCCCATGGTGACGAAGCCCATGTGGGCGACCGAGCTATAGGCGATCAGCTTCTTGATGTCGGTCTGGCGGAAGGCGACCAGCGACGTGTACACCACCGCGATCACCGACAGCGCCATGACCAGCGGCGCGAACATCTGGTCGGCATAGGGGAACATCGGCAGGTTGAAGCGGATGAAGCCGTAACCGCCGAGCTTCAGCAGGATGCCGGCCAGCATGACCGACCCGGCGGTCGGCGCCTCGACGTGGGCGTCCGGCAACCAGGTGTGGACCGGCCACATCGGCATCTTGACGGCGAACGAGGCGAAGAAGGCGAACCACAGCCACGGCTGCGCCTCACGGGCCCAGGCGAACTTGCTGAGTTCCGGGATATCGGCGGTGCCGGCGGTATTGACCATGTACAGCATGGCCGCCAGCATCAGCACCGACCCGAGCAGGGTGTACAGGAAGAACTTGTAGGCCGCGTAGACCCGGTTCTTGCCGCCCCAGATGCCGATGATCAGGAACATCGGCACCAGGCCGCCTTCGAAGAAGATGTAGAACAGGAACAGGTCGAGCGAGGTGAACACGCCGATGACCAGGGTTTCCAGCAGCAGGAAGGCCACCATGTATTCGGTGACACGGGTCTTGATCGAGTCCCACGACGCCAGAATGCACAGAGGCATCAGGAAGGCGGTCAGCAGCACGAACAGGATGGAGATGCCATCGACTCCCATATGGTAAGAGATCGGGCCAAACCATTGATAATGTTCCTCGAACTGGTATCCGGCCGACTTGCCGTTGAACTGCAGGATCATCACGACCGACAGGACCAGGGTGATCAGCGTGGTCCACAGGCTGATCCACTTGGCGTTACGCGCGATGACATCCGAGTCGTCCTTGCGCGCCATGGCCCGAGTGACCAGGATCACCAGCGCGCCGAACAGCGGCAGGAAGGTCGTCAGGCTGAGGAGATTGGGTATGGTAGGCATTGGTGTCGTCATCTCCCCTTAGTGCGCCAGACCGATGATCGCCCAGGTCAGCAGACCGGCGACACCCAGGAACATGAAGAAAGCGTAGTGATACACGTAACCGGTCTGCGTCTTGACCAGTTTCTTGGCCGAGGCCAGCGCCGTCCAGGCGGCGCCGTTGGGCCCCAGGCCGTCGATGATCTTGATGTCGCCGATCTTCCAGAAGACATCGCCGAGCAGCTTGGTCAGGGCCACGAAGGTCGCCTGATAGATCTCGTCGAAGAACCACTTGTTGTACAGGAAGGTGTAGATCGGCCCTTCGTTGGCGGCCATCCGCTTCGGAAGGCGCGGGTTGGCGATATAGTAGAACCAGGCGAGGCCCAGCCCAAGCAGGGTGACGACCAGCGGCGCCAGATGCACCCACAGTTCGGTGATGTGCTCGGCCTTTTCCATGGTTTCGTTATGGCTGGCCAGGAAGATCGACGCGCCCCAGAAGGCTTCATGCTTGGCGCCGATGAAGTACGGCGCAAAGATGATACCGGCAAACATGGCACCGAAAGCCAGCAGGCAGATCGGGATCAGCATGCTCAACGGGCTTTCGTGCGGCGTATGGGCATGGCCATGCGCGTGGTCATCGTGACCGTGGGCATGATCATCGTGCGCGTGGGCATGTTCGTCCGGCTCGGCATCGTGGCCGTGATCCGCCTCGAGCGAATGCGCGTCCCAGTGCTTCTTGCCGTGGAAGGTCATGAAGATCAGGCGCCACGAGTAGAACGAGGTCAGCAGCGCCGCCGTGATGCCCATCCAGAAGGCGAACATGCCTTGCGGCGTGTTGTGGTTGGCCCAGGCGGCTTCGATGATGGCGTCCTTCGAAAAGAAGCCGGCGAAACCGATCTGGGTGAACGGGATGCCCAGGCCGGTGATGGCGATGGTGCCGATGGTCATGACGGCATAGGTGACCGGCAGATACTTGGTCAGGCCGCCCATCTTGCGCATGTCCTGTTCGTGGTGCATGCCGTGGATCACCGAGCCGGCGCCCAGGAACAGCAACGCCTTGAAGAAGGCGTGCGTGAACAGATGGAACATGGCCTTCGGATAGGCGCCGACGCCGGCGGCAAAGAACATGTAGCCCAATTGCGAACAGGTCGAATAGGCGATGACCCGCTTGATGTCGTTCTGGGTAAAGCCGATCGAGGCGGCGAAAATGGCGGTGATGGCGCCGATATAGGCGACGATCATCTTGGCCACCGGCGCATATTCGAAGATCGGCGACAGCAGGCAGACCATATAGACGCCGGCGGTGACCATGGTGGCGGCGTGGATCAGCGCCGACACCGGCGTCGGGCCTTCCATGGCGTCCGGCAGCCAGGTGTGCAGGAAGAACTGCGCCGACTTGCCCATGGCGCCGATGAACAGCAGGAAGGCCGCCAGGTCCAAAGCTGAAAAGTTTTGCCCGAGGAATTCCCAGCCCTTGCCCTGATAGGACGCGATCAGCGGGAACAGCTCATGGAAATTGATGGTGTGGAACTGCCAGTACACCGTCATGATGCCGAGCGCGAAGCCGAAGTCACCGACCCGGTTGACCACGAACGCCTTGACGGCGGCTGAACTGGCGCTGTCCTTGAAATACCAGAACCCGATCAGCAGGTAGGACGCCAGGCCCACCCCTTCCCAGCCGAAGAACAGCTGCATGAAGTCGGCGGCGGTGACGAGCGCCAGCATGGCGAAGGTGAACAGCGACAAATAGGCGAAGAAACGCGGCCGGCTGTCGTCCTCGGCCATGTAGCCCCAGCTGTACAGGTGGACCAGCGACGACACCGACGTGACCACGACCAGCATGGTCGCCGACAGGCCGTCTACGCGGATCGACCACGCCGAGCGGAAGTCGCTTATATTGATGAAGTCGAGCACCTTGACCGTGAAATCGGCCATATGTCCCCAGGTGTGCGCGCCGAACACGTACCAGCTCAGGGCGCACGACAGGAACAGCAGGCCGGTGGTGATGGCCTGGGAGACGATATTGCCGAGGAAACGGCCGAGCCCGCCGGTGATCGCCGCGCCAACTATGGGCGCGAACACCGCGACGGTAACAAGCGTGGACATCCCGGCCGGGACTGGGGAGGAGAGCACGACGACTTATCCTTTCATCATGCTGGCGTCATCGACGGCGATGTCGCCGCGATTACGGAAGAAGGTGACGAGGATGGCCAAACCGACAGCGGCCTCGGCCGCCGCGACGGTTAGCACGAACATCGCCATGATCTGGCCTTGCACATTGTGCAGATAGGCCGAGAAGGCGACGAAGTTGATATTGACCGCCAGCAGGATCAGCTCGATCGACATCAGGATGACGATGATGTTGCGGCGGTTCACGAAGATGCCGAAGACCCCGATGGTGAACAGGATGGCCGACACCACCAGATAGTGCGTAAGCCCGATGCTCATTCCTTGATCCCTTCTCCGGTCTTGGCGGGCACGACGGCGACCGCGTCCTTGCGGCGGCGCGTCACCTGCTTGAAGATGTCCTGGCGCTTGACATAGGCGCGGTGGCGCAGCGTCAGCACGATGGCGCCGATCATGGCGACCAGAAGCACGAAACCGGCCGATTCGAACAGATAGACATAGGTCGTGTAGAGCTGATGACCGATCTGCTGCAAATTGTTCTCATCGGCCGCGAACTGCAGCGTCTTGCCGGCGGCGGCGCCCCGGCCGGCGATTGCCGAGCTGATCAGGATCAGTTCGGCCATGATGACCAGGGCGATGACTGCCCCGATCGGCAAATAGTTGGCGAAACCCTGGCGCAGCTTGAGGAAATCGACGTCGAGCATCATCACCACGAACAGGAACAGCACGGCGACGGCGCCGACATAGACGACGACCAGCAGCATGGCCAGGAACTCGGCCCCGAGCAACACGAACAGGCCGGCCGCCGAGAAGAAGGCCAGGATGAGAAACAGGACGCTGTGCACCGGGTTGCGGGCGGTGATGACCAGCAGCCCGCTTAAGCAGGTCAGGATAGCCATCAGGTAAAAAGCGATTGCGATCAAGGTCATGGATCTAGTTCCTCACCTATAGGCCGCGTCGAGTTCGAGCGCCTTGGCGATTTCCCGCTCCCAGCGGTCGCCGTTCGACAGCAGGCGCGTCTTGTCGTAGAGCAGTTCCTCGCGCGTGTCGGTCGAGAATTCGAAGTTCGGCCCTTCGACGATGGCGTCGACCGGGCAGGCTTCCTGGCACAGGCCGCAATAGATGCACTTGACCATGTCGATGTCGTAGCGCGTCGTGCGCCGCGAGCCGTCGGCGCGCGGTTCGGCTTCGATGGTGATGGCCTGGGCCGGGCAGATCGCCTCACACAGCTTGCAGGCGATGCAGCGTTCCTCGCCGTTGGCATAGCGGCGCAGGGCGTGCTCGCCACGGAAACGCGGCGAAATCGGCCCCTTCTCGAACGGGTAGTTGATGGTCGCCTTGTGCTTGACCATGTACTTGGTCGCCAGCAGCGTGGCGCCGACAAAGTCGAGCATCAGGGCGCCCTTGATGCCTTGGATAATGCGCGAAATCATAGGGCGCCTCCATAAACGCGGTAAGCGGCGATCGCAATGACGGCGACGAGGGAGGTGGGCAGGAAAATCTTCCAGCCCAGCCGCATCAGCTGGTCATAGCGGTAGCGGGGGACGATGGCCTTGACCATGGCGAACATGAAGAACCAGAACAGGATCTTGGCCAGGAACCAGAAAACGCTGGCTGCGCCATACATGAACGTGCCTGGCGCGAACACGCTGTCCATCGGGATCGGCGACTGCCAGCCGCCAAAGAACAGGATGCTGATCATGGCGCACATCAGGATGATGTTGGCCATTTCCGCCAGGAAGAACAGCATGTACGGGCTGCCGGAATATTCGACCTGGTAACCGGCGACCAGTTCCGATTCCGCTTCGGGCAGGTCGAACGGCGGGCGGTTGGTTTCGGCCAGGGCCGAGATGAAGAAGACGATCATCATGCAGAACATGACCGGCAGCTTGAGGATGCCGGTGCCGGCCAGGCCGCCGCCGCCCAGGAAGTTCCAGTTCCAGATGCCGCCGGCCTGATGCTCGATGATCTGCGTCAGGTTCATCGAACCCGACAGCAGGATGACCGTGACGATGACGAAGCCGATGGAGACTTCGTACGACACCATCTGCGCCGCCGAGCGCAGCGCGCCCAGGAACGGGTATTTCGAGTTCGACGCCCAGCCGCCCATGATGATGCCGTAGACGCCGAGCGACGAGATGGCCAGCAGGTACAGCACGCCGACATTGACATTGGCGATGACCAGGCCGGGCGCGAACGGCACGACCGCCCAGGCGACCAGGGCCAGCACGACCGAGATCAGCGGCGCCAGAAGGAACACCGCCTTGTCGGCGCCGGCCGGGATGACGACTTCCTTGAGGACGAACTTGATCAGGTCGGCGAACGACTGGAACAGGCCGAACGGCCCGACCACGTTCGGCCCCTTGCGCATTTGCACGCCGGCCCAGATCTTGCGGTCACCGTAGACCAGGAAGGCGACGGCCAGCAGCACGAAGATGGTGACGGCCAGGATGCCGCCGACCGTGATCAGCGTCCAGCCGACCGGTCCGCCCCAGAAGGCCGCCCACCACGGCGAGGAAAACATGGGTGCTTGAGCTTGCATCTCGTCCTTACTCCGCTGCCGCGCTCAAGGCGCCGCGCCGGACCGCCGAACATTCCGCCATGGCGACGGAGGCGCGCGCGATCGGGTTGGTCATGTAGAAATCGCTGATCGGCGACAGGAAGACCCGATCCTTGATGTCACCTTTTTCACCTACCGCTTTGAAATCGATAGCTTTCGGCGCCGGGCGCATGTCGATGCTGCGGAACACCGGATGGTCGGTGACCAGTTTCTCGCGCAAGGCCGCCAGGCTGTCATACGGCAGGGTCTTGCCGACATAGTCCGACAGCGCGCGCAGGATGGCCCAGTCTTCCTTGGCCAAGCCCTTCGGGAAGACGCAGCGTTCCGAGATCTGAACCCGGCCTTCCAGGTTGGTGTAGATGCCCGACTTTTCCGTGTAGGCGGCGCCCGGCAGGATGATGTCGGCGGCTGAAGCCCCGGCGTCGCCGTGACTGCCGATATAGACCACGAAGGTCTTGCCCAGGTTCTTCGGGTCGAACTCGTCGGCCCCCAGCAGGAACAGCAGGTCGACCCCGCCCTTGATCATCTGCGACGCGTCCAGCGCCTCGCCGACCGGCACGAAACCGAGGTCGAGCCCGGCGACGCGCGACGCCGCCGTATGCACGATGTTGAAGCCGTTCCAGCCGTCCTTGACCACGCCGCAGCTATCGGCCACTTCAGCGATTTCACGCAGCACCGCCGCGCCGTCCTCGCCGTTGATGGCGCCCGGACCGACCAGGATGGCCGGCTTCTTGGCGTTAGCCAGAAGGCGGCGGAAATCGTGTTTCTTGAAGTCTTTCAGCGCCTTCGGGCCGACTCCTAAATGCGTATAATCATAGGTCAGGTCGTAAGGTTCGCCGATCACCCCGACCTGCACATTGCCCTTCAGCCACGACTTACGGATGCGCGCATTGATCAGCGACGCTTCGTGACGCAGGTCGGTGCCGACCAGCAGGATGACGTCCGCTTCCTCGATGCCGGCGATACCGCTGTTGAACAGCCAGGATTCGCGCGGTGTCGCCTGGGTCACCGGGCCGATCTTGGCGCCATCCTGGCGGCAATCGAGATTGGTGACGCCAAAGGCATAGAACAGGTCGCGCGCCGCCTTCAGGGTCTCGGCGTCGCACAGGTCGCCGGCGATCACGCCCATCTTGCCCGGCGCCGTGCCGTTGAGCTTGCCGGCGACCGCCTTGAGGGCTTCGTCCCACGACACGGCTTCCAGCTTGCCGCCCTTGCGGACATAGGGCGTGTCCAAACGCTGCCGCGCCAGGCCGTCGACGGCATAGCGCGACTTGTCGGTCAGCCATTCCTCGTTGATGTCTTCCTTGGTGCGCGGCAGGGCGCGCAGCACAGCCGGACCACGGTTGTCGATGCGGATATGCGCCCCCAGGGCGTCCATGACGTCGATGGTCTCGGTCTTGGTCAGTTCCCACGGCCGGTAGTTGAACGACCACGGCCGGTGCGTCAAAGCGCCCACCGGGCACAAATCGTTGACGTTGCCGGACAATTCCGACGACACCGCCTGTTCGAGATAGGAGGTGATCTCGGCGTTTTCGCCGCGCGAAATCATGCCCATCTCAGCGATGCCGGCCACTTCGGTGGTGAAGCGGACGCAGCGCGTGCACTGGATGCAGCGCGTCATGAAGGTCTTGATCGTCGGCCCGAGGTACTTTTCCTCGACGGCGCGCTTGTTTTCCTCGTAGCGCGAATCGCCTTTGCCGTAGGCGATGCTCTGGTCCTGCAGGTCGCACTCGCCGCCCTGGTCGCAGATCGGGCAGTCGAGCGGGTGGTTGATAAGCAGGAACTCCATCACCCCTTCCCGCGCCTTCTTGACCATCGGCGTGTTGGTGAAGATTTCCTGGCCTTCGGCGGCCGGCAGGGCGCACGACGCCTGCGGCTTCGGCGGGCCGGGCTTCACCTCGACCAGGCACATCCGGCAGTTGCCGGCAATCGACAGGCGCTCATGGTAGCAGAAGCGCGGAATCTCCTCACCCGCCAGCTCAGCCACCTGCAGCACCGTCATGCCGGGGTCGAACTCGACCTCCACCCCATTGACCTTAGCTTTCGCCATCTGCCTTTAAACCTCAACTTGCTCAAACAAGACGCGGAAACAAAAATGATTTTGACGCTTTGCTTGACGCGTCAGAACCACGATTTCTTTCCCACGACATAGTCTTCGTAGAAACTCTGCTCGGACTTGACCAGATAGATGATCAGCTCGATGAACGAGATGAACATCGTAAACGGCAGCCCGACCACCAGGACGGACGCGACCAGCATGATAATGCCCGCCGTCGTCCGGCCCAGATAGAACTTGTGGATGCCGATCGGCCCGAAGAAGAAACACAGGATCACCGCGATCCACTTGTTTTTCTCTCCATAGGCCGCGGCGATGACGTAGATGCTGGTGGCCACGCCACCGTCACCTTCGAAATCGACCGTCGAACCGGCCGGGACATAGGCCGTGTCGCCCATTAGGTCCGACGCGCTGAACGTATAGCGCTGACCATCATCACCGCTGATGAGGCCCGTCGAACCGTTGAACGATAACACCTTGCCCCGCATCGTTCCTCCCTACTCCGCCGCCACCGAATGGCCAGCGTAGTTGCCCTTGCGCGACCGGTAGGCGGCGATCCGCGCCTCGATTTCGGGTCGGAAATGCCGGATCAGACCCTGGATCGGCCACGCCGCCGCGTCGCCGAGGGCGCAAATCGTGTGACCTTCGACCTGAGTCGTCACCTCAAGCAAGGTGTCGATCTCGGATGGCTCGGCGTCGCCGGTCACCATCCGCTCCATCACCCGCCACATCCAGCCGGTGCCTTCGCGGCAGGGCGTACACTGGCCGCAGCTTTCGTGCTTGTAGAAATAGCTCAGGCGCGCGATGGCGCGAATGACGTCGGTCGACTTGTCCATGACGATGACCGCCGCCGTGCCCAGGCCCGACTTGAGGTTGCGCAGGGTATCGAAATCCATGGCCAGGTCTTCGCACTGGTGCGCCGGCAGCAGCGGCACCGAAGCGCCGCCCGGAATGATCGCTTTTAGATTGCCCCAGCCGCCGCGAATGCCGCCGCAGTGATCCTCGATCAGCTTGCGGAACGGGATCGACATCGCCTCTTCGACATTGCACGGCCGCTCGACATGGCCGGAAATGCAGAATAGCTTGGTGCCGGCGTTGTTGGGCGCGCCGAACGAGGCGAACCAGGCCGCGCCGCGTCGCAGGATGGTGCCGACGACCGCGATCGATTCGACATTGTTGACCGTGGTCGGACAACCGTACAGACCCGCGCCGGCCGGGAACGGCGGCTTCAGGCGCGGCTGGCCCTTCTTGCCTTCCAGCGATTCCAGCAGGGCGGTTTCCTCGCCGCAGATATAGGCGCCCGCGCCGTGATGGATATAGACGTCGAAATCCCAGCCGTGGATGTTGTTCTTGCCGATCAGCTTGGCCTCGTAGGCCTGCTTGACCGCCGCTTCCATGCGCTCGCGCTCGAGCACGTATTCGCCGCGCAGGTAGATGTAACAGGCATGCGCCTGCATCGAGAACGAGGCGATCAGGCAGCCTTCGATCAGCAGGTGCGGATCGTGGCGCATGATCTCACGGTCCTTGCAGGTGCCGGGCTCGGATTCGTCGGCATTGACCACCAGGTAGTGCGGCCGGTCCTTGACCTCCTTGGGCATGAACGACCATTTCAGGCCGGTCGAGAAACCGGCGCCGCCCCGGCCGCGCAGGCCCGAGTTCTTGACGTTGGTTATGATCCAGTCGCGCCCGCAGTCGAGGATGTCCCTGGTCGCGTTCCACGCCCCGCGCTGCTTCGCCCCCTCCAGGCCCCAGTCGTGCAGGCCGTAGAGGTTGGTGAAGATGCGGTCCTTGTCTTCCAGAATGCCTACCATTTTAAGCCTTCGCCTCCGGAGCCGGCATGGGGAAGTTGGGGATCTTGATCTTTTTGGCCGCCGAACCATCGAACAGTTTCGGATCGGTCAGCGAGGTCAGGCCGCCGAGCGGTTCCGACGTGTGCCGGCCGTTATACGGCCCCGGCTTCGGCGACTTGCCCGCCGCGAAGTCGTCGATGATCTGGGCCAGGTTCTCTGGCGTCAGGTCCTCGTAGAAATAATCGTTGATCTGAGCCATCGGCGCGTTGCAGCAGGCGCCCAGGCATTCGACTTCCTGCCAGGTGAACTTGCCATCGGCCGACAATTTGTCCTTCGCGCCGATCTTGTCCTTGCACACCTTCATCAGGGCGTCCGAACCGCGCAGCATGCACGGCGTCGTGCCGCACACCTGGATCAGGGCCGCCGAGCCGACCGGCTCCAGCATGAACATGGTATAGAAGGTCGCCACTTCGAAGACGCGGATCTGCGCCATGCCCAGCAGTTTGGCGACCACAGTGATGGCCGGCTCCGAAACCCAGCCTTCCTGCTTCTGCACCAGCCACAGGATCGGGATGACCGCGCTCTGGCGGCGGCTTTCCGGATACTTGGCGATCCACCAATTGACCTTTTCCAGCGTCGCCTTTGAGAAGGCAAAACTGGACGGCTGCTCCTTGGCGAGACGACGTAGACTCATCAGGCTTCTCTTAGCTCACGATTTGCGGGCAGGCTTTACACGCTTTGCCCGCGAAAGACAGTTGAAAATCAAAGGGACGGAACGAGGCGGTCATTGCCCGGCCTCCTTGGCGGCGCGCGCCGCCGCCCGGGCGGCGTCGATCCGGGCGCCGATCTCCTTGACGTGCGGCAGCTGCCGCGCCAGCCGGCGGAAAAAAATGATCGACAGGTAGAAAACGTAGAAATACGGCGAACTGGCCAATTCCGGATGGAACCGGTAGACGTAATAGCGCACACCGACCATGATCACCGAGAACGGCAGCCAGATCGAACCGTAGCGGATAACTTCGTCGCGAAGAAAGCCGGCGCCGCCGCCCGGATGATATGGCCAGGCCTTGCGCCGAAACAACCACGCTCCGAGCACCCACAACGAGATGATCCCAAGCGCGATGGCCAGCGGATAGACGGAATAGAACAGCGGCTGCGCATGTTCGTGCGCCACCTGAGCCGCCATGGCCTTCGCAAACGGATCGCCTTGCGCGAAACTCACCGGTCGATCTCCCCGAAGACGATGTCGAGCGAGCCCAGGATGGCCGAGACGTCGGCCAGCAGGTGGCCGCGGTTCAGCCAGTCCATCGCCTGCAGGTGCGGGAAGCCCGGCGCGCGGATCTTGCAGCGGTATGGCTTGTTGCTGCCGTCCGACACCAGATAGACGCCGAACTCGCCCTTGGGCGCCTCGACACAGGCATAGACCTCGCCTTCCGGCGTCTTGAAGCCTTCGGTGTACAGCTTGAAGTGATGGATGAGGGCTTCCATCGAGTTCTTCATCTCGGCGCGGCGCGGCGGCGTCACCTTGTGATCTGTCGACAGCACCTCACCGCCGGTTGTCTTAAGCTTTTCAAGGCACTGCTGCATAATTCTCACGGACTGACGCATTTCCTCGACCCGGCACAGGTAACGGTCCCAGCAGTCGCCGTTCTTGCCGAGCGCGATGTCGAAATCCAGTTCGGCGTAGCATTCATAGGGCTGCGCCTTGCGCAGGTCCCAGGCGACGTTCGAGCCGCGCAGCATGACGCCGGTAAAGCCCCAGTCGAAGGCCTGTTCCTTACTGACCACGCCGATGTCGACGTTGCGCTGCTTGAAGATACGGTTTTCCGTGACCAGGGTTTCGATGTCGTTGAGCGCCGGCAGGAACTGCTTGCACCATACCTTCATGTCCTCGATCAGCTCGGGCGTCAGGTCCTGGTGGACGCCGCCCGGACGGAAATAATTGGCGTGCAGACGCGCCCCGCAGGCGCGTTCGTAGAACACCATCAGCTTCTCGCGTTCCTCGAAGCCCCACAGCGGCGGCGTCAGGGCGCCGACGTCCATGGCCTGGGTGGTGACGTTGAGGATGTGCGACAGGATACGGCCGATTTCCGAGAAGATAACGCGGATCAGCTGCGCCCGCTTCGGCACTTCCAGCCCCAGCAGCTTCTCGATGGCCAGCACGAAGGCGTGCTCCTGGTTCATCGGCGCCACATAGTCGAGACGGTCGAAATAGGGCACGTTCTGCAGGTAGGTGCGCGCCTCCATCAGCTTCTCGGTGCCGCGATGCAGCAGGCCGATATGCGGATCGACCCGCTCGACGATCTCGCCGTCGAGATCGAGCACCAGGCGCAACACGCCGTGCGCCGCCGGGTGCTGCGGGCCGAAGTTGATCGTGAACTTGCGATCGTCCTCGCCCTTGCGCTCTACCTGCGATGTCACATCATCTGCCATGGACAAAATCCATATCCGTCAACAACTTTTTCAATTCCAATGAAGCGAAATATAAATTCCGCTCCACCGCCTTACTCTTCCGGCTTGGGCTCGTGACTGCGCGCCAGCGCCATCACCAAACCCACCGCCAAGGTGGCCAGTCCGATGCCGGTGCTGACCAGCGAGGACAGGCCGAAACTCTGCGTCGTCACCAGTTGCACCACCGGCGACACCAGCAGCACGGCCGAAGCCCCGAGCAGCGCCGACTGCGTCTCCGCCGCCGTGAACCGCCGCACCGCCGCCCCGAAGATCAGGATGGCCACCGCGACGATGATCGACGCGCCCGTGGCCCCCATGCCTTCCGGCGGAATCTGCGGCGACTGGGTGAACCAGCCGGTCAGCTTCATCCCGATCACGAACAGGTAGGCCGCCGACAGGCTCACCATGAAGAACTTGATCGCCGACCGCACCGCCTTGAACTTGCTCATAACGCCCCCTCCTGCGTTAAACCTCAAAAACCCTTATGCTTTCGCCTTCTCGTCGCCGGGGAGGATGTATTGCGCGCCCTCCCAGGGCGACAGGAAGTCGAACTTGCGAAACTCCTGAACCAGCTTGACCGGCTCGGAGATCACCCGCTTCTGCTCGGGGTCGTAGCGGACCTCGACCTTGCCGGTCATCGGGAAATCCTTGCGCAGCGGGTGGCCGTCGAAACCATAGTCGGTCAGAAGCCGGCGCAGGTCGGGATGACCCGAGAACATCACGCCGTACATGTCGAACGTCTCGCGCTCATACCAGTCGGCGCATGGATAAACGCTGCGCACGCTCGGCACCGGCAGGACCTCGTCGGTCTGCACCTTGATACGCACCCGGATGTTCTGGGTCAGCGACAGCAGGTGGTAGACGACGTCGAAACGCTGCGGGCGCTGCGGATAGTCGGCGCCGCACACATCGATCAATTGATGAAAGCGATAGGGCTCCTGCTTGAATTTGATCAGGATTTCGACGATCCGCTCGCGTTCCACGGTAAGCGTCAGCTCGCCGTATTGCAGCTTGGTCTCGAGGATCGCTGACTTGAATTCGGCCTGGGCGCGTTCGGCAACATCCTGAAGTTTTTCGATCGACATGCTTCGGCCTCCTAGCGCCGGATGCCGCCGGTACGGCGGATCTTCTTCTGGAGTTGCAGCAGGCCATACAGCAGCGCCTCGGCCGACGGCGGGCAGCCCGGCACGTAAACATCGACCGGCACGACGCGGTCGCAACCGCGTACCACGCTATAGCTATAGTGATAATAGCCGCCGCCGTTGGCGCACGAACCCATACTGAGCACGTAGCGCGGGTCCGGCATCTGGTCGTAAACCTTGCGCAAAGCCGGCGCCATCTTGTTGGTCAGGGTGCCGGCGACGATCATCAGGTCCGATTGGCGCGGGCTGGCGCGCGGCGCCATGCCGAACCGCTCCATGTCGTAGCGCGGCATCGACGCCTGCATCATCTCGACGGCGCAGCATGCCAGGCCGAAAGTCATCCACATCAGCGAACCGGTGCGCGCCCAGGTAATGACGCTGTCGACCGGCGCGGTCAGGAAACCGTTACGATCGAGTTCGGTCGACACCTTCTCGAAGAACTGGTCATGCACCGCCGGGTCGTAACCCTCGACCCTTGACCGGCCCGCCAGGCCGTACGGCGTTGCATTGTCAGGCGTATTTGCGCCGGGAACGATTACTCCCATTCCAGGGCTCCCTTTTTCCACACATAGATATAGCCGAGCAGCAGTTCGACGATGAACCCGACCATGGCCCAGAACGCGGGAATCATGTGCGCGTGGAACCTCGGATCGAACAGCGACACCGCCCACGGAAACAGGAAGGCCGCTTCCAGGTCGAAGACGATGAACAGGATCGACACCAGATAGAATCGCACGTCGAACTTGTGCCGGGCGCTGTCGAAGGCGTTGAAGCCGCATTCATAGGCCGACAACTTTTCGGTATCCGGCGCCTGGGGGGCCAAGGTTAAACCCAGCCCGATGAACAGGACGCCGATGAAGATCGCAATGGCCAGAAAGATGACAATGGGCAGATACTGCAGGAAGAATGCGGTCATAAAGATACCTCTACACTGGCCCTCAAATCCGTTCGGCGGCGCGCGGCGCATGGCGAGCCCGGGCGCGCATTAACCCTGCCGGCGGATTCGGCTGTGTAGCTATTAGACCAGTCCGCGTCGCGCAGCAAACCATTGCGACGCAAAAAAAGCACATTTTGCCGCTTTTGTTTGTTTTTCCACGGCTTGCGGACGGCGCGGCACAGCGACGCACGCCGCTCGCGGCCCTTGCCAGGCGACTCACGCCGCGACGCAGCCGTGTTCGGACGCCCATCGACAAAATTTGTCCTGCATTTCGACTTAGCTGCTTGACACCCCACGGCCTGCGCACTATCAAGCGCACCTCTCGCCGACGGCCGGTCGCCAAACCGCTCCGGATCGCAAGCGAGGCAAGGGAATGCGGGTGTAGCTCAGTTGGTTAGAGTGTCGGCCTGTCACGCCGAAGGTCGCGGGTTCGAGCCCCGTCACTCGCGCCACCCCTCACCGGGTGGCTCCGCATTTCCCCTTCTTTCTGCCTTTGTCACGGTAACGCCACACTCGCCTATCTTCCTGATAGATTATGTGGAATCATGGCGGAAGTGATGGCGCGCGGACATAATTAAGCCCTCTTTGTTTTTGAATTTGCCTGCCGTTTTTGGCCCTTGCCGGCTTGCGGCAGGAAAGCGCCGCGCGCCGTGCGTACGCTCTTTTCGGCCGGACAAAATAAGGCTAATGAGTCTCCGGCGTTTCGGGCCCGGCGGGATTCTTCTGGACAACCGGCCCGGGGCTTTGGCACAAGCCCGTCAAGACCATGCCGCCCTATCCCGGCCGTAAGGCTTTACAGCAGACGCCTTCCAGAAGCGTCCCTACCGATTAGAGTACCGACGACCGTGACGATGAGCCCCAGGAAGCCTAAATTGATGCGCAAACACCTCCTTCTGTCCGCCACCGCCCTCGGCCTGATCCTGAGCGGACTGATGGTTCTGCCCGCGGCCGCCGACACCAGCATTTCGAGCTCGATCACCACACCGACCAAGACATCGGATACGGGCAACCTGACGGTCGACGTCTCGGCGCAGATCACCCTGACCTCGGGCACGGCGATCACCGTCAATTCGGACAACACGGTCACGCTCAACGGCGCCATCGTCATGGCCGCTTCCGCCGATAATTCGACGGCCATCCTGGTCGACGCCGGCCACACCTCGGGCCTGACTATCAGCAACAATATCACCGTCACCGACGATTTCACGGCCACCGACACCCTGCCCACCGGCGCCCTCGACGGCATCGCCGATTACCCGTACGCCCAGGGCACCGGCCGCTACGGCGTGCACTCGGTGGGCGCCACCCCGTTCAACGGCAACGTCACCTTCAACTCGCCCTCCATCATGCAGATCGAAGGCAACAACAGTTACGGCTTCCGTTTCGAGAACCAGTTGAACGGCAACTTCTCGTCGACCGGCACGATCAATATGGTCGGCGACGGCAACACGGCCATTTCGCTGGAAAAAGGCGTCACTGGCAATGTCCTGGTCGGCGGCAACATCAATTTGCTCGGCAAGGACGCGCGCGCGGTCAATCTGAACGGTGACATCGCCGGCAGCCTCGAAGTCGAAGCCGCCATCACCAACACGGCCTACGCGACGGTCACGCCCACCTCGCTCCTGACCCCGGCGCAGATCGCCGCCTTGCCGCCCGTCGACGTACAGCAGGCCGGCCCGCTGATGACCGTCAGCGGCAATGTTGCCAAGGGCATCCTGATCAATACCGTGCCGGCGACGGATTCCACCAATACCTCGACCGATCAGGACGGCGACGGCATTACCGACACGAGCCAGACCACGGCCACGCTGTCGCAATACGGCTCCGCGCCCGCCTTGCTGATCGCCTCGTCGACGGCGCCGATCACCATAGGCGGAGTGGTCTACAATTCCAGCGCCGTCAATCCGCCGGCGGTCAACTACGGCCTGCTGATGCGCGGCAGCATACTCAGCAACGGACTGTATCCGAACGTCGGCGCAGTCGGCGTGCAGATCGGCGGCCTGGGGCAGACCGTCACCATAGCCAACGGCATCGGCGTGGCCGGACAGATCACAGCGGTCGGTTCGAACGGCGACGTCTTCGGTCTGTTGCTCAAGTCCGGCGCGTCTACTCCACAACTTGACATCCTCTCGGTTGGTATCGGCGCTTCCACGACTACGGCCAGCCTCGAAAAAGGCGCCTATGGGGTTGACATCAATGCCGGCGCCTCACTGCCGACCATCAATATCAAGGCCGGCGGCGGCATCGCCGCCACCGGAACCGGATCGACCAGCGCCTCGGTCGCCATTCGTGATCAATCGAACACCTTGACGACCATCAATACCAGCGGCGCCATCACCTCCGTCCGCACCGCCACCGATGACAATGACGACGGCTTCCTCGACAAGATCCTGCATCCGGCGGTGGCGATCGACACGCATACCAACACGGTCGGCCTCAACTTGACCATGATCGATAGCGCCCCGACGGACGACACGATCGTCGCGCCGACGATCAAGGGCGATATTCT
>CAYULN010000157.1:0-7850 GCA_964445605.1 uncultured Caulobacteraceae bacterium | reverse complement strand
GGGGACAATTCTCTGTTACGGAGGAGTTGTGGCTTTCAATCCACGACTTTTATCCCATATAAAAGCCCGGAACGACGACATATTGATCCGCACGCCCGGTTGAGACATGCTGGAAACTGTGCATAAATGCGGGAGCAGGGGCTTCGTTACAGCTTCATGCCAAAAAGCGGTAACCACTTTTTGGATAACATGGGGCGTTGCAAATGAGTTCGCCGGCCTGTGTCAGCCTTATATTAAGGCTTCGTGACATAGGGTGGCAATGTAGAGGCGGGCGCGCAGCCGTCGAGCGTGCGCGAAACCGCGACTTGAGGTGAAAGAAGCATATGACCAAAGCCGCGACAGGCGACAGCAAAAGCACCCTGTATTGCTCCTTCTGCGGAAAGAGCCAGCACGAGGTGCGCAAACTGATTGCCGGACCGACCGTCTTCATCTGCGATGAATGCGTCGAACTGTGCATGGACATCATCCGTGAGGAGCACAAGATCGCCTTCGTCAAGTCGAAGGACGGCGTGCCGACTCCGAAGGAGATCCGTGAAGTCCTCGACGACTACGTCATCGGCCAGTCCCAGGCCAAGAAGGTCCTGTCGGTCGCCGTGCACAACCACTACAAACGCCTCAACCATGCGCAAAAGGGCAACGACGTCGAACTGGCCAAGTCGAACATCCTGCTGATCGGGCCGACCGGCTCGGGCAAGACGTTACTGGCCCAGACCCTGGCCCGCATTATCGACGTGCCGTTCACCATGGCCGACGCCACCACCCTGACCGAAGCCGGCTATGTCGGCGAGGACGTCGAGAACATCATCCTGAAGCTGCTGCAAGCGGCCGACTATAATGTCGAGCGCGCCCAGCGCGGCATCGTCTATATCGACGAAGTCGACAAGATTTCGCGCAAGTCGGACAACCCGTCGATCACCCGTGACGTGTCGGGTGAAGGCGTGCAGCAGGCCCTGCTGAAGATCATGGAAGGCACCGTCGCCTCCGTGCCGCCGCAGGGCGGGCGCAAGCATCCTCAACAAGAATTTTTGCAGGTCGACACCACCAATATCCTGTTTATCTGCGGCGGCGCCTTCGCCGGCCTGGAAAAGATCATTTCCGGCCGCGGCAAGGGCACCTCGATCGGTTTCGGCGCCTCGGTGAAGGACCCGGAAGACCGTCGTACGGGTGAAATCCTGCGCAACGTCGAGCCCGACGACCTGATGAAGTTCGGCCTGATCCCGGAATTCATCGGCCGTCTGCCGGTGCTGGCGACGCTGGAAGATCTGGACGAAGTGACGCTGGTCAAGATCCTGACCGAACCGAAGAACGCCCTGATCAAGCAGTATCAGCGCCTGTTCGAGATGGAAAACGTCTCGCTCAATTTCACTGACGAAGCGTTGCTTGGGGTTTCCCGCAAGGCGATCCAGCGCAAGACCGGCGCGCGTGGCCTACGCTCGATCCTGGAAGGCATCCTGCTCGACACCATGTACGAACTGCCCAACATGCAGGGCGTCGAAGAAGTGGTGATCAACGGCGAAGTCATCGAGGAGCGCGCGCAACCGCTGCTCATCTACGCCGAAAAGCGGAGCGGCGGCGCGGCCTGAGCCAAGCCTGATCCAATAAAATCACAAGCGCGGTCCTGGCAACAGAACCGCGTTTTTGTTTTCCCCAGATGGTTATCGGCTAGGCATTGCCAGGAGGGGGGACTATATTACAGTTAAGAAAAGAGTCGGGGACGGAAACCGGTGGTTAAGCACCGCTTGGTTTCAGGATATCTTGAAGTTTAATCCCCGCTCTCCCACATCTCAGGTCAAGCGCCGCGGGACGGTTTGGTCCCCGAAATCCAAACCGGCCGGGCGCAGCGTTCGTATTAAGACTCTGTTGAGTTCTCAGGTAGAGACTTTTGCCGAGGACGTAACGTTTGAGTCTGCACCGCGGGAAACCGCATAGGAGTATCCATGTTAGACCTCGTCACCATTCCCGTCCTGCCGCTGCGCGACATCGTGGTTTTCCCCCACATGGTCGTGCCGCTGTTCGTCGGCCGTGAAAAATCGGTGCAGGCGCTGGACGAAGTGATGAAGGGCGACAAGCAGATCCTGCTTGCCACCCAGAAGAATTCTTCCGATGACGATCCGTCGCCCGACGCCATCTACGAGATCGGTGTGCTGGCCAACGTCCTGCAACTGCTGAAATTGCCCGATGGCACCGTCAAGGTGCTGGTCGAAGGCAAGACGCGTGCCCGCATCAAGCGCTTCACCGCGACCGACAAGTATTATGAAGCCGAAGCCTATGTGCTCGACGCCGTGCCGTCGGAAGGGCCTGACCTCGAAGCGCTGGTCCGCGCCGTGTCGGAGCAGTTCGAGAACTATATCAAGCTGAACAAGAAGATCCCGCCGGAAAGCCTGCAGGCGCTGAGCGATATCAGCGATCCGGGCGTGCTGGCCGACTCGATCTCGGCGCACCTGGTCGTCAAGATCACCGACAAGCAGGCCCTGCTGGAGCAACTGGCGGTCACCAAGCGCCTGGAAAAGATCTACGCCCTGATGGAAGGCGAAATCAGCGTCCTCCAGGTCGAGAAGAAGATCCGTTCGCGCGTCAAGCGCCAGATGGAGAAGACCCAGCGCGAGTACTACCTGAACGAGCAGATGAAGGCCATTCAGCGCGAACTCGGCGAACAGGACGAAGGCAAGGACGAACTGGCCGATCTCGAAAAGAAGATCAAGGCCACCAAGCTCAGCAAGGAAGCCCGCACCAAGGCGATGGCCGAGCTGAACAAGCTGCGCCATATGTCGCCGATGTCGGCCGAAAGCACGGTCGTGCGTAACTATCTCGACTGGCTGCTGTCGATCCCGTGGGGCGCCACCAAGCCCAAGGCCATCGACCTGAAGAAGGCCGAGGACATCCTCGAAGCCGATCACTATGGCCTGGAGAAGGTCAAGGAGCGCATCCTCGAGCACCTGGCCGTGCAGGCGCGCATGGGCACGCTGAAGGGGCCGATCCTGTGCCTTGTCGGGCCTCCGGGCGTGGGTAAGACGTCTCTGGGTAAGTCGATTGCCAAGGCCACGGGCCGCGAATTCATCCGCATTTCGCTGGGCGGCGTGCGCGATGAATCGGAAATCCGTGGCCACCGCCGGACCTATATCGGTTCGATGCCGGGCAAGATCATCCAGTCGATGAAGAAGGTGAAGTCCACCAACGCCTTTTTCCTGCTGGACGAAATCGACAAGATGGGTGCCGACTGGCGCGGCGATCCGGCTTCGGCCTTGCTTGAGGTACTGGACCCCGCCCAGAACTCGACCTTTAACGACCACTATCTCGAGGTCGATTACGACCTGTCGAAGATCATGTTCGTCACCACGGCCAATTCGCTGAACATGCCGCAACCGCTGCTCGACCGGATGGAGATCATCCGCATCCCCGGCTATACCGAGGATGAAAAGGTCGAGATCGCCAAGCGTCACGTCCTGCCGAGCCTGATGAAGGAGCACGGCCTGACCGCCGCCGAGTTCGTCGTGCCGGATAAGGCGATCCGCGACATCATCCTCTACTACACCCGTGAAGCGGGCGTGCGGTCGCTGGAACGCGAGCTGGGCAATCTGGCGCGCAAGACCATCCGCGACCTAGCCCGGGAAGGCGTCAAGTCGATCACTATCGACGACGAACGCCTGGCGAAGTATGCCGGCGTCAGACGCTTCCATTATGGTGCCACGGACGAGGACGATCAGGTCGGCATCGTTACGGGCCTGGCCTGGACCGAATTCGGCGGTGATATCCTCACCATCGAAGCGATCAAGATGCCCGGCAAGGGCGGCATGAAGGTCACCGGCAACCTCAAGGAAGTGATGAAGGAGTCGGTCTCCGCGGCCAATTCCTACGTCAAGGCGCTGGCGCCGAAGTTCGGCATCCTGCCGCCGGTGTTCGACAAGACCGACGTCCACGTGCACGTGCCGGAAGGCGCGACGCCCAAGGACGGCCCGTCAGCCGGTGTCGCCATGGCCACGGCCATGGTGTCGGTGCTGACCGGCATTCCGGTGCGCAAGGATATCGCCATGACCGGCGAAATCACCCTGCGCGGCCGGGTCCTGCCGATTGGCGGCCTGAAGGAAAAGCTGCTGGCGGCCCTGCGCTCCGGCATCAAGACCGTGCTGATCCCGAAGGAAAACGAGAAGGATCTTGTCGACCTGCCGGCCAACGTCAAGGACGGCCTGGAGATCATCCCGGTCTCGCTGGTTGAGGAAGTGCTCAAGCACGCTTTGACCAAGCCGCTGGTGCCGATTGACTGGGTCGAACCGATCCTGCCGCCGGTCGCAAGCGGCGCGGCCCCGGATGATGCGTCCGACAGCGCCACGGCACACTAAATAGGCGACATTCGCCGCCGAAAAGCCCGGTCTACATAGACCGGGCTTTTTGCTTACGGCGGACCCAGCAAGGCCGCGAATCAGTGCCTTGTACAGTAACGGTTTGATGGTGATTCAAGTGAAATTTGCCGTTTCAAGGCGAGGCACGATCGTGCCAAACCGGTACAAAACGTGCACAAATGCGTGAAACCCTTAAAAAAACACGGTTTGCAGCGCACAAAACGGCATTTACGTTTTGACGGATGGGAATTTTTGTAGTCTCTATCGGCTTCACCTGAGGCGCGACTCAAATAAGGCGTGTCCGGACTATCGGCCGCCGTCGTACCCCAGGGACTAAAGTCAACCGCCCGAGCTCGGGTAAAGGGAGAGAGACAGAAATGACGAAAGCTGAACTCGTGGCCGCGATTGCGGAACAAGCTGGCCTGACCAAGGATCAATCGAAGAAGGCGCTCGACGCTTTCACCGACAGCGTTGTGGCCGCTCTGAAGAAAAACGACGACGTCCGCCTGGTCGGCTTCGGCACCTTCCTTGCCGTCAAGCGCGAAGCCGGCACCGCCCGCAACCCGCGCACCGGCGCCACGGTGAAGCGTCCGGCCAGCGTCACGGCCCGTTTCCGCGTCGGCGAAGGCCTCAAGGGCGCGCTGAACGGCTAAGCCCCGTCGGTCCCGTCTGAGGCGGGGCTGAATCTGTAAGTTTAGGGACGTTTTCGCCAAGGCATGTGCCGGACGCGGAAACGTCTCTTGACTTTTAAGGGGGGGATTGGCACCTAGCCCCTCTCCCAAGTGAGGGGGCGATTAGCTCAGCTGGCAGAGCGGCTCGTTTACACCGAGTAGGTCGGCGGTTCGATCCCGTCATCGCCCACCATTCTCGCCTTGGCGAGAATGGTTTTTTGTTTGGCGTTCAGGCGCTTTTGTTTGGCGTTCAGGCGCAGAGCGCCTTGGCGCCCAAATTCCCAAGATTATTGGGGCTGCGCTCCCGGTCGGTCGCTAAGAAGAGTTCAGAAATTCTCCGCCTGCAGTCCTGCCCTTGCTTTCGCGGAGGCAAGAATGGTTTTTAGTTTGCGGTTCAGGCCCACAGCGCTTTTTTATCCAAAATGCTCGATCAGTAATTCTGTCAGAACAGCAACCTTTCTTTCAGGGTGTTGACTCGGCGGCCTGACGACAAAAACGCCGGCGGCCGGTGGCGGGTAGCGTATCATTACCGGAACCAAGGCCCCAGACTTCAAATACTCTTCCGTAATGCAATCTGGGAGCAGGGCGATACCCAAGCCTGCCGCGGCGGCGATGGCGAGCGCCGTGCCGTTATCCGCCTTGAAGCGGCCTTGCGGGTGAACACTGATCACCTTGTCGCCGTCCATGAGCTGCCAGGTTTCGGTGCCTTGCAGGACCGCTTCGTGGCCGGCGATATCTTGAGGCGTTTCCGGCCTGCCATGATCTCTGATGTAGTCGGGGCTTGCGACTAGCTTTCCATATACCGGCCCGACTCGGCGCGCCATCAGGCTTGAGTCCGGCAGATATCCGATCCGAATTGCACAATCAAAGCCTTCAGCGATCAAGTCGACGAAGCGGTCGGTGTAAGACGCATGGATATGGAGTTGGGGATTACGCCGCGCCATTTCTGCCAGCACGGGTCCGAAATGGGCTGGGCCGAAGGATAACGGCGCGGCTATGCGAAAGCGGCCTCTTAGCGCGCCTGTTGGAAGGACCGTTTCCCGTGCGGCTTCGATTTCAGCGCAGACACGTGCGGCATAGTCGCGAAATTCAAGGCCAGCCTGGGTCAACGCGGCTCCACGCGTGGTGCGCGCGAGAAGTTGGACACCGAGATCCGCTTCGAGCCGGGAAAGCCGCCGGCTGACAATCGACTTGGATACACCGAGCCGGCGCGCGGCCGGCGAGACACCTCCTGCGTCAGCTACCTCGACAAAGGTCTGTAAGTCTTCGACGTCCAACCTGTTCCCCAATTTGCAACAGTGTTTAGCACTTCAAGGTTCTATCGCATCGACCTGCGGAACGGCAAACTCATTCTCGAAGCGGTACAACAGCTTCGATTTTTAAAAAGGAGACGACCGTGAGCAATGCCGAGGGTGTATGGACCGCCGAAGAGGTCGCGTTGATTTTGATCGACTATCAGGAGGAAATGTTCACAAACGTGAAATCCGAAACGTCGGCGGCTGAGATCGAATTGAACGTGAGGTTCTTGATTCGCGTAGCCAAGGCTTTCAACATTCCCGTTATCCTGAGTTCAGTCGGCGTCGAAATGGGCGTGAACAAGCCGACGCGCGCTTCGATACGGAGCGAACTGGCTGACCATGAGGTCATCGATCGGAGTTCCATGGATGCGTGGGAAGATGCAGCTTTCCGCGCCGCAGTCAAAAAGACGGGCAGGAAAAGACTTGTCTTCGGCGCGCTCTACACGGAAATCTGCCTCGCTTTTCCGATCGTGGACGCTATCCGCGACGGCTTTGAAGCCATGTTCGTCGTCGACGCAGTCGGTGGAATGTCGCAACTCGCCCATCGGACCGCGATTGAGCGCCTGACGGCTGCCGGAGCTGTCCCGAATACGTCTGTAGCCTTGGTCACCGAGCTGTTCCGCGACTGGAAGTCGCCCAACGCCGATAAGGCTCGGCAAGTCCTGCACTGGTATGCGGACGAGGCGAAGAAGCTCGGATCTTAAGACTACCTGATCGGCCTCGCGATCGCCTTGGACCTGCTTGCCTGCTTACCAGCGGGCATCAGGTCCAATTTGCCTTGCAATGCGCGTCGATAAACACCTGGTGGCTCGGCATATGGTCGCGGCAGGTGGCGATGACGCTACGGGTGTCTTCCAGCCACTGATCGTTTTCCGCCTCGCTCAGGCCGAGCGCCAGCGGGTCGCAGGCGCGCGGTTTCAGGTTCTGGCCAGCCATGACCTGCAGCCAGCTGCTCAAACCAAACGCTTCGCCTTTTTCCTCGAAGATGCGGCCATGTGCCTCGAACAGGCGCATGCGTTCGGTCAGCCGGTCGGGCACATCCATGGTCCGGCAGTAGTCCCAGAACTGCGAATCCGTACGCTGGGTCAGCTTGTAGTGCAGGATGATGAAGTCGCGGACGTCTTCGTATTCGTAAGCCAGCTGGGCATTGAATTTGTCGATGTCGGCCGGATCGAAGCCCTTGTCGGGAAACAGGCTGTGCAGGCGGGCGATGGCGTTCTGGATCAGGAAGATCGACGTCGATTCCAGCGGCTCCAGGAAGCCGCCCGACAGGCCGATGGCGACGCAGTTCTTGACCCACGACTGTCGGCGTCGGCCAGCCTTGAAGCGAAGTAGGCGCGGATCCGCTTGCGCTTTGCCATCGAGATTATTCAGCAGCACCTCGCGCGCCGCGTCCTCGTCAATAAAGGCGCTGGCGAAGACGTGGCCATTGCCGGTGCGGTGCTGGAGTGGGATGCGCCATTGCCAGCCGCTGTCACGGGCGGTGGCGCGGGTGAACGGCAGGGGATCGGCCACGCGTTCGCACGGCACCGCCCAGGCGCGAT
>CAYULN010000156.1:0-8152 GCA_964445605.1 uncultured Caulobacteraceae bacterium | reverse complement strand
ACGTCACCAAGCCGTTCCGCTTCGCCGTCCTGCTGGCGCGCATCCGCGCCCAGGTGCGCAGCCACGAGACGAGCGAGGACGCGACCTTCCGCATCGGGCCGTACGAGTTCAAACCGGCGCTCAAGGTGCTGATCGACCAGGCGGGCAAGAAGACCCGGCTGACCGAGAAGGAAACCAACATCCTCAAGTATTTGTACCGCGCCGGCGGCAAGCCGGTGACGCGCGAGGAGCTGTTGACCGAGGTCTGGGGGTATAATGCGGGTGTGACGACGCACACACTGGAAACCCACGTCTACCGGCTGCGGCAGAAGATCGAGCCCGATCCGGCCAATGCGCGCCTGCTGATGACTGATGCTGGTGGCTATCGGTTGCAGTTTTGATCAAAGACCGGAGCCGAAAGGCTCCGGTTTTGCTTCTGGGACTCAGATTTTCACACCGGCCAGACAACCAGCGGCGAACAGGGCCGACGCCGCCAGGGCCGAGATATAGCCCCAGTTCATCAGCGACACCCAGTAGAATGTGTGCCGGGCGTGCGCATCTCTGGCGGTCAGGTCCTTGTCGGCCTTGCGGTCGCGCTTTTCCAGATAGGTGGCCAATGCCAAGGTGCCTGACGCGGTCAGAGCGGCGACGCAGGCCGATTCAATCCAGGTGCCGTTGGGGCCAAAGGCATCGAATTGCGATTTGAACGGCAGCAGACATACGGCCGCGATCATGCAAATCAATACGACGCCGCCACCCAATCCCTTCCAGATAATGAGCATGCTGCGCCCCCTTTTTATCGGGCGTAGCGAGAAGCCTGCGGGCCGTCAAGCGCGGTCGGCTATTGGGCGATTTCAAAGCTGACCTGGATCGGCGCGTGGTCCGACGGCCGGTCCCATTCGCGCACCGTGTCGTGGATTTTGGCTTCGATCCCGCCAACAATGCGGTTTTTCAGCCCCGGATTGAGCAGGATGTGGTCGAGACGCAGGCCGCGGTTGGACTTGTGGAAATCGAGCGCGCGGTAGCTCCACCAGGTGAAAATCTTCTGCGGGTTGGGATAGGTGACGCGAAACGGGTCGTGCAGTTGCCCGGCGTCCATGAAATTGCCGAAAGCCTCGATCTCGGCCGGGGTGTGTCTGACGACGCGCAGCATCTGGCGATGGCTCCAGACGTCGAATTCGCCGGGCGCGATGTTGAGATCGCCACAGATCAGCAACGGATGGTCTTTCGCGCGGTGCGTCAGATGCTCGCACATGCGCTCGTAAAATTCGAGCTTATGGTCGAACTTGTCATTACTGAGCCGGTCGGGCACGTCGCCGCCGGCCGGAATGTAGAAGTTCCAGATTTCGACGGCTTGACCAGATCCATTTGGGATTTTGATCGCCTGAGCGCGGGCTTCACCCCGCCGACAGAAGGGCGGGACGCCGATCACCTCGAACGGCACTTTCGCGGCCAGGGCGACGCCATGCCAGCCCTTCTGGCCCATGACCAAGACGTGTGGATAGCCGGCGGCAATGAAAGCGTCGCGCGGAAACTCCGATTCCTGGCATTTAATCTCCTGCAGGCAAATCAGATCGGGCGCGGCTTCGCTTAAGAATAGCAAAACCTGCTCAAGGCGCAGGCGCACGGAGTTGACATTCCAGGTTACAATCGACAGGCGCATATTTTATGGGTGAGAGCGGCGATAAGCGCCTGATTTAGAAACAAAAAGCCCGGTCCTGGGTGCTGGACCGGGCAAGATTTTGGCACATAACACGAAGAGAAAAAAGGGAAAAACGCACGCTCTGAAGCCTACCGCCGTAGACTGCCATGTGTGAAAAATAACACGATCCAGAAAAAACTAAAAGCAAAAAGTGGCGGATCGCATTATTTTTTTGCCTGTGACTTGTTTAAGACGAACAGATCGGCCTTGGCCACCGAATCACGCTGGAAACTGACCAGTTTGACGGTAGTGGGACGGCCCTGCTGATCGACCACGGTCCATTCGCGCAAGGACACGCTGCCGTCCGGCGCCTGGTTGAAGCCAAGCATGACAAAGCCTTCCACCTGCTTGCGGCGGTCGCGGGCCTTCAGGGTAAAACCATTGGCGTTGGAGGTGACCTGCGTGACAATGACACCAAGGTCGAAGCGGATCTGCCTGGCAAGGAACAGTGACAGCGGCGTCTCGCTCAACGGGTAGGAGTCGAGCGATTGCAGGCGTGGATCCCACATCTTGACCTGATTGCCATCGGAAACGATCAGCAGCGATGACGGCGGATCGTATTCAAAGCGCATCTTGCCCGGGCGCGACAGATACCAGTTGCCCTGGGTGACGCGATTGCGGAAATCGGTCTGCTCGAAGCGGCCGTTGGCGGCGCCGAGGTTTTGCAGGTAGGCGGTGGCCTTGGCGATGCGCGCCTTATCGGCGGCATTGAAATCAGGGGCACGAACGTAGATGTCGAAGTCGTTCTTGCCGGCCGCCAGAGCAGGCGTGGCGGCAAGGGCCATCAGACTGAAGACAAGAGCGCGGCGGCTGGCGGGCATGAAACGTCCTTTGTGGTGATCCTGCTTCTTTTAGGCGGCGCGCGCGGCAATTTAAAGACGCGTTTAAGGCAAGGGGCCGCAGGCCCCTTGACCCCGAAACCTATTCTTTGAAAATAACTAAAAGCCAGGTCCCGAAGTGGGCCTGGCTTTAGTTATCTTGAAGGACAAGTTATGGGGTCAAGGGGTCCGCGACCCCTTGCCTTTAATACAGCGGCTTGCCGTCCGCATCCGGCAAGGCGACCTTGAGCGCCTTGGCGACGGTCGGGGCGATATCGCGCATGTCGATTTCACCCACCGAGCCTTTCGCCGGAACGCCCGGTCCGGCCATGATAAAGGTAGCGCGCATTTCGGGGTGGGCTGGGAAATAGCCGTGCATGCCGACCGACTTGCTCGCCGTCACAGGTGCTGCCTGAAAATCCTGGCCCATCTCGTAGCCCGGCTTGAAGTCGATCCAGAAAGCGGCCCTCGGCGTTCCGCCCATCTGGGCCACTTCCGTAGCGTCGGCGATACGGTCGATGCCGTATTGCGGATCGGCCGCCAGCTTGTCGAGCAGCGCCTTGACCTTGGCCTTGACGGCGGCGTCTTCGGGATTGGCCAGCACGACGGCCGCCGAAGCGCCGCCCCACGGTTCGGCCAGCCACGACGTCGGCTTATGCGTTTTCGGATCGAGCGTGATCAGGCCGGCATCGACAAATGCAGCGTAGATATTGCTCTCATGGGCAAGCGGCGCGAAACCGTGGTCGGAGACGATGACCACCACCAGATCGGGCTCAGACTGGCGCGCGGCCGTTATCAACTGACCGATATCGGTGTCGAGTTGTTCCAGAACCGCGTGCGCTTCGGGCGAGCCCGGGCCTTTTTCATGTTGAATGTGGTCGAGCGCGGACAAATGCAAGGTGAACAGGGTCGGGTGTTTGGTGGCGATGATGGCGGCGGCGAATTTGGCGCGGGCGTCGTCGTTCTTTATGTCGGTTCCGAGCGCATCGGCGAAGCTGAGATTACCGGCGTTTTCGAGGGCCGGGATCAGGCCTGGTGTCGACAAGGCGCGGACCAGCTTGGTGTCCTCGTCGGTCCAGGCGCGCCAGAATTCGGGGATATTGTAGTCAATCGAAGATGCGCCGACGCTGACCGGCCAGGAGATGCTGGCCACCGTGCCGTGTGTGTCGTGTACTGCGTCCCACAATGTGCGGACCTTGATATCGGAGGCGTACCAGTACCAGCCGTCCATGTTCTTCTTGAGCGGATCGAAGACGACATTATTGGCGATGCCATGCTTCGCCGGCCAGACGCCGGTGATCAGGGTGGTGTGGTTGGGATAGGTGACGGTCGGCAAAGCGTTACGAACGCCGGCGGCATACATGCCTTGCTGGGCCAGGCCGGTGAGCACCGGCAGGTTCAGGCCGCGCGCCTTGGCGTCGGTTACGTCGGCCGGGCGCAGGCCGTCGATGGAAATCATCAGAACCGGTTCGGCGGCGGCGGGTGTGGCGGCGAGCAGAAGAGCGGCGGCAAGCCAGGCGGCGGGTTTCATGGTCAGCCTCCGTTGTTTCCGCTCGATTAGCAGGCGGGGCTGACAGAATCGTGACGCTAGCAAGGTTTAAGGCGAGGGGTCGCGGACCCCTCGACCCCATAACTTGTCCTTCAAGATAACTAAAAGCCAGGTCCCGAAGTGGGCCTGGCTTTTAGTTATTTTCAAAGAATAGGTTTCGGGGTCCAGGGGTCTGCGACCCCTGGTCTTATCCTTACTAATGTCCGAGCGGCGGCCCGACCAGAATATCGCGTTTACCGACATGGTTGGCAGGCCCGACAATCCCTTCCTGTTCCATCTTCTCCATCAACGAAGCGGCGCGGTTATAACCGATCTGCAGCTTGCGCTGGATGTAGGAGGTCGAAGCCTTGCGGTCGAAAGTGACGAAGTAAACAGCCTTGTCGTACAGCTCGTCGCCCGAACCACCGCCACCTTCGCCGAAGCCGCCTTCACCGCCGGCGGATTCCTCGTCGCCGCCATAGGTGACGTCGTCGAGATAGTTCGGCGTGCCTTGGTCACGTAGGAACTGCGCCACGGCTTCGACTTCGCCGTCGGAAACGAACGGCCCGTGCAGACGGGTGATGCGCCCGCCGCCGGCCATGTACAGCATGTCCCCCTGGCCAAGCAGCTGTTCGGCGCCCTGTTCGCCCAAGATGGTGCGCGAGTCGATCTTCGAGGTGACCTGGAACGAAATCCGCGTCGGGAAGTTGGCCTTGATGGTGCCGGTGATGACGTCGACCGACGGCCGCTGCGTGGCCATGATCAGGTGGATACCGGCGGCGCGGGCCATCTGCGCCAGGCGCTGGACGGCGCCTTCGATGTCCTTGCCGGCAACCATCATCAGGTCGGCGACCTCGTCGACCACGACAACCAGGTACGGCATCGGCTCCGGCACCATTTCGTCATATTCATAGACGGGCTGGCCGGTCTCATCGAAGCCGGTCTGGACCTTGCGGATGAAGTTCTTGCCCTCGGCGGCCGTGGCGCGGGCGCGTTCGTTGAAGGAAGCGATGTTGCGCACGCCGATCTTCGACATGCGGCGATAGCGGTCCTCCATCTCCTTGACGGTCCATTTCAGCGCCACCACGGCCTTCTTCGGATCGGTCACCACCGGCGCCAGCAGGTGCGGAATGCCGTCATAGACGCTAAGTTCGAGCATCTTCGGGTCGATCATGATGAACTTGCACTGTTCCGGATCGAGCCGGTACAGGATCGACAGGATCATGGCGTTGACGCCGACCGACTTACCCGAACCCGTCGTACCGGCGATCAGCAGGTGCGGCATCTTGGCCAGGTCGGTGATGTAGGGTTCGCCGCCGATCGATTCCCCAAGCGCCATGGGCAGGATATGGCCTGTCCGCTCGTACTCGTTCGACGCCAGCAGGTCGCGCAGGAACACCGTCTCACGCACCGGGTTGGGCAGTTCGATCCCGATGGCGTTGCGGCCCTGGACCACTGACACGCGGCAGGAACGGGCGGACATGTTGCGGGCGATATCGTCGGCCAGGGCAACGACGCGCGCGCCCTTGACGCCGGCGGCGGGGGCCAATTCGTACAGGGTCACCACCGGACCGGGGCGGATCTGGTCGATGACGCCGCGCACGCCGAATTCGGCCAGTACGCTTTCCAGCATGCGGGCGTTCTGGCGCAGGGCTTCCTCGTCGAAGGCGTGGCTGCGCGCCTTCGGTTTGGCCAGGATGGTCAGGTCGGGGAGCTTGAACTGGCTGGGGCGCAGGAAGTCAAATTCCGGCTGCTTGGTCGGCGCGGGCGTTTGCGGTTTCAGCGGCTGGACGGGCGTGATCGGCGTCGCATCATCGTCCTCGTCGTCGAACATCTCCGGCGCGGGGGCCGGGCGTGTTGGCGCGACGGTCGGCTGGATGCGCGTGGCGACCTGAGCGGGTGGCAGGTCATCGACGGTCTCGAAGCCATCGTCATCATCAAGCGCCATCTGCGGCTTTTTGGGCGTTTTAATGGGTTTGCCGGCCGTTGCGCGTGCCTTGACGGTGGTGGCCTCTAACTTGGCGGTCAAGCCCTCGAAGAAGGAGCCAAGGCCCATATTGTTGAGCGTGCCGCCGGCGTGCTTGCCCATGTGCAGGTAGTGGGCGAACTTCAGGCCGAGAGTTTGATTGAAACCGTAGAGAGCCAGAACAGCGAACAGCAGGCTGGCGATGGCGGCGCCTGCCGGCAGGTGCATGAAGGTGAACAAGGCCTTGAACAGGTTGTTCAGGCCGGAACCCCAGAAGCCGCCGAGGCTCTGGGCGATCACCAGGTCCTTGCCGTTCATGATGGGGCCAAGCGCGGCGCTCAAGGCGAGGATGAACAGCACGGCCCACAGGGCATGGCGGCGCTGGGTATTGCGCGTCTGGTCCGGATCGGGATGGAAGGTGCGCGCGATGCCGAAATAGACCATGAGCGCGGCGGCGGGCCAGGCGGCGAGGCCGACCGATTGCCAGCCCAGGTCGGCAACGATGGCGCCGAAATGGCCCAGGGCATTGCTCACCGGCGCGTGGCTGACGGTGTTCCAGCTGGCGTCGTCCGGATGATAGGTGGCGAGGGCGATCAAGGTCGAGATACCGGCCAGGGCCCAGACGGCGCCGCGCATGCGGGCGATCAGGGCCGACCGCCAGATGGCGCGCATATGGGCTTCGAAGGCGGACCACAGGGTCATAGTCAGGCTGGACATTTCGTATCCGGGTCGTGTGGAAACATGACCTTCCAGTTGCCACGCAAAGGGTTAAGAGCTGTTTACGATGTTTGCCGCGCCGTGAATTTTTCTGTGGCGATTTTCATCGCGACCCAGGACAGCGAGTCGCATTGCTCCTTCGAAATTCAAGGCCTATGATACCCGGCATGGATACTCTCGATGTGATTATCGTCGGCGGCGGCATGGCGGGCATGACGCTTGCCCTTGCCTTGCAGTCGGGCGGGCTCGAAGTCGCCCTGGTCGAGCGGCAGCCGTTTTCCGACATGCTTGATACCGGGTTCGACGGGCGGGCCTCGGCCATCGCCTACGCCTGTTTTCGGCAGTGGAAGGCTCTGGGTCTGGGTGATGCCCTGGCGGCTGAAGCCTGCCGGATGGACGAAATCATGGTCACCGATGGCCATCTGCCCGGCGCGGCGTCGCGCAAACCGTTGCCGTTCTTTCTCAATTTCAAAGCCGATGAGATTTCCGGCCGCAGCGACGGCGAGCCGCTGGGCTACATGGTCGAAAACCGCCATGTTCGCCAGGTGCTGTACGACGCTATAAAAACCAGGCATATCAATGTGTTCGCCCCGGTTTCGGTGGTCGGCAGCCGTGAGGGCCCGGCCTTGGCTGAGGTTGACCTCAGTACCGGCCAAACCCTGAAGGCGCCATTGATCGTATCGGCGGAAGGGCGGATGAGTTCGTTACGCGACAAGGCGGGGATCGGTCATATCCGCTGGGATTACGACCAGAGCGCGGTGGTGGCGACCGTGAAAATGCAGCAGCCGCACAACAATGTCGCCTATGAGCATTTCCTGCCGACTGGGCCGTTCGCCATTTTGCCGCTGACCGACAATCGGGCCTGCATCGTCTGGTCGGAAAAGCACGCCAAGGCCAAGGCATTGATGCAGATGGACGAGGGGTTGTTCTACGACCATCTGCTGTCGCGGTTCGGTGAATTCCTCGGCGAAATCAGCCTGATCGGGCCGAAATTCATCTATCCGCTGGGCCTGGGCCTGGCCGAGGAGATGCACAAGGGGCGGTTGGCTTTGCTGGGCGATTCCGCGCACGGTATCCACCCGATTGCCGGTCAGGGGTTGAACCTGGGCCTGAAGGATGTGGCCGCCTTGGCAGAAGTGCTGATCGAGGCGGCGCGTTTGGGCGAGGATATCGGGTCCGACCTGGTTCTGGAACGTTACGCGCGCTGGCGGCGGTTCGACAATGTGTCGACGTCGGTGGTGATGGATGGGTTTGTGCGGCTGTTTTCCAACGGCAATCCTTTGCTGCGGACGATGCGGGGTGTTGGCATGGGA
Organism: uncultured Caulobacteraceae bacterium; assembly: GCA_964445605.1. Lineage (GTDB taxonomy): Bacteria > Pseudomonadota > Alphaproteobacteria > Caulobacterales > Caulobacteraceae > Asticcacaulis. The sequence continues at coordinate 129 of CAYULN010000156.1, read as the reverse complement.
ATGTTCAAACGCTTCCCGGCCTCGCGGCAGTTTGTCATGTAAGATGCCGGTGCGGCGACCGGTGAGTTGCCGATGCTGATGCGCGGGGAATTTGTTTAAGACCAGGGGCCTCTGGCCCATGGACCCCAT
>CAYULN010000155.1:0-5341 GCA_964445605.1 uncultured Caulobacteraceae bacterium | reverse complement strand
ACGCCGAACCGGCCAAGGTCGCGCTTAACGACGAGGATGATGGGAACTAAGCGCAACCCAAAAAGTGTGCCTCTGCCGTCGTGCACTTTTTGGATAAGTTGCGCGACCGCGAAAAAAGCCCTTTAGGCTGCCGCCGATTTGACCGGCGGCTTGGGCGGCACCCCCAGCAGATACAGCGCAAACCGCAGCGACCGCCCCAGCGCCGCCAGAGCCCAGCCCCGCGCCTGGAACCGCGCCGCCGACGTAGTCAGCGACGCCCGCATCACGCGCAGCCGTGCCCGCCCCAGTGCCATGGACAAGGCCACGTCTTCGAAAGCGATCTGGTCCTTGTACCCGCCCACACAGTCATACAGCGCCCGCGACAACAGCAGGCCGTGATCGCCGCTCGGCATGGCCAGCCAGCGCGCCCGCAGGGCGACAACCTCGCCCCACAGCTTGACGAAGAACGACGGGTGGTCGAACTGCAGGTGGAAATAGCCCGCCTGGGCTGGGAACGCCTTGATATGCGCCTGGACCTGGTCCATCCAGCCGTCGCCGAGTTGCGAGTCCGGATGCAGGACCATCAGCCAGTCGCCCTTGGCCTCACGGCACCCCTGCCAGAGCTGCAGGCCGCGCGCCGCGTCGGCATGGACGATCCGGCAGCCGGTCGAGTCGGCGATTTCCAGGGTGGCGTCCTCGGAGCCGCCGTCGACCACCACCACTTCCTTGATCAGGCCTTCGACCACGCCGGGAACCAGCGAACTCAGGGTCCGCACCAGGGTGTCTTCGGCATTCAGGGTAGGGACGACAACGGAAATCAAGGACGCGACTTTCTTATGGATGGGGATTTACCATAGTCCAAAACCCATGATTTGGGACGAACAAAATCGCGATCATGCACAGGATTCAGCGCAGCCTAGCGTGAGAACACGCCGACCAGTTCGACATGGCTCGACCACAGGAACTGGTCGATCGGCGTGACGCGCTCAAGCCGAAAACCGGCGTCGACCAGGATGCGTGCGTCGCGGACAAAGGTTTGCACATTGCAACTGGCACCGACCGCCCGGGCGACGCCGGAACGCGCGATTTCCGCGCTCTGCGCCTCGGCGCCGGCACGCGGCGGGTCGAACACCACCGCGTCCAGCCCCTTCATTTCCTCGGCCAGCAAGGGCCGTCGGAACAGGTCGCGCGCCTCGGGCGCGATGGTTTTCAGGCCCGGCGCCCCGGCGATGGCGCCTTTCAGCGCCGCGATGGCCGATACCGCCCCATCCGCCGCCCGGACCACCGCCGTTTCGGCCAGCGGAAAGGTAAAGGTGCCGGCGCCGCAGAACAAGTCGGCCACGCTTTTCGCCCCGGCCACACCCGCCTTGACGCAGGCCACCATGTCAGCCTCGGACTTGGCGCTCGCTTGCAAGAACGAAGCGACCGGCAGGTTTACTTGCGCCTTGCCGAAAGCGACGCGGGCCTTACGCGCCTCATAAAGAATGTCCTCGCTCAGCGTCACCCGGGCAAAGTCGCCCTCGCCCGCCGTCATGGCGATCCGCATCCGCGCATCGGCCGACAGACCGCCGCTCCGGCTGCGCTCGACGCCGGAAATATCGATATCCAGCCCGGTCAGCGACGCCGTCACGTGCAGGATCGGCGCTGATTTCGGATGCTCGAACAACGGCTCCGCCAGGGCACGTAACAGCGGCAAGGCCTGGACGATAGCAGGCTCGGCGATCGGACACTCATGGATCGGCACCAGGGTCCACGACCGGCGCATCTTGTAGCCGATCTCGACCGTCTTCCCCGCCTTACGCGCATGTAAACCCACCCGACGGCGACTGCCCGGCGGCGTGGTCATGATCGGCGCCACCTCTGTCTCCAGGCCGGCCCGTTTCAGCTGCGCCGCGACGATCTCCTGTTTCCAGGCGCTGTAAGCCACCATGTCCCAATGCTGCAAAGCACAACCACCGCAAGTACTGAAATGCCGGCAGGGCGGCGTCACCCGTTGCGGACTGGCCTCCAGCACCTCGACCAATTCGGCTCTTTCCTTACCGCGTCGCAACCGCACCCGCTCGCCGGGCAGGCTCAACGGCACGGCCACGCCGTCATGGGTCAGGCCATCGCCCTGAAAGCCGACCCTTTCGATCACCGCTTCGAAGTCATTCATGCCGCCCGCATAAGGCCAAACCGCTCAAAAGCAAACAAAACTTATTTCCGACAAAATAGAGATTTAGCGTCATCACGGGGATCGGCCGCGGAAAAGGGCTTCAAATCCGCCGCGAAGCAGAGCATTGTCCCCACGTTTCAGCTAGGGAGACTTTGCCATGTCCAAGACCACTCGCACGATTTTTGCCGCCGGTATCGCTGTTGCCCTGATCGCCGGCGCGGCCACGCCGGTCGCTTTCGCCAAGGCCAAGACGCAGGCCCAGATTCAGGCTGAAGCCGACGCCCAGGCCGCCTGTGAAGCCAAGAAGAAGAAGGAAAAGGACAAGGGCATGGTCATCGGCGCCATCGCCGGCGGTGTCGGCGGCAACGTCGTCACCGACAAGAAGCACAAGGGCCTGGGTACGGTCGCGGGCGCCGTCGCCGGCGGCGTGGTCGGCGCCAAGCTGGCCAAGGACAAGGTCAAGTGCAACGACTAAGCCTTTGATTGACCAGGCTATCACCGGATGCGCCCTTGCCGGCGCATCCGGATCGGTTTCGGGGGCGTTTTCAGGCCGCAGACAGCGGCAACCGGCCGGAGGCCCGCTTCCATGAAAACCACATTCCATTTGCCGGCCCTGTGTGCCGCGCTCGCGCTATCGGCGCCACTGACTGTCCAAGCGGCGAAACCCCACAAACTGACGCTGAGTGATGATTGTCGCGCCCTGGCCGCATCGGCCGGCACGCTGACGGTCGAACACGGCGTCACCGTTTATCGCGCCGCGTCCCGGCCGTGGCAGGCGCCAGCCACCCGTCTGGAACGTCCGGCCGCGCAGCCTGCCCGCATCGTCCTCCGCCCCTACCGTTACAACTATCTCGAAGCCGACACACGCTCGCGCGGCGAATGGGGCCCGGTTAACGCCATTTACCAAAAATTTTGATTCCGCCGCCCGATCGGCATTTCCCGCTTTCGCGACACGATCCTAATCTTCCCGGCGACCCGGCGCGCTCGAGGAGATTTCGCCATGCCGAAAATTGCCATTCAAACAAAGGCTTCCGTCCTTATCGCCGGCGCCCTGCTGCTCCTGCCGGCGGTCGCTTCGGCTTATAATTACGCGCCCAGCGACGCCTCGCGCCACAAAAGCGGCGGCACCTATTACTACAGCGACACCTCAAGCTATTCCGGCAGCGGCTATTGCTGCCGCAGCCGCGGCACCGTCGTCTATGACGATTATGGCGCCCACTATCTCAGCGGCAGTCGCTACTACGGCAGCTGTGGTTGCTACCGCGGCTATTACACCGGCTACCGGCACCGCAACTATGGCCCCGATCTCTACGACTATTCGGCCCAGGTCTACGACGACCGCGCCCGCCTCGACCGGCGTACACCCTATGAATACCGCTGGCCGCGCCGGCCGTACTGAGCGGTCCTGAAAGTGGCCAAAACCTGTTCACAAACTGAATGAACATGAATGCAGCCGTCAAACCCCGTTCATCTCGGCTTTTGTACACTGGCTTCCATGATGCGGCGGCCCCGGCCCGAAACGACAGGGATCGCCAGAGAGTACAAGGAGATTTTCTCATGACCCCGCGTAAGACCCTGATCCTGTCCGCCCTGGCTGTCGGCGCCGCCGCCGGCCTGGCCCTCCCTGCCGTCGCTTCGGCCGACTGCGGCCGCCGTGATGACGCCGGCGCCAATGGCGCGGTAATCGGCGCCCTGGCCGGCGCCGCTATCGGCAACGGCACCGCCGGCCGCCATTCCAAGGGCACGGGCACCGTAGCCGGCGCGCTCGTCGGCGCCGCCGTCGGTTCGTCGATTGCCCGAGGCAATACCCATTGCCCGTCCGGCTATTACGACAACGGCTACAATGAAGGCTACAACGACGGTTATTCCGACAGCCGCTACGACAACGGCCCGCGCACCGTCTATGTCGAACCACGCACGGTTTACGTCGAACCCCGTCCTTATCCCTATTACCGGGAATATTACTACGCCCCGCCGCGTTACTACCATCACTACCGCCGCTGGTAACGGCGCTTTCTTCTAAGTTCCTCCCTGAGACCCTTATGGCCCCTGGCGTCCCATCGCCGGGGGCTTTTTTTATGCGTCCGCCGGCGCCACGCGTTTCTTTTCAAGATGAACGAACATGAACCAACTTATCAAGCGCCGTTCATGTTGGCCGCGTCATTATTAACCTCATCGGCACGGCGAGTCGTTCGCTCTGAGCCCAGACCTTTTGAGGAGACCCGTCATGCGTAACCCCGTCACCAAGACCGTCATCGTAGGCGCCGCCCTGGCCCTGTTCACCATCCCCGCCCTGGCCTCGGCCGAAAGCTGCTATGAGCGCAAGCATGACAACGCCACCAAGGGCGCCGTCGTCGGCGCGGTGGCCGGCGCGGCTATCGGCAACAGCGCCTCGGGCCGTCACGACAAGGGCGTCAACACGGTGCTGGGCGCCGTGGTCGGTGCGGCGGTCGGTTCGTCGATCGGCAAGAACAACACCAAGTGCCGCAACGACTACGCCTATGATGATCGCTACGACAATCGTTACGACAACCGCTACGACGATCGGCGCTATGACCGCCGCGACGACTATGACCGCCGTTACGATCGTCGTGATGACCGCAACGACGACCGCCGCGGCTGGTAAGCCCGGCTTACCCTTCCGGATTTCATGAGTTTTGCGCCTGAGCTCCACCCCGGTCTCAGGCGTTTTTATGCCTTGGCCTTGCGCCAGGACAGCATGGTTGCCGCCCAATAGTTCCATACCGAGGCCAGAAGCGTCGCGACGAGGCCGGCCAGCATGTAATGAACATGCAGCGGGCCCTTCATATACAGGGACAACGCCAGGCTGAAGGCGGCGCCGATCGAACAAGCCACGTAGAAACTGAACAACCCGCCGAGCAACCGCCAGCCCTTCAGCCGCTTGTCCCGGAAGGTGATCGAATTGTTGATAAAGAAGTTCGAGGTCATCGACAGCCAGATCGCCAGGCTATAGCTGACAATGTCGTCAAAGCGGAACTGGAACCGGTACAGCGGCACGGTTTCATCGACGTGGAACAGATGATGGCAGGCATACAGCACGGCGCTGTACACGAACACGCCGGTAACCCCCACCCCGGCAAACAGCACGAACCGCGCCGGCAGGAAGCCCTTGGTCGCCTTTTCCACCAATAGCGCGCCCAGATCGAGCACGACCCGCAGGTCGAGCTTCGACTGGCCGCCCTGGCG
>CAYULN010000154.1:0-2757 GCA_964445605.1 uncultured Caulobacteraceae bacterium | reverse complement strand
TGCCCGAACCCGGGCCACGGCCGACGCGCATGCGGCCCTTGGTGGCGCCTTCGTTGTCGCGGATTTCGTTCAACTTGGTCATTTTGCCTATTCCTTTGGATTGCGCAGGGCGTCGCCCCACTCGGCTTGATAAAAAAGTGCGGGCTCCGGGAGCCCGCACTGATGTCTTATTCGACGATGGTCACCATGTGGTGCACCTTGGCAATCATGCCGCGTACGGACGGGGTGTCCTGGAGCGTCGACACGCGGCCGAGCTTGTTCAGGCCCAGGCCCGCCAGCGTCGCGCGCTGGTCCTTGGTGCGGCGGATCGGCGAACCGGTCTGCTTGATGGTAACGGTCTTGGTTTCAGTCTTCGCAGGCGCCTTGGCCATGACTTAGCCCTCCATCGCTTCCGGCGACGACGCGCCATCGTTGCGGCGGGCCAGCAGGTCGCCGACCTTCTTGCCGCGCTTCGACGCGATCTGGCGCGGCGACGACTGGACCTTCAGCGCTTCGAACGTGGCGCGCACCATGTTGTAGGGGTTCGACGACCCCAGCGACTTGGCGACGACGTCGGAGACGCCCAGGGTTTCCAGAACCGCGCGCATCGGACCGCCGGCGATGACGCCAGTGCCCGGAGGGGCGGCGCGCATCTGAATCTTGCCTGCGCCCCAACGGCCGTAGCCGTCATGATGCAGGGTGCGCGATTCGCGTAAGGGTACGCGGATCATCGACTTCTTGGCTTCTTCGGTCGCCTTGCGGATGGCTTCCGGCACTTCACGCGCCTTGCCGTGACCGTAGCCGACGCGGCCCTTCTGGTCGCCGACGACCATCAGAGCGGCGAAGGAGAAGCGGCGACCACCCTTGACGGTGGCGGCGACGCGGTTGATGGCGACGAGCTTTTCGACGAATTCCGAGGGCTCCTCGGTACGGTCGCGGCGCTCACCGCGGTTTTCGCTGGGACGTGCCATTCGGGATTCCTTAGAAATTGAGACCGGCTTCGCGCGCGGCTTCCGCCAGCGCCTTCACCCGGCCATGATAGATGTAGCCGCCGCGATCGAACACGACATCCTTGATGCCCTTTTCGATGGCGCGCTGGGCGACCAGCTTGCCGACTTCCGAAGCGGCCGCCTGGTTGGTGCCCGACTTGCCCTTGCCGCCTTCCAGCGACGAAGCGGCCGCGACCGTCACGCCCGAAGCATCGTCGATGACCTGGGCATAGATGTTTTTATCCGAACGGAAGACCGACAGACGCGGGCGGCCGTTGGAGAGCTTCTTGAGGCGCGTGCGGTTGCGTTGCGCCCGGCGAGCTGTTTGTTCACGAGGAGACAGGGCCATGGCTTACTTCTTCTTGCCTTCCTTGCGGCGAACGCGTTCGCCGGCGTATTTGACGCCCTTGCCCTTGTAGGGTTCAGGCGGACGAATCTTGCGGATCTTGGCGGCCATTTCACCGACCAGCTGCTTGTCGATGCCGGTGATCTTGACTTCGGTCTGCTTCGGCGCGTCGAACTTGATGCCGGCCGGCGGCACGATGTCGACATCGTGCGAGAAGCCGAGCTGCAGCGACAGGGTCTGGCCCTTCATGGCGGCGCGGTAACCGACGCCGACCATTTCGAGGGTGACTTCGTAGCCTTCGGTGACGCCCTTGACCATGTTGGCGATCAGGGTGCGCGACAGGCCCCACATCGCGCGGTGGCGCTGGCTGTCGCCGCGCGGCGTGATGTGCAGGACATTGCCTTCCTGCTTGACTTCGATTTCCTCGACGACCTTCCAGCCGAGCTGGCCCTTGGGGCCCTTCACGGTCACATCCTGGCCCGCCAGCGTCACGTTGACGCCGTTGGGAACCGAGATGGCCTTCTTACCGATACGAGACATCTTGCTACCTTTGTGCCTTAAGTGTCCGCTGCTTTATCTTAGTAGACGCGGCAGAGGACTTCGCCGCCGACGTTGTTTTCGCGGGCAGCGGTGTCAGACATGACGCCCTTGGGCGTCGACAGGATCGAGATCCCCAGGCCGTTCTTGATCGGCTTGAGGTCCTTGATCGACGAATAGACCCGGCGGCCCGGCTTGGACACGCGGGCGATTTCCGCGATGACCGGCTGGCCGTCGAAATACTTCAGCTCGATTTCGAACTGCGGGAATTCACCCGGTTGTTCCACGACTTCGTAGCCGCGGATGTAGCCCTCGTCCTTCAGGACCTCGAGGACGCGGCCGCGCAGCTTCGACGCAGGGGTGAGCACCTTGGAACGCTGACGCATGGCGGCGTTCTTGATGCGGGCGATCATATCGCTGAGAGGATCATTGACGAACATATCTATGTGCCTCCCTTACCAGCTGGCCTTGGTCATGCCCGGAATCTGGCCTTCGTTGGCCAGTTTGCGGAGCGAGATCCGGCTCATGTGAAGTTTGCGATAGAAGGCGCGCGGACGGCCGGTGATTTCACAGCGGTTGCGCACGCGCGTCGGGTTGGAGTTGCGCGGCAACTTGGCCAGCTTCAGGCGAGCGGCGAAACGCTCTTCCAGCGGCAGGCTTTCGTCATTGGCCGTGGCCTTCAGCGCCTCACGCTTGGCAGCGTACTTGGCGACCAGGGCCTTGACCATCTCATTGCGATTGACAGCGGATTTCTTTGCCATTGTGTCTCTCTACCCGTCCCTTAAGCCGTGAACGGGAACTGGAAATGCTTCAGAAGCGCCTTGGCTTCCTTGTCATTGGCGGCCGTGGTGCAAACGACGATGTCCATGCCCCACATCTGATCGATCTGATCGTAGTTGATTTCCG